>CAJVYU010000093.1 GCA_913009735.1 uncultured Fidelibacterota bacterium
GTACCAGTGAAAGCTGGATTGCCATGGTGATATTTGTAATGAATGTGGCAGCAGTGTATCGTGACCACATTTTTTCTTATTTTTTACTTGTAATTGGACATCGGGTTGAGATAATACGCTCTATTATACTCCATAACGCATTGAAATCCGTAGAAAAAATAAGAACCGGTTGGATAGTAAAGATGCCGTACCAACTACAACATGAAACTAATTTACGAAAACTGGCTTTTTGAGGAAGCCCTAAATAGACCGGGAACTGGTTGCCATCTCTTCTTTAAGAAACACTTTTGAAAAGGCAAAAGATGTCTGATAAAATTTCAGTTCGGTTTTTAGTATCAATTGGGTCAAGAAATCAAAAATCCATGCAACATGTCTTTTCAAAAAATCTATATACATTCCGTTTATTTCCACATCTTTACTGCTAATAATTTTCTCAAGAATTTCAAACTCAATAGATATATGATCAGGAGGCATATTGATATCTTTTTCGAGTTCAAGCCCTATTCCCCGGATGAAATTTTTTATTTCACTGGCAGAATTTCCCCATAGTCTCCCCTCAAGAAAAACAGACTCATAAGGTGGCATATGTCCTTTGGGACCGAGAAACAACCGTGTATATTCCATTTGAAGGTTTTCGAGATTAAGAGAACCATTAAACTCAATTCCAATATCTTCCAATTCTTTGGAATTTTGTTGTAGAAAGTTTAGAAATTCCTCATCAGGTTCAATGAACAACTTCTGCAAGAACCTGTATATAGATGCTTTCAAACTTTCTGGATTTTCACTACTGTATCCATCCACCTTTGTTGTCCTCCAATCGGGTCTGGTTTATTGGGAATGATCCAGTTAGGATTTTTCCCATAAGTGTCCCACCAGACAAAATCACAATCGGTCACACATTTATGTCCGCTGGATGCTTTTTTACCACTGGCAAACTCCCCATATTCCCAATGACCAAGATGAAAACTTATAGCAATTACGCCGGGGTGAATTCCTTCTATGACTTTCGTTTGAGTAACAATTTCACCAACATTTGAGATAATCTTGATTGAATCACCATTTTTTATCCCAAACTTTCTTGCTGTTTTTGAATTGAGCAAGGCCGGATTGTTATGATACAGTTCTGTTAACCACCAATTATTCGCTGTACGAGAATGGGTTTGAACATTGACCTTGTATGTTGTTAGAATGAGCTGTTGGCTGTTAAGGTTTCTGTGTTCCGGGATTTCCATCCAGGCAGGGATTGCTGAGAAGTTCTTCTTTTTAAGAAAATCCGAAGAAATTTCAATCAAGCCGGATTTATTCAATTTATCCGGTTTGAATCCCTTATATACTTTGTCACCGATTTGCTGTCCAATATATCCTTTATACGCATTCTTCATGTTACTATAGCCGGTATTTACTGCTTCGTCCCTGGATTTTGCCTTTGATTTTTTCCAGTCCCAGTAAACACCTGTTTCTTCATCGAAAAGAATCCTATCACTTTCGTAATCAGCGGATGCAATCTCTTTGGTATGTTGATGATATTTGGGTTTTGCACTAGGATCGTGCCATACGCCTTCTTTTTTCAGTAGTGCAAAATCAATTTTGCTCAGCTCACAGGATTTTTTAATAAAATCAACCGTTGAGTCAAAACCAAGATCCAATCCCAACCGATTTGCTATTTCACAGACGACGTCTTGAAATTGACGCGCTTCACCCAACGACTTAATCACCGGCTGCCTCAAGTAAAACTCAGGAATCATTGCGAAAGAAGCCATATCATCCCAGGTCCACCGTTCAAGATAAGTGACATCAGGAAGAATAAGATCAGCCAGAGCGGTTGTTTCACTCATAAAAACATCAACCGCAACCAGATAGGGAATGATTGATTCGTCTTTTAATATTGCAATGTTTTCAGCACATTCACCTGTAACGAAAACCGGGTTGTAGCAGTAAGTCATGTAGATGTCAGGACGGCCATAGCTACCATCTTTAATCATCTTAAGGACTTGATGGTTAACATGGTGAGTCGGATAGGCAACCGTCCCCGGAAAACCGTCAACAATTTTTAATTTTTTTGTATGTCCTTTCGTTTTCGGATATTTCCACTTCGGACCAACAGCTTGATTGGTTCCACCTTTCATATTCAGGTAACCGCATATGGCTTCCAGCATAAATTTGGCTCGTTCTGTTTGGATACCGTTATAGTGGGCGACTGCCCCGCGGTAAGTAACTAAAATCGCAGGCTTCGCTTTACCAAATTCGATTGCAATTTTTTCAATCTTTTTAGCTGGGACGCCACTTACTTTTTCGGCCCATCTTGGTGTAAAGGGCTTAAGATGTTTTTTCAGTTCCCGTACCGATACGTTGGTCCATTGGTCAATAAATTCCTTATCATACAATTTTTCCTTCATAATGACATTGGCCATTGCAAGCATAACCGCAATATCGGTTCCTGGTTTTATCGGAACCCATTCCGTTGCTTTGGCAGCAGTGTTTGACAGTCGCACATCGAACGTATACATTTTTACACCTTTCGCAAGTGCATTGGTACCTCGTTGAGCCGCCTGGATATGAGATGTATGGGCTTCCAGGAAGTTTGATCCGAAATTTACAATCAGATTGGTATTTTCGAAATCCCAGACATCGTAATGTTTGCCCCAAGTCAGTTCCTGGGCTGTCCATTTTCCCCCCTCACAAATGGAAGTATGGTTGCCAATTGTTTTTGTACCGTACGCAGTTAAAAAATTCTTAACAATTTTTGAATCGGATCCTTTCATCCTTCCATAATGAAACATGAATTTCTCCGGACTGTTCTTGTCTTTTAGTTTTTTTAATTTTCCGGTTAATTCTTCCAATGCCTCATCCCATGTAATTTTCTTCCATTTTCCTTCACCACGTTTTCCCATTCTCTTCATCGGATACAGGATTCTATCCGGATCATAAACCTGATTAATACCTGCTTGACCTTTTGCGCAGATCTTTCCCCGGTTTCGGATAGATTTAGGATTACCCTCAATTTTGACTAATTTTCCATCTTCAACACGACAAATAATCGTATCTCTGGATACACACTGCCAACATGATGAAGGAATAATTTTTCTTTTCTTTCCGGGGATGGAATAAGCTTTAGTCCCGGATGGTGAAGAAGCTTCACCAAAGAGTTTTCCCGCACTTCCCAAAGCACTAAAAAGGGCGCTAATTTTTATAAAATCTCTTCTAGTAATTGATGTACTCATAACAACTCCGATTTTTATTTTCTTTTTTGACCAAACTCGAAAGGCACTTCATTTCTAATATCGGTTCCTTCATCAAATGTCTCTTTATTGTAATCAAGGTAATAAACATTTGGAGACGTCCCATAATCAGAATGAATCGTTTGAACATACTTCTTATTTTTATTAATAAGTTTTGATAGCTCACTATCAGGATCGTTCAAGTCTCCAAAAATCCGTGCATTTCCAGGACATGTGTTTACACAACTTGGTTCAATACCCTGCTCAACCCGATGCATGCAAAACGTGCATTTTCCAATTGCATTATTTTCCGGTTCCTCTCCTGCTCTTAATAATGGATCTATATATCTTGCCTTATATGGACACTCCTCAACACAGGCATGGCATCCAATACACCTTTCAATGTCATATAAAACAGGGCCATCCGGTCTTTTATAGGTCGCTTTTGCCTCATAAGAAACACCGTCATGCGTTTTTGTAATCGGGTCTGTCGGGCAGGCTTCCACGCAGGGCGGATCAGTACAATGATTACAGAGCCATGGTAAAAAATTCCTGCCGGCATTTGGATACTTGCCTGTATCATGTTCAATTACATTGCTTTTGAAAACACCCAGCCTGGTGTCGAACTCCGATTTGCATGCCACAGCGCAGCTTTTACAGCCGTAGCATCGCTGTAGATCAATCAACATTCCCCATTTGGTATTTTTTTTATTGATTACGGAAGATAAAATCTTATTTGGTAAAACCACAGCAGCCAACCCTAAAGCGGCGCTAGTTTTAATAAATCTTTTTCTGGATAAATTTTCACCCATTATTTGACTCCTTACTTTTATCAATAGCAGTTAAGATAGATATATCCACATTTAGTATTTTTTACTTTGTTCGGAATAACTCATGACATCTACCATGTGAATTGAAATCGAGAATAGATTTCAGTTAAATTCTCGGAATTGGGGGCATAAAAATCACCAATCGAAGCAATAGAAGCACCCAACTCCCAATTTAGATATTTAGCAACTTTATAAGTCAACATACCACCCAACTCAGTTCCCATATCTTTATGGCTATTACGTTCTTTACCAGCCTGAAACCATCCACCGACTAATTGACCACCAACTTTATTTGAAAGCGGGATATCAACCTTTATCTGTAAGCTCGATAATCCTGCTCCGCTATTCCCTATTTCCAGTCCCAGATCATTAACATCAGAAGGGCCGTTCGCATTAAAGATATGGGAATAACCCCAAAAACCACTGGTGCTAAATAGTTGATGAGGAGTAACAAATCTTTTATCAATTTCTCCTTCCTCATCTCCCGTTGTAGTGATAGCTAAAATACTAGCTTGAACTTTACCAAGCGGGAAGCTCCCTTCTAATTTTAATGCTATTCCATTGTGAGTTTTTGATTCGATATTACCCCGGTTTAATAATATCATTCCGGAAAAGTCAGTTCGGTTAAAGTTTCCCTGTGTTGTCAAACCATACCAGGTTTCAGCTTTTGATGTAATTACATTAAGCGGACTCGGAACAGTTAGATTATAGAAATGAGAGCCTAACGTAAAGTTTTTATTCAGGTAGAAATAGTAATCCGCAATGATTAAATCACCATCTTTGTCAATTTGATCTTCCGTACCTCCTACTCCTTCAACCATCCTTACGTAACCTAAACGATAATTCCCTTTGGTAAGCCTACCGCCAAGAACAATGCCTCCAACATTAAAATCCCAGTCAGCGTCAAAGAGAATCCTCCCGACACCATCGGTTAATGGAATAATCCCGGCTGATAGGTTTAATTTTTCGTTTAGCGCGTAATAGATAAAGCCATACCGAATGCCCCGCGGCTGAAGACGATTATATGGATTATTTACCGGAGCCGAACCACGGGCATCGCTTACTGCGGGACTTGATCCGCCCCAACCGCCCCGGTATTCCAATTGTGTGTAGACGCCCATTTTCCCAGCTGATTGTATGTCGAATCCAATACGAAATCTCTGGCGAAAAAAATCATAATTCGTGTTATCGAGAAAAGTTGTTCCTCCCGGTCCAGGAATATTACTTTTGTTATACATTACACGATACTGTAACCATAAACCAATATCAAATTCACCGAAAGTTCCTAATCTTTTCACATTTAACCCTTCATGGCCTGGTTCAGGAAAAGGAATACTTCCAGAATAAATCGTTAAAGGTAATATAATTGCTAAACTGCATATCCTGGTTTTATTCATTAAACTAATAACATCCGCTTATATATGCATCTGCAATTGAAATCTAATACCCATTTCAGTGTCCGCTCCATCCATCTGGGGCTTGACAATATCCAGGTTAATTTGCAGTCGGTTAAATTCGTCAAAGAAAATATCAAGACCGGGAGTTAACAAAATACTTCCGGTATCATCGTCATCGGTATTACGCTGCGAATAATCAATACGCAATGCCGGGCGGATAGAATAGATTGCCCCACTTTCACCCTTTTTAAGATTATAACTTGCAAGGAATGTTAAACCCATAAATTTCGCTTCTTCACTGTAATTCGGATTCGCGCCCGTCAGGAATTCTGCTTGTACCCAAAGTCCATTCTTTGAGACTTTGTGTTTTATGCCATAGTCCATATCAATTCCAAAGGCCTGGAAACTAGCGCTATTCCCATTTTTGAGTGTATCAATAAAACTGTCGTATTCTGATACGGTTCGGTTCGAAAAAGCAGCGCCTACAGCCAGTGTCTTTGTAGCGCTAAAAACCGCACGACCACCGATGAGTTTACCATTATCATCATCTTTCTTCTTATTGTATCCGTTCCCGTTAAAAACACCAACGGAGTACTTCAGCTTATTCATTTTCCCATGCATCATTAGTCCAATATCACGACCGGCATATAAACCATCTTTAACGATTATATTATTGGTGCTTTTCCAACCACTTCCTAACAGCTTATTGCCTCTTTCTATAACCATGGTCTTAGTTGATGAGGTAAGTTCCCAAAGTGAAAACGGTTTTTTAAACTGACCGAGTTTGACATTATACTTTGAATTAAACTTAAGTTCAACATAGCCATCCTTAAGTTTATACCCGCCTTCGCCCAAATCAAATTGTACCTTGCCTTCCATTGTTCCCGTCAAATTTTTAAACTTGGCTGTCAGTCTTGCCCTGCGTATCGAAAAGGAGTTGTTCATATTATCAGCCGCTTCTGCGTTGGACGCCTGAGCTTGAGCATGCAATCTGCCGGTGAAAGATACCTTTGATTTTTTTGAAACTACACTTTCTTGTGCATTTGTGATTGAACTGATACATACAACTATACTAATATTGATCATTAACTTAACAATCATAGAAATCCACACATTTGTCTTCATTTTTATCCTCACTTTTATGAATTAATAAATTTTTACTGAATCATCCAAAATCTACTTTTCCGGAGATTGGGAGTTGAAAAATATTCTTATTATTAAAAACAGAATTTTCGCAAATCAGAAAAAACATTTACCTATTGAATATCAAATTATGTGCCAAAGTACTTTATTCAATATTTATTTCGAATTATCGACGATAGTATGATAAATGGGAGAAGGTGGTAAACGAAAAATAAGGAGATATATCGATGAAATATCATCGGTAATCGTCGATTTTTCGACGATTTAAGCTTATAACATCTACAATTACAAAATTATTTGTGAGGATTATACTTTTTTAATTTACTCTTTAATGTTGATACCGGGATGTCAAGGATTTTAGCAGCTTTTTCTTTATTTCCCAGGGAGGCTGCTAATGCTTCCTTTAGTAGTCCCATTTCAAATCTATCAACTGTCTCCGGTAGGGATGATCCACTTTCCTGTTTTATAGGAATTTGATAATATTGCTGTTGTCTTTCAACCATTTCAACCGGTAAACATTCCGGTACAATGGGATTGCATTTACAGTTCACGGATAATCTTTCAGCCAGATTCTTTAATTCTCGCACGTTACCTTCCCAGGGAAGGTCAAGCAAAATTGAAATCGTTTTTTCATCAACCTTTCGAATCAAACTGGGATTCATAGATTTCAGGAAATGTTCTAAAAGCAACGGTATATCTTTTTTCCTTTCTTTCAATGGCGGTAAACTAATTGGAAATACATTAAGCCTGTAATACAGATCGGATCTGAATCTTTCATCTTGTGATAGAGTGTATAGATCGTTTTTTGTTGATGCTATCACCCGAACATCTATAGGAATAGTTTTTGTTCCACCAACTCTTTCAATTTCTTTTTCCTGTAATACACGTAATAGTTTTACTTGAAGATCCAGGGGAATGTCATCAACATCATCGAGATAAATTGTTCCACATTTTGCTAATTCAAAGCGTCCTTTTTTTTCATTTTGCGCACCGGTAAAAGCTCCCTTTGTATGCCCGAACAGCTCACTTTCCAGGATTTCCCGTGAAAGAATCGCACAATTTACTTTAATTAAAGGTCCATTGGATCGATGACTGTTGTAATGGATTGTTTCAGCGACAATTTCTTTTCCAGTTCCTGTTTCACCGGTAATAAGAACGGTTGTATCGGTCGGCGACACAATTTCTATTTGTTCAAACACCTTTTGCATCGCTTCACTTTTTCCGATAATACTTACAAAGCTATGTCGTTCTTCCAATTGCCGGCGGAGCTGGACATTCTCTGTAGTTAATTCCTTAAGCTTTGCAAGATGGGAGAGGATTTGTAGTAATTCATCTAATTCAAAAGGTTTGGTCAGATAATCGTAAGCGCCGCACCTGATAGCATCTACCGCTGTCTTAACAGTGGCAAAAGCAGTCATAATCAGGACTTCAATATTATTATCGATTTTTTTTATCTCTCTTAAAAATTGTATTCCATCCATCCCAGGCATTTTTAGGTCTGTCAAGACAATATCAAATTTCTCTTTATGTAACAGTTCCAAGGCCAGAAGAGGAGCTTCCAAGGCAATAACCTCATACCCTGTATCTCGTAAATCATCCTGGATGGTTACACGTTGAATTTCTTCATCATCTACGACAAGGATTTTCATCTTGTAATCCCTTTCTTATTATTCATCTTTTTTGCAGTATTCAAATCTTCCGGTGTATTGATATTAAAAAACATATTGGGATGAGAAATCTGATTTATATGATTAGCAGAAATTACTCTAATTTTAACACTTGAGTAAAAGTCAGTTACTCTGAAGTTTCCTGAATCAATTTGTTTTTTAATCTTAGGAAGACAATTTTTACTATAGACAGCACATAATGGTTCGACACTATTTCCGGCATCAATTGCTAATACATCATAGTTCGGGCCTTGCTCACATAATAACTTGATAATTTCTTTCGTGAGGAAGGGTAAATCACAGGCAATTATTAGGCAGTGAGTTGTATTACAGTATTTTAACGCTGTATAAATTCCACCTAGAGGCCCTATATTTTTAATCACATCCGGGAACGAGGGAAGTTTTAAAAACGTAAAATCTTCCGGGGTGTTTGTTATTATTATTGGCTTGGCAATACTATCATCTACTTTTTCCACCACCCGTTTGATTAGCGTTTGTCCATTAAGTTTTACTAGCGCTTTATTCGTTCCCATTCGTGATGATTTACCCCCCGCAAGGATTGCACAACAAATGTCGGCTTTTCGTTCTGAGGATTCCTTCAGCGCTGGAAAATTCAGTTTAATTGAAGTCCCTTTTCCAACTTCACTTACCACGTCAATCGTTCCTTCATGACTTTCAACAATATTTTTACAGACAGTTAGTCCCAATCCGGTTCCTTGTCCAACGCTTTTACTGGTATAAAGAGGATCGAATATTTTAGGAAGTTCTGTCGGAGATATCCCAGCTCCATTGTCTCTGATAGTTGATGTAACAGTTTGGTTTAAAGATTTGGTATGAATTGATAATTCGCCCCCATCCGGTAGGGCATCCACCGCATTTAAGATCAGATTGATAAACACCTGTTCAAAACGCTCCTTATCACCGAAGATTAATGGTAAATCAGGTGACAGTTGCAGATGAAACCGAATTTTCTTTTTTCTTAGCTTATATTCTAGAAATTCGACTGCATATGAAATAACAGAATTGATTTCAACCGGTTGAAGTTCAGTATCTTTTCCCCGGGAAAACTGTAGCAGTCCTCCAACAAGATTCTCGATTCGCAAAAGCGCATTTTTCATAAGCAGAATATATTTTTTTGTCTGTGATATATCTCCCGGTTGTAACTCAATCCTTCGTAAACAATTCTTCGCACCGCCTAATGGATTATTTATCTCATGGGCGAGACCGGCAGCCAGGGTTCCAAGCGCTGCCATTTTTTCCGTTTGAATTAATGCCTTTTGAGATTTTTCTTTTTCAATGGCTGCTTGTTGCAACCGATCCATCATACCTAAAAATCCTCTTTCTAACAGACCAATTTCATCATGTCGTGTAGAAACTAACTTTGACCGATAATATGGATCAGAAACTTTCACCATTTCACGTGATAAACGTTTTATGGGAGTAGCAAGAATTCGTGCTACAATATAAGCTACCCCTAACGCGCCAAATAAACCGAAAACTGCAAATAATAGTAACTGATTTCTCCACGCTGCTAAAAGTTTGTATTCTTTTTCAATAGAAAAATAGGCAACAAGAGTCCCAAACCGTTTGCCATAAATTTGCAGCGGAGTTACAACCTGGATAACCCTCACGTTATTACGAATTTCGTACTTTATTCGTATTTCATTAGACTGGATTAAATTATCAATATTTGAATTTTTTAAAGTCGCATCATACCACGAATAATCATTGGCAGCAATTGGGTAACCTTCCGGGTTTAATACTACCATTTCAATTAATTCCGTATCCTTATTATTCATTATGTCAGAAATTTGGTTTTCCAATAATCCGCCTTCCTCTACTAAACCTATTTCTTCATAAAGTAATGTATTGATAAAGGAAATAGCAGTTGATTCGGAAAGTAAGCGCGCCTGTTTTTCTGCCTCAGTAAAATGGTTTCTGTTTTCAATATTGTAAACATAATAAATAATCATAACCGAAGAGAATAAAACAATCACCATTGCAAGAGATATAAACTTTGCTTCCAGAGTAAAAAGAAATTGTTTCATAATCAAAACGCTCTGGCCGGATGGCAGGAGTTTCCACAGGAACCCGGAATAGCATTTAACATATCACGTATGAGACTATAATCTGCATCTTTAGTTTCCACGAATCCATAACGAAACTCTTTATTCCAGTTTGATACAAGCTGTTTATATTTGGTTTTACGAATATCGATTTTTAGCAGGGCCCCCTTTACAGCCTGAATCAACTTGGGATCACAATCCGGCCTTACGACCAGCGGAACGCTGGGTATAGGTTCCGAGGAATGCAAAATACGTAAGCCTTTAGCCAGATATTTATAGCCAATAATATCCTTTACCGCACCTGCGTCATATTTACCTGATAAAACCGCTTTTGCGACCGAATCGTGATGTTTAAGATTAATGTAACTTGCTAAATCATTAATAGTTATACCTGCTTTTACTAAATTATATCGCGGCAAAAGATTCCCGGAAGTTGAATGAACAGATGCAAAGGCGAAAGTTCGTCCCTTAAGATCTTCCAATGTTTGTATATCACTTTCTTTCCGAACAACTATTAAGCTCTGGTAATACGGTTTTCCGGCTTCATTCAAGGGTTTCAATATGGGCACTGCACCAAATCCGCTGTTAGCTTCGACATATGTCACAGCTCCGAATGAAGCAATCTGAACTATGCTGTCTTGTAAAAATTGCACAGCATCCTGATATGTCTTGCCAAGTTTTATCTCAAAACGATAAGGTGTTTCTGAAGACAAATAATCCATAATAGGCTGATATTCTTCGTACATAATTCTGGGGTTGTAACGCGTAATGAAACCAAAATAAACAATTGGTTTAGTAGTATCCTTCATTGCATTTGTAGACATTTGGGATAAAACCTGCCGTATAGAATCTTCTCTTGAATGACTGTTATCACAACCAGAAAACAAGAGTGGTAAAACCAGTGTAATGATAGGCATAGTCCGGTATTTCAATCCAAAATATTTTTGTAGTTTAGTCACGTTATTTACCTTGATCATTCTATATGATTTTAACCAAAAAGACTAATCTCTCAACGAATTATTAATTTAAAAACAATTTAACTGATCAAAAGAACTTCTTCTTAAAATACAGAGCCACATTCACCAGACTTATTAATACGGGCACCTCAACTAAAGGCCCAATCACCGCGGCAAAGGCCTCGTCGACTGCTCATAATAAGATTTGTTAATGAATACCTTGAGTATATAAAGAAAATAAAAAGTTGATTCCGTACCTTTATTCAAATAAATGGTATGGAGCGAAATTCTGTGATAGTCTCGCACCCTTACCTTGCTTCCTACGATATTACTCCGGCATACATTAGTCGTATCAAAGATAACACAATACTCCTTGTCATCGCGAGGCGTGGAGCAACGAAGCGATCTCCTTGATACCGCAGCCTTTAGGAGATTGCTTTGTCGCTCGTTCCTCTCTCCGCGCAATGACAATATTATTACGACTAAACAATGCCGGAGAAATAATATAAAAATGATCATATTATTAGCACCTTTCCGATCTTATAATTATACTTTTTCCCCTTCTTTTTACACTTGATTATAGGTTGTAATGTGTATTACATTATAGTTAAATAGTTGTTTAACTATTATCTTCTTACATAAAATAGAGGTTAATGATATGCAAAAAAATGAAGAAGAAATTTGTGAAGAGACTTTTATTGATAAAAAAAAAGTTTCTTCAGTCCGGCAAAAAATGAAATCCGAAACGATAATGCAATTACTATCGGAGACCTTTGGAGTTTTAGGTGACCCAACAAGGATAAAAATTATTTTCGCTTTATCACAAGAAGAACTTTGTGTCTGCGAAATCACGGACCTGTTGGGGAAAACAAAGTACGCTGTTTCTTATCATTTGAGAATATTGAGAAATATGAGGTTGGTAAAGTACCGCAAGGATGGAAGGTTGATGTTCTACGCGTTGGATGATGAACACATTAAGAATCTTTTTGACGAAGGAGTAAAGCATGTGGAAGAGTTTTAAGCTTATTATTATTTATACAAATAGTTAAAAGATTGCTTAACTAAACAGCCAATAACCAGTGCAGTAAACTGGAAAACTAAAATTATGACTATTCGGACAAAAAATACTGCCAGTTGCCACAGCAGTGGCGGCGCCACAATAACGGGAGACAAAAAGGTAATATTAATTGGTAATCCGAACGTAGGCAAAAGTGTTGTTTTTGGGAATTTGACCGGCAACTATGTTACCGTATCAAACTATCCCGGTACTACGGTTGAAGTAACCCGTGGAAACGGTAGAATCAAAGATAAAAATTTAGGCATTATAGATACTCCGGGTATGTATTCTCTCCGGCCCATAACCGAAGAGGAAAGCGTCTCTCGTGCAATCCTGTTAAATGAAAATACCAATATCGTAATACATGTGGCAGATGCAAAAAGTCTGGAAAGAACGCTTCATTTAACTCTTCAACTGATCGAGACTGAACTTCCTTTGATTCTCGACCTCAACCTTATGGATGAAGCCGACCGCTTGGGAATAAAAATAGATTTGGAAAAACTCCGCTGCGAACTGGATATTCCCATTGTTTCTACTATTGCCACGGAAAACAAAGGAATGGAGAACCTGCGCCAGGCTATTATTGACATTCCAAAGAAGTCCGGTAAAATTTTCCGGTACGATGAAACAATCGAGTCCGCAGTGGCCAAAATAACAGAATTGATAAGCGGTGATTACC
>CAJVYU010000094.1 GCA_913009735.1 uncultured Fidelibacterota bacterium
GTGGAGGAGTGCAGTGTAAAAAATAGTTACATTATGGGGAGAATGAGGTAGAACTAGATGTTTAACCCGCTTGCTTACAATGGTTTAGGTGATGTGTTTGTTTTTGTTTTTTTTTAATGATACGGCGACCACCGAGATCTACACTCTTTCCCTACACGACGCTCTTCCGATCTCAATTCAAGGCCAAGTGAATGGGGATGTTTCTGGTTTGGAATTTACATTAATATCATTATCAACGGATTCAATCACAATGATTGAATTGTTATCAGACAACAAATTCACAATTCTAAATTTATTACCTAGCTATTATAAGCTCAATGTACAGACTACAACAAATATTACTCTTTTGGATAGTATTCCGGTAAAGCAAGATTCTCTTACTGTTTTAAAAAAATTATTTATTCCAGATATACCTTATCCTTTTGAAAGTATACCACCTATTTCAAATATAACAAAACCAACGGGAATAAGTATGGTAATTCAAATAAAATGGATTCTGAAACCAATCAGTTATTTATTTAACAAAAATTAAAACATTACGGAGGATAACATGATAATTAGAAAAGCGATGTTTGTATTAATTTGGTCAATTGGATTTATATTCACCCAAGATACTCCATATCAAGTAAAATTTAAAGAATTATCCAGTGTTCAATAACGTGTAGCAAATGGAGATACTCTTTATGGCATAACTGCACGTTTTAATCAGAGTTTGAACAGGGCATCTTTGGAAGCTTTTGGTATGAACGTACAAACCATTATTGAAGGTCCGCAAGGAAATGTTGCCGTAGGTGAAATAACAATAGCAAATCTTAATAATCTGAAAAAACAAGTGGGTATTATGGGTATTGAGTTTTCAAGGATGAGTAAACCCTTATTGAATGAATCTGCTATCAAAGTTTATTCATACATTGGAAGACAAAAATCAGGGTATACCGGCAATGGAGTTATTATTGGAATTGTTGACACTGGTATCGATTTGACTAATCCTGATTTTCTAGACACGTTGGGAAATACAAGAGTCATAAGTATATGGGATCAAACAGAAGCCGGTTCGGGCCCCTTTGACTTTGGATATGGGACAGAATGTACTTCGGTACAAATTAATAATGGAGATTGCTCACAAACGGATACAAGCGGACATGGGTCTCATGTTGCCGGGATAGCTACAGGGAATGGCAAGGCTACGGGGAATGGGCTTACGGATAGTGTATATGTTTGAATAACGCATGGAGTTAATAAATAATAAGTGAGGATCAATTATGAGAAAAATGCAAATAATATTATTAACTACTCTTTTTATAAGTTGCAATGAAACCAGCGAAGCACAAAACCAACCTGATTGGCGGGATGAATATAGTATTATTGAAGGGACTGGGATCGTCACCGGTAATCTTATAGTTGAAGATATTTGGCATAATGATGATGTATATATTTACATTTCTCAAAAAGACTCTAGTGGGGCATACAAATTGTGTGCGGTTGATATTATTAGAAATAATAAGTTTGTTTTCATTAATATATTACCGGGAGAATACTATATAGACGCCACAGTAGATACAAATAGTTCCTATTATAACAGACTTCGAAATTTTCCTATAACATCTTTTAAAAATTATGGAAAATGTATGCTTTATGGTATTTCTGTAATAAACGACACAATCACATTTATTAACGAAAGAATACCTGGTCATTTCATGACAGCGGAAGTATTTGATCCCTACATTCAATTTTGCGTTTTAAGACAAAATTATAAACAAATAACTGAAACAGAAGTTAAGGAAATACTAAATAATGAAGATTAGAACATTTACGCTGCTACTATCATTAATAATTAATTCTATATCATATGGTCAAATAACATCGACGACATGTACGTTTCCTACTCCATTAGATGCATATAGGATTGTGGATGGAGATACAATTTTAGGAGTCTATGTCAAAAGTTCTGCGAATAGAAGCAGTCTAGAGAGTTTAGGGATTAAAATAACCTCTAGTTATAATACAATGTATACTGGTAGTGTATCATTAGATGATTATAAAACAATAAATGAGAATCAATCTGTGGATTGGATGGTACCAGCTGGAGTTTTGGAATTGGAACTAGATGAAAGCTCTGGTTTTGTCTATAGTTATATTGGTCGGCAAGCTGCAAATGTTATAGGAGAAGGAGTAATAATTGGAATATATGATACTGGGATTGATTATAGTAGGGATGATTTTAAGAATAGCGGCATACTTAAAAAATCCAAAAAGACCATGGACAATGTTCCGGAACTATAAAAAATGTATTTTTCTCCAAAACAATTATATTAAATTGGTACAGAGATTTTAATGATGATTTACACAATTAACCTCAATAACAATAATAATAACGCTAATAATATTAGCGTGGGGGAATCTGTGTAGATATCTGACACAGTTTAAAAACTGAAAACCCCCACAGGCGAAAGTCGTGGGGGTTTTTTTATACGAACTCTTTGATAAACCTAACGTGTGAAGAAAAAAGAGGTAAAATTTTCCTGATTAAGAAGGGAAATGCTGTTAATAGCATTGCTATTAACAGCATTTCCCAACGAAAAGCAGGGCAATTTTAACCTTTTTAATTTGTACAGTAGGTTTATCAAAGAGTTCTATACACAAAACGAAAGGAAATAAATACTATGTGTGGAATTTTTACTTACTTAGGAAAAGAACAAACTTGGGAAAACCTGAAAGTGGATGCCCATAAAATCAAATACAGGGGACCGGAAAATACCCACGTTTCAGAATTAGGAGGAAAGGGCATTTTTGTTTTCCACCGTTTAGCCATTATGGGCGTTTCAGAAACAGGCGATCAACCCATGCAGCACCCCCACGACCCGTCATTAACCTTAGTCTGCAATGGAGAGATTTATAACTATAAACAATTAGCCAAACAATACGGATTTCGGTTGACTTCCGGTTCAGACTGCGAAATCATTCTGTTTATGTACAAGAAATTCGGTATGGAGAAAACGGTAAAAGAACTGGATGGCGTATTTATGTTTGTTTTGCATGATGGAACATCGAACACTTTTTATGCCGGTCGGGATCCGATTGGGGTTCGTCCCGGCTTCATAGGCAGAAAGGACGAAGATTACTATATTGCCTCTGAAGCAAAACCAATGGTAATGCTGTGTGATACTATTGAACCTTTTCCGCCGGGATCCTGGTGGAGTTCAAAAACTCCGGATTCATTCCAACGCTATTTTCATTACAATGGAGATGGAATTGTCGCCGGTAGTGAAAATGAAATTTGTGAGGGCATACGGGACTATTTATCAAAAGCCGTTGAAAAACGCATGATGGCGGAACGGGAAATCGGCTGTCTTTTATCCGGGGGATTGGATTCAAGTCTGATCACGGCATTGGTGGCTCAACACAGTAATGGTAACACATTAAAAACATTTTCTATTGGAATTTCCGGCAGTATTGATTTGGAATATGCCCAAAGAGCAGCTAAACACATCGGCTCTATTCATCATCAAATTGAGGTGTCTGAAAAAGATTTTTTGGATGCCATTGAAACCGTGATCTACAATATTGAATCCTATGATACCACCACCGTTCGGGCCAGCGTAGGTAACTATCTGGTATCAAAGTTTATCCGTGAAAATTCTGACTGCAAGGTCGTGTTTAACGGAGACGGCGCTGATGAGGTATGCGGCGGTTATGTGTATCTGAAGAACGCGCCATCCTCTGAAGCTCTACAAGCGGAAAGCGAACGGCTGGTGAAAGAATTATATTTATTTGATGTACTTCGTTCTGATCGGAGCATCAGCTCAAACGGGCTGGAAGCGCGGACGCCGTTTTTAGATAAAGCATTCGTTAAATATTATTTATCTATCCCGTCCGAACTCAAGATGTTTGATGGTAAAAAACGGCTGGAGAAACATCTCTTACGCCAAGCATTTGATCAAACGGATTTACTCCCCGATGATATACTCTGGCGAAGAAAATGTGCCTTCTCAGACGGAGTCAGCAATGCTAAAAAATCATGGCACACAATCATTCAAAATTTTGTTGACGACATTATATCCCACGATGAGTTTGAACGTGAATCGGCAAAAATTAGTCATTGCCCGCCGGCTCTAAAGGAAAGTTATTATTATCGTAAGGTATACCGGCAGTTTTTTGGGAAACATGATAATCTTATTCCCCATTTTTGGATGCCGAAGTGGACGAATGTCATTGATCCATCCGCCAGGGAATTAGACGGATATAAGGAATAAATGTGAATCAGCAGGGAGCAAATTTCGCCGAAAAATGTCGTAGGTGCGGCGGCTGTTCGATGATTTTGTAACCGGTTAAATCATCCTTTCGTTTGTATACATCCCTGGCGATTTCAATCACATAATCAATATGGCTTTGGGTATGGGTTCTCCTTGGCAAGGCAAAGCGGACCAATTCCATTTGCGCCGGGATTTCTGTTTTACCATCTTCCGCCGTTTTTCCAAACATAACAGAACCAATTTCACAGGTGCGAATCCCGCCGGCCAGGTAAAACTCCACAGCCAGGGTCTGCCCGGGGTATTGAGACGGGGGAATGTGAGGCAGTGTCGCCGCTGCGTCAACATAAATGGCATGACCGCCGGGAGGCTGAATAATCTGAAATCCAATTTCCACCAAATGTTCACCAAGATACTGTGCTTCCGCTAATCGATATTTTAAATAATCTTCATCCAACGCTTCCCGGAACCCTACGCTCATAGCTTCCAGATCTCGTCCGGCCAAACCACCGTATGTTGGGAATCCCTCTGTTAAGATTAAAAGGTCTTTTTCTTTTTGGGCGAGAATATCATCGTTCGTGCACAGTAAACCGCCGATGTTAACCAGACCGTCCTTTTTTGCGCTTACGGTGCAACCTTCTGATATGTCCATCATTTCCCGGACGATTTCCTGAACGGACTTGTTTTCATAACCCGGCTCCCGAAGCTTGATGAAATAAGCATTTTCGGCAAATCGGGCTGCATCGAGATAAAGAGGAATTGAATATTTATCCAAAACCTTACGAACTGCTTTCAAATTTTCCATAGAAACAGGCTGTCCGCCTCCGGAATTATTTGTAATGGTCATCATACACAAGGGGATTTTTTCCGGTCCGGTTTTTTCGATCAATTCCCTGAGTTTTTCCACATCCATGTTTCCCTTAAATGGATGAATGGCCTGGGGGTCTTTTCCTTCCGGAATCACCAGATCCACCGCTTCAGCATCCTGAAATTCTATGTTTGCGCGGGTCGTGTCAAAATGAGTGTTATTCGGAACCACATCACCCTGATTGCACATGACCGAAAAAAGGATACGCTCAGCGGCTCTTCCCTGATGGGTGGGAATCACGTGTTTAAAGCCGAATAATTCGTGAATGGTTGCCTCGAGCCGTGCAAAGCTTTCACTGCCGGCATAGGATTCATCGCCGCGCATAATGGCGGCCCACTGCTCGCTGCTCATGGCGCCGGTGCCGCTGTCGGTTAGCAAATCAATGAGAACGTTGCGTGCTCGAATTTGAAATAAATTGTAATGAGCTTTTTTAAGAAAGGCTTCCCGATCGCATTGATCGGTCATTTGAATGGGTTCAACGGATTTAATAATGAAAGGCTCAATAACCGTTCTGATGAAAGGATTTGTTGACATAAAATTCTTTTAATTAATGATGTAGTTATGCCAATTTATGTAAGAAATTGCCTTGTTTAGAAATCAAAACGGGATTGTATCATTATTAGAGACCTTTGCAAAATCTTGTGTATGAAGAAAAAAGAGTTAAAATTTGTCTGATTCCTGTCCGCCCCATTCTTTTTATTATGGTTGTGGCAGGCGGGAAGGCAGGAAACGTAGTCAATAGCAGGGCTATGGACAAGTTTTCTAATCCGCCGGCTGGCGGACGGAATTTTAGACTTTTTAATTTGTGCAATAGGTTTTGCAAAGGTCTCTATTAGTTGAAACAAACGGGAAGCTCCTTGCAGACTTGAATTACCAATAGAGTTACGAACTGTATTTAAAACCACCAATTGCATTGAATCTTTAAATAGTCAAATAGCCAGATTAACCAGCGGACATTTTGTTTATTTAGTTTTTCTCTGTAACTTTTAGTCAATCGCAACAAACAGGAGGCGATTATGAAGCGGTTAACATTTTTTACAGTTTTGAGTGTATTCTTTTTATCTTGTTCATTATTTGAAGAAGAAGGTACAGCTGATCGTCAGCCGCCAAGAGAGCCCACGCCCGACGAAAGGGCAATTGTCCATTCCGGGAATGTGTTTGGAATGAATGTGTTTAACGCTCTTCATGAGGCAGACCCCGACAGCAATATACTGATTTCTCCTTTGTCTATTTCCATGGCTTTGGGCATGACCCTGAATGGAGCAGCAGGCGAAACCTACGATGCCATGCGTCAAACGCTGGCATTAGCGGGAATGGAGGAAGAAGATATTAATTCTTCATACCAAACAGCCGTTGAACTCCTCACTTCCATGGATCCGGAAGTAATTATCTCTATTGCCAATTCCATCTGGTATCGGGAGGGATTGCCTGTTTATGATGAATTTATAGAAACGAACCAAACGTATTTCAATGCAGAAGTGAACGAATTGGATTTTACTGATCCAAATTCTGTGGGAATTATTAACGATTGGGTGGATACAGCCACCAATGGAATAATTGAGACTATACTGCAGGAAATTCCCGATGAAATTATTATGTACCTGATCAATGCCTTGTATTTCAAAGGCGGCTGGCGGATTCCTTTTGATGAAGAGGACACTCAAGACATGCCATTCCATAATTATGATGGAACGGAAACATCCGTTCCAATGATGGGCCATGAAATTACCGTACCATATTATGTCAGCTGGGAGGACAACTTTTATATGGCTGACATTCCTTTTGGCGATTCCCTTTTTTCCTTTACGGTCATTATTCCTGAGGATATCAATACCTTTTCCGACTCCTTAACATTAGACAAATGGAATCATTATATCAACAATCTCCGCTCCGGTGAAGTATATATCGGTCTGCCCCGCTTTGACCTGGCTTGGGAAAAATCCTTGAACGATATTCTAATCGCACTTGGTATGGATGTCGCTTTTGATCAAAACATGGCAGATTTTTCCCGGATTATGCCACTGGATTACGGCAATTTATACATCAGTGAAGTAAAACATAAAACATACTTAACGGTGGATGAAGAGGGTGCTGTGGCTGCTGCTGTAACCAGTGTTGGCGTTGGATTAACTTCCGCACCACCATCCATTATTGCTGATCGGCCGTTTGTCCTTGCCATTCGGGAAAATCATATTGGTACGATCATATTTATTGGAAAGGTTATGAAATTGTGATGGGAGAAGTATTATCTCCAATCTTTGGCTGTATTGGTAAAAACAAAACCACTTTCACCTCCCCACAAGACCCCTCCTCATACGAGGAGGGGATTTAGGGGCGGTGTTTATCAAATGCATTATTTAATTAAAGAAATACAAGAGTGTTAAAAATGAAATATACATTGTTGCTTTTTTCAGTTTTACTATTGGGGGTTTCCTGCTTGAATCGGGATTTCAATTAGAATAAATGATTTTCAATAACATATAACTGTGATGTCGAAATGAAAAGACTGATACCATTTCTTATTTTCATGCTTTCAGCAAGTTGGGGCGAACTGCCGGATGGCCATGTAGAACCAAATATCAGCAGGTCTTTAGATCATCAAGTTTGGGACGGAAATAATATTTCTACAGCAATGGGAAACCATGGCGATGTTGTTTCATATCACTTGTTACCACAAGCGGGTTTAGAATGGCCAAAAGGTTCTGGAATCCATGCAATATTTCAGGACGGTATCTGGCTGGCTTCCGGTATTTCTGACGGCAATGAAAATATACGAACCGCCGCGTGTGAGTATCGTTCAGAATTTCTCCCGGGCATGTCCGGTTCTGACCCTGAAAGTTCTGAAAACAGGATTTATATGCTTTCTAATAATGACGGACCCACCAGTACAGATTGGATAGAATGGCCGGCGGATCAAGGTGCGCCATGGATTGATAATGATGGTGATGGCGTTTATGATCCAAATACAGATGCGCCTGAAATAATAGGCGATCTGTTTTACTGGTATGTCATGAACGACACATCAGAAGAGCAGCACGAGAGTCTTTATAATTCAGACCCCATGGGCGTTGAAGTTCGGGCCTCCATATTTGGGTTTGATGATATTTACCCTCTTGAGAATACGTTATTTATAAAATGGAACATTACCAACGTAGGCAGTACATATCTCGATTCTGTATTTGTGGGCAAATGGAGCGATCCGGATCTTGGAGATGCGAATGATGACTTTACTGGTATTGATACGACTTTACGCCTTGCTTACTGTTATAATGACAATGATGATTCCCAGTACGGAGCCCGTCCTCCCGCGGCTGGGTATGTTATGCTGCAAACACCCATAATTCCTTCGCCGGGCGATACTGCATGGGTATCGGGCAACGCCATTGATGATTATGCTAATATTTCTGTCAATGCATTTATTATATTTATTAGGGGTGATACTGGCGATCCAAATGATGATGCCGAAATAGTATACAGATATATGAATGGATTAAGATGGTGGGGTAATCCCATCATTAACCCTATTACTAATGAAGAAACCCATTATTATTTCACAGGTGATCCGGTGACGGGTGATGGCTGGTTGGATTATCATACCTGGCCCAGTGGAGATCGTCGGTTTCTAATGTCTGCAGGACCTTTTTCATTGGCTCCCGGAGAAACTCAGGAAGCGGTTGAAGCTCTCGTCATTTCCCAAGGTGCGTCAGATGTTTTATCAGTAGCTTCGCTCCGAGAGGATGTAAAATGGGTCAAAAATACATGGGAATCCGATTTTACCCAGCTTGGCGCACCGGCAACAGTGCAGGAACATTTCGTTCCTCACAATACTGAAGCAATAGGTCCCTTTGATTTGCAATTCATTGTTAAATCAAACCCCGGATGGGTATCGGCGCCATTATGGTTCTATTACCAAATAAACGGCGTGATGGATTCAACGATTTTACAGGCAGTAAATGATACTATTTACGAGGCATCTGTTCCTGAATTTTCAAATGTTACCGGCACAACAGAATTCAGATATTGGTTAAAAGTTATAACCAATACCAGTACGACAATGACGTGGCCATCTGCTTCTCCCCCCAATTATAATTCATTCATTTTTGGACCGGATACCACCGCTCCTGTTTTGTCAGAATTATCAGATGCCCGACCGGTGCATTACCAATTACCCACCCATAAAAAAATATACATTATGTCGATTGAAGACGACCGCTTTGGAATCTATCCGCCACAATTACACTGGCAGGTAAATAATGGAAATGTAATGTCGGTAGATATGGTTAAGGATTCTCTATATTCTTACTGGATAGCCGGGAGGAAAACCTGGAGCGGTTTTATATCAGAATCTGTAGAAGAAATAACTGATCATATATCCTATTGGGTCACCGCCAGGGATTCAAGCCAATCTCAAAATATGGGAATGTCAGTTATAAAACAATTGGATTTTACGGACAGGGATACAATAGGATACTGGGATGGAGCATATTATTCACACATAGACGATTGGGATATGTTCACTCATGGTGAATTTCAAAGTGAATTTACCTATGGTGGTGTAAATTGGGGAAAGGTCCTGGCATCTCACTTAAGCTCCAACGATGACATTGGGGATACCATGACCTATACGCGAGTATTGGATTTAACCGGATTTGATGATGTGTGGCTTACGATACCCATGGCAGCATATTTCAGATCTGATGAAAACTATGGTGTGATTGAATTTTCAGATGACGGTGAATTCTGGACACCTCAACAGACCTTTACAGGATTTATCGACCCGCAATGGATACATTATGATTTGTCGGATTATACATCGGAAGACCATTTTCAATTTCGCTTTAGGATTCATAGCGAAACTCTCTTTACTGAATGGATAATTGATGACATTATTTTGCACTCTGACAGCACATTGCTCAACACAAAGCCAAATTTAATTGTCCCAAATACTTTTAGACTCCTTCAAAATTTTCCTAATCCCTTTAATCCAGTTACCACCATCCGCTATGAACTGCCCTTCCGATCAGATGTCCAGATCACAATCTACGACTTGCTTGGCAGAAAAGTGACAACGCTGTTATCAGAAACTCAAGAAGCTGGTTTTAAATCGGTCATCTGGAATGCAGTCAATGATCATGGTAAACCGGTAAGCGCCGGCGTGTATCTTTATCAGATAAGAACCAGAGAATTTATACAGACCAAGAAGATGGTGTTGTTGAAATGAAAAGACTGATACCATTTCTTATTTTCCTGCTTTCAGTATGCTGGGGCAAACTGCCGGACAGTCAAATAATGCCGAATGTCAGCAGGTCTTTAGATTATCAAGTTTGGGACGGGAATCAAATCTCCACTTGGCACGGGAATGACGGTAATGTAGTAAGTTATCAGGCAACTAGTAACGCTGGTCTTGAATGGCCCATCGGCAGCGGTAAGACGGCAGTCTTTAATTCGGGGCTTTGGTTAGCAGCGGGAAGAATCAATGGTGTCGAAGAAATCCGAACAGCGGCTTCTGGATATTCCAGTGAATATGTACAAGGAACTTATGGTTCGGATCAGGATGCAGAGGAATTTCATATCTATTCCATTCAATCAGGAGACGATGCCTCTAATCCGGATTGGCAGAACTGGCCGGTTGATCAAGGTGCCCCTTGGATAGATGTGGATGGAGATGGCGTTTACGACCCCAACGTAGACCATCCGGATATTAAAGGCGACCTGTTTCACTGGTATGTGATGAATGATGGCAATTCTTCTGCTCACTCATCAATATGGAACACACAACCTCTGGGAATTGAAGTCCGCGTATCGCTCTTTGGTGAGGGACCCGGTTCGCCTCTGAAAGATGTAATGTTTGTTAAGTGGGAAATTGTAAACACAGGTGGTAATCAACTTGACTCAATGTATGCATCTTTTTGGAGCGATCCGGATATTGGCGATGCTAATAATGATTTCGTCGGTTGTGATCCGGAATCAAATCTGGGCTTTGGTTATAATGATTACAATGGAGATAATACATATGGGAGTACCCCTCCCGCAGTGGGATATGTCTATTTACAGACACCAATTGTGCCGTCCTCTGGTGATACAGCTTGGGTATCCGGAGATCCGATCCTCGATTATACCAATATTCCCATGACTGCTTTTTCGATGTACTTAAGAGGCGACGACATTGAAGGCCCTTATTACTACCCGGAATCAGCGCAAGAGGCTTATCGTCATATGAATGCAAGGGATGGGTGGACGGGTCAGCCTTACTATGATCCTACCACGGGACAAGCATCCACATTTTTCTATAATGGTGATCCGGTGACTGGTAATGGATGGGTGGATTATAATTATCGCCCGAGCGGTGATCGTATGTTTATGATAACTGCCGGACCTTTTTCCATGGCGCCCGGAGATACCCAGGAAGTGGCGGCCGCCATTGTAATTGCACAGGGAACAGACAATATGAGCTCCATTACCTTATTAAGACAGTTGACCCCCTGGGTTCAGTTGGCATATGATACTGATTTTGATGTAATAGGTCCGCCGTTGGTATTCTACAACCATAGCGTGCCGGCTACCACTGAGGATGCTCTTGGACCTTATCATCTGGAGGTGGATATCCATGCAAATGCGGGCTTTGTACTGGACGCCAGCTCTGTCTCAGTGCATTTCGGATTTGACAGCATTGCTTCTGTGGCTCCGATGACCAATGGAGGTACTGGAAATACGTACAGTGTCGATATTCCTGGTATCGGATCAACGGCTACCTTCAAGTACTATTTTTATTCTGAGGATATTGACGGAAACGGTGTTTATTATCCCCCGGGAGCACCTACAGGCTATTTACAATTTGATGTTGGTCCAGATCAGACCCCTCCGGTCCTGGAAAACTTTACTGAATTACAAAATACAATTAATCAAGCCGGCAGCGAAGTTGTGGAAATTACTGCCAGTGACCGATATCCTTTGGATGTATCCCTCAATTACCAGGTAAATAACGGCAGCATCCAAAATCAAGTGATGAACCAGATACCGGAAACAGAACGCTATGAAACAACATTAACCTGGTTCAATCTCGCTCTAGGAGATCAAATTGCTTACTGGGTCGTTGCCGTAGATGGCTCCAGTTCTTCAAATACGGCAGTCTCTGATACACATACATTTTCAATAAATGATTCACTCGCAATCGGGGATTGGGAGACTTGGCAATATCAGTCACGTTCCCATTATAATTTAAATAATAATTACTGGCCGGGCTCCGCACATTGGTACACTCCTACCCATGGTCGTTGGACTGCTAGAAATCTGGATGATTTAGGGGTCGATGCAGGTTGGGTTATTTTTGCTCCTCTTGCAGGAGTTCAGCCCGATACAATTATTTCAGGAAAAGTGATGGATATTACTCCTTTTCAAGAAGCAAGCCTTGCATTCCGCTTTGCATGTAGCGTAGAAAATATTACAGCACATGTTGAAGTCGCTCCCAATTACGTTTTAGAAACTTATTACGATGCCCTAGACTCATCGATTCTATATTTATTGAATTGGACGCTGGTGGATTCACTGGTATCGATTGGTGGCTCTGGTATTAGCGGTGATTTTGTAGAGCAGGAGGTAAGTCTTTCCGATTTTAACACCCCGTTGTTCATACGCATATCAGCTCAACCTCCCGATGCTGCTACACCTTTTATAATAGATGATATTTATTTAAAAGT
>CAJVYU010000095.1 GCA_913009735.1 uncultured Fidelibacterota bacterium
GGAACGGAAGGGATAGATAGAGAAGTAGACAATCATGGTGTTGCTATTATTGCGATGTTTTATTTTATTTATCTTTTTTTTTTCAAGCAGAAGACGGCATACGAGATAAAGGAATGTGACTGGAGTTCAGACGTGTGCTCTTCCGATCTGAAATAAATACAAAAAATATTTGTTTGCTACCTAAACCAATTAATCTATACTTTCGCAGCCACATTATGAACATGCGACGCCGACATAACCATTATCATCGTCCCTTTACTCAAAAAGGAAGGTCAGGCGGAACTTTATAGTTTTTTAATAAAAAAATAATTAAACAATAAAAGCCCCCCGGCCTCCGGGGGGCTTTTTTATTAGAACCCTTTGAAAAACCTACTGCACAAATTAAAAAGTTTAAAATTCTCCTGCTTTTCGTTGGGAAATTTGTTAATAGCGGTGCTATTAACTGCATTTCCCGCCTCAATCAGGCAAATTTTATCTCTTTTTTCTCCACACATAAGGTTTATCAATGGGTTCTATTACAGAAAGGTTACACATGGACAATCAATTAAAAATCGGTTTACCGAAAGGCAGCCTGCAGGAAACAACCCTGAAACTTTTGAAAAAGGCAGGATGGAATTTCACTTTATCAAGCAGGGCATATAAGCCCTACTGCGATGATCCGGATTTAGAAGCATGGCTTATCCGTGCACAGGAAATGTCCGTATATGTTGAACGGGGCATTTTTGATATGGGAATTACCGGAAAAGACTGGATTGAAGAAAATGAATCGGATGTTGTGGAAGTCTGTGAATTAATTTATGCGAAATCATACATGCGTCCTGTTCGTTGGGTGTTGGCCGTTCCGGAAACCAGTTCTATTCAATCTGTGAAAGATCTTGAGGGAAAGCAAATCAGCACCGAAGTGGTTAATATTACCCAAAAGTATCTGAATAAAAATAACGTGAGTGCTGATGTGGAATTTTCCTGGGGAGCCACAGAAGTAAAACCGGGCATTTTAGTCGACGCCATTGTCGAAGTAACCGAAACCGGTTCATCCTTACGGGCAAATAATCTTCGCATTGTTGATACCATTATGGAATCCAGCACACGACTAATTGCAAATAAAGAATCTTACAAGAATCCCTGGAAAAAGAAAAAGATCGACAATATCGCTCGATTGCTGCAAAGTAGTATTTTGGCCACTTCAAGAGTTGGACTAAAAATGAACGTTAGCAACGAAAAACTGGATTTACTATTATCTGTCCTGCCTGCAATGAAAAAACCGACCATCAGCCAATTAACCAATGGTTCTGGTTCTGCTGTGGAAATAATTGTGAAAGAAAATATCGTTCGGGATTTTATACCTCTCCTAATAGAAAATGGTGCAACAGATATAATTGAATACCCCTTAAATAAGGTGATTCTTTGATGATTCAATTACTAATAGAGACCTTTGCAAAACCTATTACACAAATTAAAAAGTTTAAAATTCGGTTACTTTTCGTTGGAAAATTTATTAATAGCTGCGCTATTAATTGCATTTCCCGCCTCAATCAAACAAATTTTAACTCTTTTTTCTTCACGCAATAAGCTATGCAAAGGTCTCTAACAGAAAAATCACAATTACTAGACTGTGTGGAAAAACGCCGATCAGTTTTTGCATTGGACTCTCTTCTGGTACAAAAAATAATTTCAGCTATCAGTGATAAAGGTGATGAAGCGGTCAGGGAATTCACCAAAAAATTCGATGGAGTTGACGTTTTAGACCTGCGCGTTTCAGACGAAATACTATTGGAAGCTAAAGTTCAATCTGATTCCAAATTACAGCTGGCGATTCTGCAAGCGGCTGAAAACATTCGTTTGTTTCATGAAAAACAATTGCCGGATGGGTTTGATCTTACACAAAGAGATGGTACGAAAGTGTCTTTCCACTGGCGGTCAATTGAACGTGTAGGGGTGTATATCCCAAGCGGGAATTTTCCGTTATTATCTACAGTCCTCATGAATGTTATCCCCGCCCAAGTGGCAGGAGTAAAAGAAATTATTGTTTGTACACCACCCGGAAAAAACGGCTCTCCAAATCCAGCAATAATGGAAGTATGCAAAATGCTTGGGATCAAAAACGTCTTCCAAGTTGGTGGTGCTCAGGCCATCGCCGCTATGGCATTTGGCACTGAATCTATTCCCCGTGTAGATAAAATTGTCGGTCCGGGGAATCGATATGTTGCCACGGCCAAACAGATTGTTTCAAACCGGGTTGGAATAGATATGATCGCAGGACCTACGGAACTGGTAATTATCGCCGACGAAACCGCCGATCCGAACTTGATTGCTGCAGATCTTATAGCTCAAGCTGAACATGATACAGATGCCATGACAATATTATTAAGTCCGGATAAATCCATTATCGAAAAGACCATTTCCAAAATACAGTCTCTGTTGGAACAGCTGGAAACAAAAATAATTGCCGGTGAATCCCTGCAGAATAATGGATTTTCTTTCAGAGGAGAATCGGTGGATGAGTGTGTTGACCTGTCCAATATGATTGCTCCGGAACACGTGTCACTTCACGTTGCAGAACCGGAAATATATCAGGATAAACTTATTGCCGGGGCAATTTTTCTCGGAGGTGAAACTCCCGTGGCCTGGGGAGACTATTGGGCCGGACCTAACCATACTTTACCCACTTCAGGTGCGGCAAGATATAAAGGGTTGTTAAGCGTATTTGATTTCCTTGTTCCTTATTCGATTACTCAAGCCAAGGATGCAGACCCTTTAAGCATCGATGCCGTTACCTCCATGGCCGAAGCAGAGGGGCTTGCCGGACATGCGTTATCTACGAAAATACGGAAGGAAAATGAATCATGATAGAGAAGTGGATCCAACCTGATGTCATAAAACAGCCGCCTTATCTGGTAAAAACATCATCCTGTCAAATCAAGCTGAACCAAAATGAATCTCCCTGGGATTGGCCAACTGAAATCAAAGAAACAATCAGCCGGCGTATCTTATCCTGTGGGTGGAACCGTTATCCCGAATTGATACCGATTGAATTGAAGGAAAAAATAGGAGCTGTATGCAACGTATCAAAAGACCGGGTTATTATCGGTAAGGGATCAAATGAAGTTCTGCAGGCAATCTTTACAGCAGTAATCCGCCCCAAGGATTCTGTGTGTACCTTATCCCCTTCCTTTGCTGTTTACAAAATGCTCGCAGAACAAAAAGGTGCACAGATAAACGTATCAAATTTGAGTTCATCTTTTACCGTCGATGAATCGGATCTTAACAGGAAAGCATCAAAATCGAAACTAACCATCATCTGTAATCCAAATTCTCCTACGGGAACGCTTTTACCGATTTCAGTTATTGAAGATATTCTGAATAATACTTCAGGACTCGTTGTCGTTGATGAAGCATATGTAGATTTCTCCGGCGTTACTGCTGTGGGGCTTTTGACGTCTTACCCAAATCTGATTATTACCAGGACATTTTCAAAAGCGTTTGCCTTGGCAGGTTTTCGAATCGGTTTTGGATTAATGGACAAAAACCTGGCAACTGAAATTCAAAAATGCCTGCTGCCTTTTAACATCGACATACCCTCAATCATTGCGTTGGAAACTATTTTAGATAATCAAGAACTGGTAAAAAACAGAGCTGATCAGATTATTAATGAAAGAGATCGACTGATTCAAGAATTGAATAATATTGAAGGTATTGAGGCTCATGAATCACGTTCTAATTTTTTCCTGGTAAAAACCAAACTTGGGGTAGGTAAAACATTCAACTATTTGGCCGGAAAAGGGATCTTAATAAGGGATGTTTCTTCATATCCCGGGTTAGGATCATACATAAGAATCACTGTGGGGAAACCGGAAGAAAACGATACGTTGATTCGTGCTTTCAGGGAGATGTTGTGAAGTACGACGGTTTACTATTTGACGTTGATGGGGTGCTTCTGGATACGAGTCAATCTTTTAATCAAGCTGTTTTGCTGGCTGTGAAAACCACTACCGGGTCAAATCGGTTTAAAAAGCATTACATCTTTAAACTAAAGGGAATTCCCGGCTTTAATAATGATTGGAATGTTGCTATTGCAGGGGCAGCATGGATTGAGTTATATGATTCGGTACCGTTCAGCGAGTTTGTGAATGAATTAAATCATTATGGGGGCGGATTGACGGCACTGAAAAAAATATTCCCTTCATTATCCGTATCATTTCAACAATCTATTACAAAACTGGTGATGGAGGCCTACGGCGGCACATCTGCCTGCAAACAGCTTTATGGCTTTGAACCGGAAACAATTTTCGTTAAAGGCATGTGGCAAAATGAAAAGGTATCTGTCCCTCCTGAAAAATTTCAATCTTATCTGTCAATTTCAGGCATTGTTTCAGGAAGAACGAAGAACGAGATGGACTTGGCATTTACACGCCTTGGGTGGGAAATACCATCACAACGGATTGCCGTTTCGGATGATGCTCAACTTGACAAACCAAATCCAACAAAATTAATAAGTATCATAAACAATATGGGGAGCGAACAGCCTGTTTTTTTCGGTGATTCAAGGGATGATATGGAGCTGGTAAAAAACTTTAAAAGTGAAACGGGTAAACAGATGGATTTTTACTGTGTGGGATATCAGAATGGGATTAATGATTTTGATTACCAAGTTGATACAGTTTTAGAATTTTTTAAGAAAATGGAGGCAGCCAATGGTTGACCTATCGAGGAAAACGAAAGAAACGAATATTCAATTATCCATAAATATTCATGGGCAAAAACATATCCAGGTTGAAACAGGCGTCGGTTTTTTTGATCACATGCTCACAGCTCTTGCTTTCTGGGCGGGATGGGATTTGAATTTAAAATGTCAGGGAGACCTTGAGGTAGACACTCATCATACTGTTGAAGATGTAGGATTGGCTCTGGGAAGCGCCTTTTATAAGGCATGGTCATTGAATACTGATATTGCACGGATTGCTTATGCTTTTTGTCCGCTGGATGATGCATTAACCCGGGTGGTTGTTGATGTATGCAATCGACCATTTAGCACATTTGAGGCTGAATTCGATGTGGAAAAGGTCGGTGAATTTGAAACGTCTATGACAGGACATTTTTTCCGTTCATTTGCCCAGGAAGCCCGAATTACACAACATATCCGTGTGCTGCATGGGAAAAACGCCCATCACATTATTGAAACCATGTTTAAGGGGCTGGGTCTGGCATTGCGCCGGGCGTGCACTGTGACTGGAGACGGTACTCAATCAACGAAAGGCATTTTATGATTGGTATCATTGATTACGGAATAGGAAACATTGGATCGTTAACCAATGCATTCCGGTCCTTGGATATCCCCTGTATTTTTTCCGGAGATCCGAAGAAACTATCGGAATGCGACCGGTTGATCCTGCCGGGAGTAGGTGCTTTTCAGCCGGCGATGGATGTTCTAACTGCTCTGCAATTAGACAGGTTTATTCAAAATTGGGCATTGGACGGAAAACCGCTTATGGGAATTTGCCTTGGCATGCAGCTTCTCTTATCAGAAAGTGAGGAAAATGGGCTGACATCAGGATTGAATATTATTCCCGGGAAAGTAATACCCATTAAAGGAGGCGATCGGAAAATCCATATAGGTTGGAATCAGGTGGAACCTGTGCGAGATAATTCAATCATCTTATGTAAAGGACATGCCTATTTCGTGCACTCGTTCGTATGCAAACCTTTAAATAAGATACACATTGTAGCACAAACAGAATATGGTGAGTCATTTGCATCAGTGCTTCAAAAAGGAAATATTATCGGTGTTCAGTTCCATCCTGAAAAATCCCAGGATTATGGTATGGGCATTTTAAGGAGGTTTTCCATTGAATAATTTTAAGGTAATCCCGGCTATTGACCTTATAGACGGGAAATGTGTTCGTCTTACACAGGGGGATTATTCCCAAAAAACTATTTATAATTCTGATCCGAAAACGGTTGCTAATCAATTTCTTGATGCGGGGTTTGATTTTGTTCACGTAGTGGATCTCGATGGGGCGAAAACCGGAAAACCTGTAAATCTTGCAACAATTGAAGAAATTGCATCTACGGGTATAACTATTGAACTGGGCGGAGGACTTCGAAACAAAAGCCACATAGAACAGGCCATCAACGCCGGGGCTAGTGATCTAATTCTTGGAACAAAATTATTGGATCAGGGACCAGTGATAAAAGAATGGACAAAACTGTTTCCGCGTCGTTTGGTTGCGGGGATTGATGCAAAAAATGGACTGGTTGCTGTTCGGGGTTGGGGGAAAACCTCATCCATTACCGCAGTAGAATTAGTGAAAAAAATCGAGCCCTTGGGTTTTAGCAGGATAATCTACACAGACATACAGAAAGATGGGATGCTGGCTGGTCCAAACATTGAACAGTTGAAATCCATAGCTGATATTACACAATTACCTGTGATCGCTTCCGGTGGTGTGAGTTCTTTAGAAGATATTGAAAATATTAAATCCTTGGTCTATCTAGGCATAGAAGGCGTCATTGTCGGAAAAGCTATTTATGAAGGGAAATTAACACTCCGGGAGTTAAGCCAATGTTAACCAAACGAATTATTCCCTGCCTGGATGTGAAAGACGGTGAAGTGGTAAAAGGTGTGAATTTTATCAATCTGACCTCTGAAGGAGATCCTGTAGAATTGGCGTCGAAATATTCAGATGAAGGAGCTGATGAATTGGTATTCCTTGATATTACCGCCACCTTGGAATCTCGAAAAAATGTTGTTGAGCTTGTTAATAAAGTTGCTAAATCTGTGTTTATACCATTTACTGTTGGCGGCGGTATTCGCTCTTTGGATGATATTTCAGAACTGCTGGATGCAGGCGCGGATAAAGTTTCAATTAATTCTGCAGCATTAAAAAATCCTGATTTGCTTAATGAAGCGTCCAAAAAATTTGGGGCCCAGTGTATTGTACTTGCTGTTGATGTAAAATTTAATGGTCGTTCCTGGAATGTTCATTCCCATGGAGGAAGCATACCACTGAACATTGATGCAATTCAGTGGATTCGGGAAGCTGAAGATAGGGGCGCAGGTGAAATTCTACTTACAAGTATGGATGCAGATGGAACACAATCCGGCATCGATTTGGACATTACTCAAACAGTAAGCCAACAAGTGTCAATACCTGTTATTGCTTCCGGAGGCATTGGAAAACTTGAACACTTTAAAGATGCTTTTGAGATTGGTCGGGCAGATGCAGTGTTGGCAGCATCCGTATTTCACCGGGATATTCTGCCCATATCAAAAGTAAAAAAATTTCTAAAACTAAATGGAATTCCTGTCCGGTAATTATGGATAGAGAGCTTTGCAAAGCCTGAGGAGAATCAAATGAATAACATTGAAGAAGGAAAAGATCTGCAAATAGATTTCTTAAAACTGAAACAGATTACCAAAATCAAAGAGAACGTAGTCCCTGTGGCTGTTCAGAATGCAGAAACCGGAGAAGTTATCATTGTGGCATACGCCAATCAAAAAGCTCTGGATTATACGCTGAAAAACAATGTGGCAGCCTTTTGGAGTACATCGCGCAATGAGTTATGGGTAAAAGGAGCTACTTCAGGTGAAATACTAAATATAGTGGATGTCCGGGTTAATTGTGATCAGAATTCATTATTGTACCGGGTCCTTCCGACAAAAAAGAATGTGTGTCACACAAACAGGGCCACATGTTATTACAGAACAATAAAATCAAATAAATTGGAGTTTAATCATGAGTAAAAAAGTAGTACTGGCTTACAGCGGCGGTTTGGATACATCCGTTATTTTAAAATGGCTGGTGAATAAAGGTTATGAAGTCATCTGCTTCATTGGCAACGTAGGGCAGAAAGAAGATTTTGATGCTGTGGAAAATAAAGCATTATTTACAGGTGCGTCAAAAGTATATACCGAAGATCTACGGAAGGCGTTTGTGACAGATTACATCTTCCCTGCGCTTAAAGGGAATGCCCTTTATGAAGGCCGGTATTTGCTGGGGACAGCTTTGGCCAGACCCCTTTTGGCTAAAAAACAAATTGAGATCGCTGCAAAAGAAGGAGCAGAATATGTATCCCACGGATCAACAGGAAAGGGCAATGATCAAGTGCGATTTGAGCTGGGTTATTATGCCTTAAATCCTGCTATAAAGATTATCGCTCCATGGAAGGAACCGGAATTTCTGGCTCAATTCAAAGGCCGGACGGATATGATCAATTATGCGAAAGAATGGGATATTGAAATAACCGCCTCCAAAAAACGGCCCTATAGTGAAGATGAAAACTTAATGCATATCAGTCATGAAGCCGGTATTTTGGAAGACCCGTCTATTCGACCGGATGATGATATTTTTACTCTTTCCAATACCGTAAAAAATGCGCCTGATGCTGAAACGCTGATCGAGATAGAATTTAGAAATGGAATTCCTTCTCATGTAAAAAATCTAAACGACGGAACAGAAAAAACAGAACCGTTAGATTTGTTTATGTACTTAAATAAATTGGGTGGAGAAAATGGCATCGGACAACTGGATATGGTGGAAAACCGTTTTATAGGAATAAAATCCCGGGGAATATATGAAACTCCGGGGGCAGCGATTCTGTGGCTAGCCCATAGAGATTTGGAAGGCATTAGTATGGATAAGGAAGTCATGCATCTGAGAGATATGCTTATTCCTAAATTTTCCGAGTTGATTTATAATGGTTTTTGGTTCTCGCCGGAAATGGATTTCATTATGAGTGCTTTCAATAAAAGTCAGGAAGCCATAAATGGAATAGTTCGGCTCGCACTGTATAAAGGGAATATGATTCCAGCAGGACGGGAATCGTCCACTTCACTGTACGATCAGGATTTATCAAGCATGGATGTGGAAGGCGGGTTTAATGCCGTGGACTCCCAGGGATTTATCAATATAAACGCCATTAGGCTAAAGGCACATCATCTCGTTTTGCACAAGAATAAACCCTATCGTTGGCGAAAGGATAAATCATGACAAAACTGTGGGAAAAAGGATATGATTTGAATAAAGCGATTGAATTGTTCACCGTAGGCAATGATCCTCAATTAGATCAGCAGTTGGTATATTATGACTGTATTGCATCAAAAGCTCATGCAAAGATGCTGGGGAAGATCGGGCTTTTGACTGATGTGGAAGTGAAAGATATTGAGCGAGAATTGGAACGAATTATTGAACTGGATCAACAGGGGAAATTTATAATCTGCCAAGAGCACGAGGACTGCCACACGGCCATTGAGGTGTTTTTAACAGATTCCCTGGGAAATGTCGGTAAAAAGATTCACACTGCACGGTCCCGGAATGACCAGGTGTTAACAGCATTAAGGCTCTATTACAAAGACCGGTTGGATGAGATCTATCGTTTGGCGACCGAATTTATTGATGCAATCAATAGTTTCATTAATAAATACGGGATTATTCAATTCCCTGGCTATACTCACATGCGTAAGGCTATGCCTTCATCGTTTGAATTGTGGGGGAATGCTTTCATTGATTCCATGACTGATAATCTTCGTTTATTAATTGCAGTCAAAGACTTGATTGACCAATCACCTTTGGGTACTGCAGCCGGTTATGGTGTCCCGTTGGATATTGATCGGGAATTCACTGCAAAGGAATTGGGGTTTAACCGTGTTCAAAAAAACCCAATCTACACACAAAACAGCCGGGGGAAATTTGAAAAATCCATATTGCATGTTTTGACTCAAACTATGCTGGATTTAAATAAGATTGCATCTGATCTGATTTTATTCAGTATGGAAGAATTCGGTTATATTGAATTACCGGATGAATTCTGCACAGGAAGTTCCATTATGCCCCAGAAGAAAAACCCCGACGTGTTGGAACTTCTCCGGGCAAAGTACCATGTGGTTTCTTCTTATGAATTTCAAGTATCCGGAATCGCTTCTGATCTCATGTCCGGCTATAACCGGGATGTGCAACTCACTAAAGAGCCTGTAATGAATGGATTCTCCATCACATCTTCCAGTCTGGAAATTGTCGTACTACTTTTTAAACATCTAACCGTAAACAGGGAAAAATGCAGTAAAGCAATGACTGATAATCTATTTGCCACGGAACGAGTGTATCAATTGGTTAAAGAAGGAATCCCATTTCGTGATGCATATCAACAAGTTGCAAAATCAATTAAGGATGGTAAATGAGCCGTACATTACCCCAATTGAATCGCATAGTTGTTAAAATCGGCAGTTCAAGTCTATGTCATAAAAACGGTAAGATTAATCCGGGTCTGATTGAAACCCTTTCAGGAGAAATTGCCTTTCTGATCCAAAAAGGGATTCAGGTTGTTCTTGTTTCCAGCGGTGCTGTGGCAGCCGGCCGTAATTTGCTAAATGAATACGGGACTTCCATTGAAAACAAGCAGGCCGCTGCCGCTATTGGCCAACCCATTCTTCTGGGCACATTCCAACGGTTTTTTCAAGTTCATGATTTAATCACCGCCCAAGTATTATTGACACATGATGATTTACACCATCGATCCCGTTATTTAAGCGCAAGGAATACTCTTGAGAACCTGTTGGATCACGGTATTATTCCAATCATTAATGAAAACGATACAGTGAGTACTGAAGAAATTCAGTTCAGTGATAATGATTTTCTCGCGGCACTGTGCACAAATCTTGTCAGTGCAGACTTATTTATCATTTTATCAAATATTGATGGCATTGGCGAACATGACCCGAATGACGATCCGGAAACTGTTATTTATCAAACCTTGAATGTTGAAGAGCTGAAAAAGTTAAAAGAACGGTTTCCCAGAAACACGTCAGTTGGGATAAACCGCGGTGGAATTTTCACAAAACTGGAGGCTCCCATTATGGCAGCTCAATACGGCGTGCCCACAATTATAGCCAATAGCCATACAGATTCTATTTTACAACGACTGATCAAAGGCGAAAACCTTGGTACATATATAAAGCCGACTGAAATGAATTTAAATTCCAGGAAAGCATATCTCGCCCATGCATTGAAGCCCAAGGCAAAGCTCATTATTGATAATGGCGCTGCCTATGCTATTCAATCAAAAAAAGCCAGTTTGCTCCCATCCGGAATCATTAAAACAGAGGGGGCTTTTCAAAGAGGTGATGGTGTACTTTGCTGTTTATCCGACGGAACGGTAATTGCCCGGGGTATCGTAGAATATAATCGGGATGAAATCGATCAAATCGTAGGACGGCAATCATCTGAAATCGAAGTTATTCTTGGATTCCGGCGACGAAGAGGCATCATTCATCGTGATAACATGGTTATTACTCCAGCGATAGTTAATCGTATGAAAACATGAGTTTATCCATTTTTAAAGATCCCTCTTCCCCGCCGGCCACATTTGAAAAAAGTAAAAAGGGGTGGGCAGGAATTCTCCCCTTGTACATGGGAGAAGGTCAATGGTTTTATCCTAAATTTTTCCCCTGTCATAGGGGAAACACAAAGGGGTCACAAACAATGATATGGACTACTTTGAATATTTGGACAATCGATTTGACAGGTGCGATTCATTCTTACCTGCCCGACCACATTATAATATTTTTAAAGGTAGCCATGCCTACATTTCATTCCATCAGACAGGCAGGCGGGCGACTATCCGTTGCCCGTTTAATATAACAAAAGGAAACAAAGTAACATGAGTTTGAAAAAATTAGGAACAAAGATTAAGCAGGCCAGTCTTTTACTGCCCATAATCACAACAGAACAAAAACAAACTATTTTACGCGAAATGGCAGATGAAATTCTTGCAAGTCGAAAATCAATCAAGGACGCAAACAGCAAGGATATAAAAACCGCAGAAGTTAAAGGGCTCTCCGCCGCTATGATCGATCGCCTGAGATTGAATGATGATCGTATTCAAGCCATGGCGGAAAGCGTCAAGGATGTGGCAAATCTTCCGGATCCCGTGGGTGAAATCACAGAAGATTATACACGGCCAAATGGTTTACGCGTCCAGCGCAGAAGAATCCCCCTGGGAGTTATTGGCGTCATTTATGAATCACGACCGAACGTTACCGTTGAGGCTGCTTCCCTGTGTTTTTATGCAGGCAACGGCTTATTGCTCCGAGGAGGATCGGAAGCGTTTCATTCCAATCAGGAGTTGGTAAAAATATTAAAGTCTGTATTAAAAAAGTATGATCTTGAAGATGTGATCAATATAGTCCCCTCAACAGACAGGGCCAATGTTGATGAAATGGCAAAAATGAATGATGTGCTTGATGTTATTATCCCCAGGGGCGGAGAAGGGTTGATACGACATATTTATGAAATCGCAACCGTACCGGTCATTGCTCATTATAAGGGGAATTGTCACGTTTTTGTGGATGTATCTGCAGAGGTTGATCAAGCCAGAGCAATTGTAATGAATGGCAAAGTTCAGCGCCCGGGAGTATGTAATGCTTTGGAAACATTGCTCATACATGGAGATATTGCTGATTCTTTTCTACCAAAAATGCTGGATGAACTAATGGCTGCCGATGTAGAAGTACGGGGATGCGAACAAACGCAAAAATATTCTGATAAAGTTAAACCTGTGTCAGATAAAGATTATGATACGGAATTCCTTGATCTTATTTTAGCGGTAAAAGTGGTAGAAGACATACAGGAAGCAATTGATCATATTCATAAATACGGCAGCGACCATACAGAAGGAATAGTGAGCCGGGACCAACAATCAATAAATACGTTTATCCAGTCGCTGGACAGTTCGGCAAT
>CAJVYU010000096.1 GCA_913009735.1 uncultured Fidelibacterota bacterium
AAGGATGAATACAGGTAATGACGCAAGGGAAGTGTAAGACAGTGGCTTTAGTTAGCGATCTGAACGGCTTCTAGTTGATCCACATTTGTAATTACATTTGAAAAAGTATCTATTTTTTTTTTTAATGATACGGCGACCACCGAGATCTACACTCTTTCCCTACACGACGCTCTTCCGATCTGGTCTCGTTGCGGCCGGTAACACCCATATGGAAATTAAATATTGTATGGGATCTGGTTATGTATTTTGATCATGAAGGAAAATTGTACGATGAAAATTGGGATTTCTCCTCGTTCAAAAATGGAAAAAATACGATTATTGATAAAATATATTCCCTGAGTTATGTACGAATAACTGATCCTTTGTTTTTAAAAATTGGAGCATTGGATCGGGTCGATTTTGGTTATGGGATTTTAGTAAATGGTTATTCCAATGCAGTCCAATATCCTCAAGTTAGAAATATTGGATTGGACATTCGATCTAATAATGAATTTGGCTCCGTTCAAGGATTTGTGAACGATTTTAAGCAAAATATTGGTATTGCCGGAGCCAGAATATTTTTATCAAATGCACTTCCTGTCCCCATTGCGTTTACATGGGTTGTTGATCGTAATCAATACTTAGGTTTAAAAGATTCTGATGGTGATGGCTTTCCGGACTTTATTGATCATTTTCCGGATAATGAGCGTTATTGGTTGGATTCAGATGGAGATGGATTAGCAGATAATCAACGGGATGAATATGATAGGGATGGGGATGGTTTTCCTGATGTATATGATCGTAATGGTGATGGTGTTCCGGATGATGATGCGCTGGAAGTGATCCACGCATTTTGGGATGAATTGGGGGAGGCGGCTGGCCAGGATTTCAGTAATGAAACGTTTTATGATTCGCTCCCGGATCAGGAAACAATCTTATTACCCACTCCATTGAATGTGGGTGCTAATGCCGACCCGGTCGCTGGAATAGCTATTGATTTTAGTTACCCGATTTATGCAGAAGATAACATGACTATTTCAATCTATGCTCAAGCAGCGAAAATGCTGGGAACAACCATACACCCCGGTAATGGCAAAGAATTGAATTTAGGTATGGGAATAGTACCCATTGGAATAGCCAGCCGATTTGGACCGGCAACATTCAATTTGGAATATAGAATGATCCCCAAGGGACAATTTGAATTCAGCTATTGGAACAGGACATACGATCTTGAGAGAGCCACTTTTGTGACGTCACTAAGTGAAACAAAGGTCGTGACAAAGGAATACAAATTGGGACGATATGGAAACCAAAAAGGGTTTTATGCCAGACTGGGATTAAAAATGGGTCCATTGTTTAAAGCAGGAGTATCATATCAAGATCTAATTGGAAATAATTGGAATGATGGGAAAGCGGATTATGTCACAAGTCAAAACCAGAGTTTCCAGGTATCATTAAAATTGATTAAAAGTATTAATAGGATTAAATATGTCCAATTATTTTATCAACAGAGAAATGTACCCAATCCATTTAAATTCGACCATTCAGAAAGCACGATTATGGGTTATCACGTACGGGTTGAAATCAGATCCGGAATGATGTTGAATTATACTTTTCAAAGGTCATTCTTTGATTGGGATGGCGATGGTGATGTGAACAGCCCGGATGAAACAATTAATCTAACCACCATAGAGACGACATTTACATTATGATGACAGCAAAAGAAATACGGAATTCATTTATTGAATTCTTTTTACTGAAAAACCATCAGTTTGTGCGCAGTGCATCTGTTGTCCCTTATGATGATCCGACATTACTTTTCACCAATGCAGGGATGAACCAATTTAAACCTATTTTCCTCGGTGAACTGGCTTCCAAATACCCACGCGTGGTCAATAGTCAAAAATGCATTCGAGTCAGTGGAAAGCATAACGATTTAGAAGAAGTTGGGTTAGATACATTTCATCATACGTTTTTTGAGATGCTGGGTAACTGGTCCTTTGGTGATTATTATAAAGCAGAAGCAATCGAGTGGGCGTGGGAATTATTTACTGTCGTATGGAAATTGGATAAAAGCCGGTTATGGGCGACGGTCTATGAAGACGATGATGAAGCATTTGAGTTATGGTTAAAAGTCACCGATATTGATCCGGGTCGAGTATTAAAATGTGGTAAAAAAAATAATTTCTGGGAGATGAGCGAAACAGGTCCTTGTGGACCCTGTTCTGAAATTCATTATTATATAGGGGAAGATATTGAAAATCAATCTGCCGATGGGGTTAATCATTCTAATGAATATTGGGAATTATGGAACCTGGTATTTATTCAAAATAATCGCTTGGATGATGGGCGATTGGAAGACCTTCCCCAAAAACATGTAGATACAGGTTTAGGCCTTGAAAGAATTGTATCGATCATTCAGGGGAAGACCAGTAATTATGAGACCGATTTATTTTCTGATATAATTTCAAAAACAGAAGAATTGACCGATAAGAATTATAAAGAAACTCCAATTCCATTTCAAGTTATTGCTGATCATATTCGAATGTTATCTTTTGCTATCTCTGACGGAGCCTTGCCATCAAATGAAGGCAGAGGTTATGTATTAAGAAGGATTTTACGCCGTGCTGCCCGTTTTGGCCGTATGCTGGATCAGCATGAACCTTTTATTTATAAATTGGTTGAGACGGTTTGTGAAGTCATGGGCGAATCTTATCCTGAACTGAATGATAAAAAAGTACATATTGAAAAAGTGATTAAGTCGGAAGAATCATCTTTTGGTGAAACACTGGATCGCGGTATCATTCATTTTGAAAAAATGCTCAAGGATATTTCAGGAGATTTCATCCCGGGGAAAGAAGCATTTAGACTATACGATACATATGGTTTTCCGCTGGACCTTACTCAATTAATGGCTCGTGAAAATGGATTACAGGTTGATGAAGTTGGTTTCAACAAAGCCATGGAAACCCAACGACAAAGAGCCAAGGATTCCGGTAAATTCAAACGTGATATGAAAAATATTAAATGGATAACAGTGAGTGAAGGCGCAGATTCAACATTCCTCGGTTATGAATCTTTGCAGGCGGATGCAAGCATCAAACGATATGCAATATATAACGATAATACTTTAATCGTTTTGGATGAAACACCATTTTATGCAGAGTCTGGCGGACAAGTGAATGATTTAGGAACAATCATCGGCAGGGGAATAGATTTAACCGTTATAGATGTCCAGAAAGAAAATGATGTATTTATTCATTATTGTACTGGTGACTTTGATGAATCGCAAGCTGATAATACAATTAAATGTTCTGTGGATGAGCCACGGAGGAATAAAATACGCAAGAATCACACCGCTACGCATTTGATGCATAAAGCACTTAAAGTGGTTCTGGGTGAGCATGTAAATCAGGCCGGATCCCTTGTTCATGCGGATTATTTACGGTTTGACTTGACGCACCATGAAAAAATCAAACCGGACGAAATACGGGAAATCGAATTGATTGTAAATAATGAAATCTTAAAGAATACAAAAGTTGAAACCGGAATTAAGGATTATAAAGATGCGAAACAGGAAGGTGCAGTAGCGATCTTTGGAGAAAAGTACGGTGATATTGTCCGTGTGCTTTCAATCGGAAATTTTTCGAAAGAATTATGCGGCGGGACTCATGTGGATCGTACAGGTGATATTGGTTTTTTCAAAATAATTGAAGAATCTTCCCTGGCATCGGGTGTTCGGCGCATCGTGGCGGTAACAGGTCCAAATGCAGTTGAATATGTTCAAAAGCAATCTGCAGTGATAGAAGAATTGCAACTGAAATTAGCCTGCTCAATAGATGATATGACTACGCGGATAGATCAGCTATTGGATCAAAAGAAAAAACTGGAAAAAACAATAAAACAAAAACAAGCTTCTTCTGCTTCATTTAATGCAAAAAAAGAGATAGCAGCCGCAAAAGAAAAAGATGGATATAAGATAATTATCCATAAATCGGATGTGACGGATAAGGATACGCTGAAGCAATTTGGTGATCAATTATTAAGCGCTATGGATTCCGGAATCGGTGTGCTTGGATCTGCTGCCGGTGAAAAACCATTTGTTGTGATTGTTGTAACAAAAAATTTAATTGAAAATGGAATTTTAGCGCCGGTATTGGCCAAAAAAATCGGTGCAGTCATGGGCGGTGGAGGCGGAGGAAAACCCCATTTAGCCACGGCTGGCGGAAAAGATACATCGAAGTTGGATCAAGCATTAGAAGATGCAAAAACGATTATTGAAAAAGCAATGAAAGGATAACATGCAGTATACACAAGACGGGAATACATATATTATTTACGTACAGCAAAATGAAAAAATCATGGACACATTAACCCAATTCTGCAAGGATCATGATATTCACAATGGTCAAATATCCGGAATTGGCGCCATAAAAAATATTGAAATAGGTTCATATGACGTTGAGAATAAGGAATATATTATTCATCAACTCAATGAAGTGTGGGAGTTAACATCTTATCAAGCCAATGTCTTATTGAAAGACGGTGAACCATTTATTCATGCCCATATAAACATCAGCGATCATAATTTAACGGTAAAGGGCGGTCATTTATTTGAAGCGGAAGTGGCTGCGGTGGGGGAATTTATTTTGCGAAAAATCGAAACGGATGGTAAACGTGAGTTAGATCCGAATATTGGACTGGCAACAATGTGTTTTTTGGATTGAGGAGTTATGGGAAAGAAAATTATCAAAACCGATAAAGCCCCTTTACCTGTTGGCGCTTACAATCAGGGTGTCGTGGCGAACGGTTTGATATTTACCGCCGGGCAGATTGCCATCGACCCATCAACCGGAAAATTAATTGAAGGCAGTTTTAAAGACCGCGTTAACCAGGTTTTTGATAATCTTGAGAATATTTTGCAGGCAGCCGAATCTGATATGACAAATGTAGTCAAATTTACAGTTTTTCTGACTAATCTGAAAAACTACGTCGATGTAAACGAAGTCTTTAACAGCCGGTTGGATGAAGCAATTTCTCCCGCGAGATCGTTAGTGGAAGTATCTGCTTTGCCAGTTGGAACGGACGTTGAAATCGAATGTGTCGCTATAGTTAATGAATGAAAAAAATAATTGTAATCGTTCTTCTTACTGGATTTGGATTTGCACAGACTATAGATTCTTTATCAGTCAAATCCCCCAAAAAAGCAGCATTATACGCTGCATTGTTCCCGGGGATGGGACAAGCATATAATGGTAAAATATTCAAAAGTGCCTTATTGCTGTCCCTGGAAATTGGAGTTATTTATCAATGGTCGTTGAACGGTGATATTTATAAAAAATATGACACAGGGGATTATGCATTATCAAAACATAGATATCTCGAAAAGAGAAATAAATATGCCTGGTGGGCAGTGTTTGTGTATGTTTACGGCTTACTGGATGCTGTAGTGGATGCACATTTAAGTCCATTTAATGAAGTCATGAATGAAAATTTAGAAGAATCAGAAACCAACAGTAAAAACGAATGAGTAATCAACGAGAACATTGGGGATCAAAAGCCGGTTTTATCCTGGCGGCTGCGGGATCTGCCATTGGGTTGGGAAATATCTGGAAATTCCCTTATATCGCCGGGGAAAATGGCGGTGCCGCCTTTATTTTTGTTTATCTGATTTGCATCGCTCTCATAGGATTACCTGTCCTCATCGCTGAAATTTTAATAGGGAGGACCACCCAACGGAACCCGGTGGGCGCATTTAAGAAATTAAGCGGGAAACCTTTCTGGATCATCATCGGAAGTATTGGGGTTATGGCCGGATTTATTATATTATCTTTTTATACTGTGATCGCCGGCTGGTCTATTGGATATATTGTTGAAGCATTGAAGGGATCTTTCTCCCAGTTCGCCGATCCAAAAGTGTCTTCTGATTATTTTAACAATTTGGTTGGGAATGCAGGATGGGTTTTGAGCTATCATACATTGTTTTCTCTTTTAACCATGGGTGTTGTTTATGCCGGGGTGAACAAAGGCATTGAAAATGGAAGTAAAATCATGATGCCGGTGCTCTTTATTCTATTAATCATATTAGTGATTCGCGGGATTACACTTCCCGGCGCAGAAAAAGGTTTGGCTTTTTTCTGGTCGCCTGATTGGTCAAAGATTACCGGACAATCAGTCTTAATTGCACTTGGGCATGCGTTTTTTACCATCAGCTTGGGCATGGGGGCGATGATGACTTATGGCAGTTATTTATCCGATAAGGATAATATCCCCATTGCGTCACTTCAAATTGTGTTTTTAGATACCTTGATTGCTTTATTAGCAGGAATTGCCATTTTTACATCCGTTTTTGCAATGGGCCAGGATCCTGCTGTAGGACCCGGACTTATCTTTCATACCTTACCTGTTGTATTTGCGAAAATGCCCGGAGGCGTTATATTCGCCGTTTTATTTTTTCTATTACTGACGCTGGCGGCACTAACATCGGCAATTTCTTTACTGGAAGTTGTGGTTGCCTATTTTGTAGATGAACGAAAATGGCCGAGGCATAAGGCTGTCATTGTATTTGGATTTGTGACGTTACTCATTGGTGTTCCAAGTGCGTTATCCTTTAATGTGATGTCTGATGTATTATTTTTCGGACACACCTGGTTTGATAATGCGGATTTCCTTGCTTCAAATATTCTCCTGCCAGGCGGTGGTTTATTTATTTCCATTTTTGTAGGTTGGGTTTGGGGCTTCGATAAAGTTTACATTGAGTTGAAGAAGGGATCAGAAACTCTTTTTGAAAAGCATCCCCGGATCATCCTAGGATGGAAAATATTTCTTAAATACGTTTCTCCGGTTATGATTATGATTGTGTTTCTTCATTCGATTGGATTACTTGAGAGTGCCATACTTCAGATTCGTACAAATTGGGTAATGATTTCTCTTATCGTTACGGTTATATATCTATTCATTAATTTAAAAATGAGAAACAATAAATGATTATTGCACGGATAATTCCAACTAAATCTCCAATGTATAAATCCATTTCCAAATGGGCAGAAAAGCTGGATGGTTTTCTGCAATGGAAACCGTATCATTGGTTTGCTATTTGGGTGTTGATGTTATCAGGGACCGGTGCCCAGCAAGGTATGTTAAACCGCTATTCCTATTGGAATATGTCTCAAGCCGGTATTGGCTTAATAACCTTATTGATTGTTACGATAATTATAGCTTTTTTATTAAGAAAAAATCAGTTATCATTTGATAACATCGATTTGAAACCAGCTCATCTTTTTAGTCACTTTGTACTTGCAGTAGTCCTTTTTATGACTGGTTGGGGCTGGTTAAATGGGGACTATCTTACTGCTATGAAATCCTTTCTCCCATACGTGCTTGCTTACGGATCAGTATTATTGATGTACCGTATAAACCTTGATGAAATACCGGAAAAGGGATATCAACCCGGAAAGATATATATTCTATTCTGTTTATTGCTGGCTTTGGCAAGTTCAGTGTTAGGTGTGATATTTGATGATCCGGTGATCAGTACGGCTTCAATGGTATATGCACCATTTTTACTCGTGATACTGGTTTTCCCTGAACATAAACGTCATATCCAGCGAATCCGGATTTATCCCATATTCATTTATGCCATGTTTGTTTCTGTTCGCGTTCCCTGGTTACTGATACCGTTGGGAATTCTCTTTTTCAGTTTAAGAACCTATAATTATTTTCGTTATAATATCGTTTATCCTACGTTTTCCGTAGATCATGATTGAAGTTGCAGAAAATAAATGTGATTTCTGCGGGTGTTGCGTAGGTGTTTGCCCGGTCAACTGTATCGAATTAAAAGAAGCCGACATCCGTATTGATCACGAATTGTGTATTGACTGCGATATATGTGTATTTATTTGTCCAATCAAAGTGTTAAGCCAAACAGATCCGAAACGAACCTCATCATCTGAAGCAGCTTAACATGTGGAAAGAACAGAGAGAATTTGATTGTATCGTTGTCGGTGGTGGACCTGCCGGTTCAACATTTGCACGAACAGCAGCACAGGGTGGCTTATCTGTATTACTACTAGAAAAAGATCGGGATATTGGTGTCCCTGTACGTTGTGGGGAAGCGGTAAGCGATGCCGGATTGCGAATATTTTTTGAACCGAATCCCCGCTGGATAGCATCGACCATCACCCGCATAAAATTGGTTGCTCCGAATGAAACAGTCGTTGAGTTTGACCTCAGCGAAAAAGGGTATATTCTGGATCGTCGCATTTTTGATTATGATCTTGCAGAATATGCCACAAAAGCCGGTGCAGTCGTTGTGACAAAAGCCTATGTGGATGGATTATTGATTGAAGATGATAAAGTGGTTGGTGTCAAGGGAACTCACATTGGAGAACGCTTTGAAAAAAGAGCTAAAATAGTCATAGGTGCGGATGGAGTGGAAAGCAGAGTGGGGCGATGGGCAGGTTTGGAAACGACTTGCAAACTGAAAGATATGGAAAGCGGAATTCAAAAAACAGTTACGGGGATTGATGTTCATGAACATATGTTTGAATTTTATTTATCCAAACGTTGGGCGCCGGGTGGATATTTATGGGTATTTCCAAAAGGAAAGAATAAAGCAAATATTGGATTGGGTATTACAGGTTCTTATGCCAAAGACGGAAAAGCGGCTCAGCAATATTTGGATGAATTTCTGGAATGGAAATATCCCCAGGCATCCGTTCTCACAACAGTTGTAGGGGGTATCCCGGTCGCCAAAACTGTTAAGGAAATGGTTTCAGACGGGATAATGTTAGTAGGTGATGCAGCGCATACGGTGAACCCTGTGACCGGGGGTGGAATTGTATCAGGCATGCGTAGTGGATTATTGGCCGCAGAAACGGCGGTGAAAGCACTGAATAATACTGGTCCTTCAAAAAAAAACCTGGTACCATATGAAAAAGCATGGCATAAAGTTGGAGGTAAAAACCATGAACGATTTTACCGCATTAAAGAAACGATTTATCAATTTGAAGATGATGATCTTAACCGGATTGCCGATGGTTTTTCTGACATCCCCGAAAATGAACGGAATCTGTTTAAGCTTTTCTCAATTGCTGTCAGAAAAAAACCATCCTTACTCATTGACGTTGCCCGTGTCTTTACAGGTGTATAATGAACCAAACTGAACTATTACGTTTACTCGATCTGTCTACTTACATAGCCTTCGACTTTGAAACAACCGGTTTAAGTCCGGAAAATGATCGAATCATCGAAATCGCTGCCATTAAATTCGAAGGGGGAGAAGCGGTCGATCGTTTTGTGACTCTTGTTAATCCCGAGCGGCGTATTGATCCTTTCATTACCGAAATAACCAATATTTCCAATGCCATGGTATCTGATGCTCCCGTCGAAATGAATATCATCGATGATTTGCTGGATTTTCTGGAAGATATTCCCCTGGTAGCTCATAATATTTCATTCGACATCAGCTTTGTAAAAAATCTCTGTGATCGGTATGATAAAGAATATATCGAACGTCCTTTATATGACACTCTGCAATTAGCAAGGACGTTTTTATTTTTTCATCCAACACACAATTTAGGTTCAGTATCCGAATTTTTTAATATATCCGCGATTGGAGCCCATCGGGCGGAAGTCGATACAGAAAATACCGGGATTATTTTTCAGCATCTAGTGTACGAAGCAGCCAGCTATCCCTTAGAAGTTTTTTCAAAAATACTGACTATATCCAAAACAAAAGATATTTTCAACAAACACCTGTATATCAATATCAGCAATTTGTTGAAAAAAGAGGGGAATCTTAAAACCGGGCTTGTGGACAGCAAATTAGAAAAACCACTATTCAACAATGTGTTTGTATCCAATGGGAGAGGTCATCTGGCTGATATCAATGTTGAGGATGTGTTTTCTGCCGGTGGACGGTTGAGTCGGGTATTTGAAAATTATGAAGAGCGGAAGCCACAACAGGAATACAGCGCGTTTGTTTCAGATATGATCAATGAGGACCAAAGCTATTGCGCCATAGAAGCCGGTACAGGATTGGGTAAATCCATGGCTTATCTGTTCCCGGCGTTGAAAAAAGCATTTGATAAAGACAATGAGCACCCTGTAGTCATTTCATGCCATACAAAAAATCTTCAGGATCAGCTGTTTAACAAGGACCTGCCGTTGTTGGCTAAAGCGCTGGATGTTCCACTCCATGCATTAATCCTGAAGGGGAGAAGCAATTACATTTGTCTAACAAGATTGAATTGGTTGATAGCAGACGGAGATTCATTATTACGAAAAGGTGAAGTTGAATCCCTGTTCCCGGTCATTGCATGGTTAAATGTGACTCAAACCGGAGATTTATCTGAATGCGCAGGATTTTGGGGACACCGGCCTTATCGAGTTGCAGAATTGATACAAAGTGAACCGGGTTATTGCACAACATCATTATGTGCTGCAAATAATGGATGTTATTTTGGTTTAATTCGACAAGCTGTACATGAGTCCCAGGTGATTATTGTGAATCATGCATTATTGATGTCTAACATCGATAATCCGGGACTGCTTCCGGAATTTGAAACGGTAATCATCGATGAGGCTCATAACCTGGTGGATATCGCTTATAATCAATTAACGACTGAAGTGAATTTGTTCAAAATAAATGCGATTATAGACATTATTGATCCCACCACCTCCAGCGCAAAACGATGGACACAAAAATTAGAGCCATTCGTTGAAAATAGTTCGGAAATGAAAATATATTTTGAGTCTTTGAAAAACTATTGTGATTTATCGAGGGAAAATGCACAGATATTTTTCAATGATTTGACAACAATTGTCGCCCAGGGAATAAAAGCGGATATCCCTTATCCTCAATATATCATATTGAGAAATTTAACCGAAGGATTCGGAGGCGTTTTTCAACAGATCCAGGAATTGGAATTAGCAATGGCTGAATTGCTAAATGCTGTTAAGGGAGTGTTAAGCCAGTTAGAAAATAATGGATCAACCCAGGATGATTTAGGTGATTTGATCCAATTATTTGAGCATAGCATGGATGCTATTGCTTCATTGCAAACTGAAATAGCCACGTTGACGCATGATCAGCAAAATGGTTGGGTGTATTGGCAGAGGGGACAGTACCGCCAAACGAGATCAGGAGCAAAAGAGTTATTTGTCTCAATCAACGGTGCGCCGATTGATATCGCGGATGATTTAGCAGAATCATTTTTCCGATCGGTAAAGCAGTGCATTTTGACTTCGGCAACGCTGCGCGTGGAAGAAAGTTTTGATTATATTTTACAACGTACCGGTTTAAGCCTAATGGATAGTGAAACGGTTCATACAAGAGAATTTCACAGCCCCTTTTATTATGATGAACAGGTTCGATATTACCAGTATAGCGGTAAATATGGTCAAAACCCCTCGTTAGTCGCTGACTTGCTTTATCAATGCCATAAATTTTTTAATAAGCGCATGATGGCTTTGTTTACGTCCAGGCAAGCTTTGAACCAGGTTTATCGTGAATTACAAGGCAAGCCTGACGGCAGAAAACTACCAATTTTCGCCCAAGTGTCCGGATCTTCCAGATATGCCATGCTTCGGGGTATGCACCGTACGAAAAATGGTATTTTGCTCGGAACAAATGCTTTTTGGGAAGGAGTGGATCTCCCCAGGGATTTATTGGAAATATTAATCATCTCCAAACTGCCTTTCAGTGTACCCAGCGAACCGATCACCCAAGCGTACAGCAGGATGCTGGATCAACAGGGGAGGAATGCATTCATGGAGTTCAGTGTGCCGGAAGCAGTGGTTCGTTTTCGACAAGGGTTCGGCCGGCTCATCAGAACGATTGAAGATGAAGGGTTATTTATTGTCATGGATGAACGTGTGGTGCAGAAACGCTATGGTTCCGCATTCAGCGATGCTATTCCCGTTCGCATGCAAACATTTACCAGAGTGGAAGAATTGATTAAATAATTCCACTCTGCCCGCGCAGCGAATTCGGTGGACACTGTTTTTTTCTTCCCCGATAGCGGGGAAGATGCCCAATGGGCAGATAGGGATATATTAAAACCGGAGAAGTTTACAATCCCGTACCGTCAGTCGGGGACAATCTCCTTTCATCAGCAAACGTAAAGATATCAACGCATTCAAGGAGATCACGTCGTTGCTCCCCTGTTGAAATAGCTCCTTCGTCGCATTTCACGGGGAAAACGCGCCTCGTGATGACACGTTTAATGTTATTTTATCGTTTTCAGATCAGCCAGGAGGAGTTCTTTTTCCTCTTTATCATTTATTTTATCGGACAAATCACGGGCGATATTTAAATGTTTTTCTTTTTCTTTTGTATTGCCGGTAAGCGCATAAACCCTGGCTAATGCTTCATGAGCATAACCCAAATAAAAAGGCTCTTCATTTTCACAAAACTCCAGGCAGTGTTTTCCGTAACGTTCCGCTTGTTCCACATCACCGGCCAATGCATAACATCGTGATACTTGCCAGCAACCTACGCTCTTATGCCGGTCTGTGCAATCGTCCCGTTTAGACCAGTGGAATA
>CAJVYU010000097.1 GCA_913009735.1 uncultured Fidelibacterota bacterium
ATCATTATTAAACACCTAACGCTCGCTGTTATGGAACAGAAACGCAGGTGGCCTCACACTACGCCAAGGCTTCGTGTGGCCGGTGAAAACGGAAGTCAGAAAAACGAAATGAAGTTTAGAGAAATGAAAATGTTAGTCAATAACGCCGGAGAGCTACTTCGTCAGTATTTTATCCCTTGTTTGCAGCAGTTTATAATTAAGACTGTCCCGCAGGGCTTGCCAACTGGCTTCAATAATATTAGCTGAAACACCGACTGTTGACCAAGTATTCTCACCATCGGAACTTTCTATGAGTACTCGTACTTTTGCCTGGGTACCCTCCTGTTCATTGAGGACTCGTACTTTATAATCCGTGAGTTTTACAGAATTCAATTCAGGATAAAAACGAACCAACGCTTTTTTCAGCGCTCTGCTTAATGCATTCACCGGTCCATTTCCATCCGCTGCGGTATGTTCAATTTCACCATCCACCACAACCTTCAGCATCACATCTGCACGATTATGCCCCACCTGGTCATAGCTCACATTTACCCTGGAGTCCAACACTTCAAAAAACGGTTTGAATGTGCCCTGTTCTTCCCGAAGAATTAATTCAAAAGATGCCTCTGCAGCTTCAAATTGATAGCCCTCATATTCCAGCTGTTTAATGCGCTGAACCAAGTGCCTGGGTAAATCTTTACTGCCATTTAATTCTACATTCAACTCATTGGCTTTATATCGGATATTGCTCTGACCGGAAAGATCAGATACTAACACCCGCTGTTTACTTCCAACCTGATTAGGATCAATATGCTCATACATTCGGCTATCTTTCATAACGGCGCTCACATGGATACCTCCCTTATGGGCGAAAGCGGATTTTCCTACGAATGGCGCCTTGTCATCGGGATGGAGATTCATTAACTCGTAAACATAATGGGTTAAAGGAGTCAGAGTTTCCAGGTTCACACTCGTTTTTGTTTTCAGTCCCATTTTCAAGACAAGGTTTGGAATCACCGTTCCCAAACTAACATTCCCACAGCGCTCTCCCACTCCATTAAATGTCCCCTGAATATGTGTGGCGCCTGTTTCCACTGCGGTTAGAGTGTTCGCGACTGCCAGGCCGCTGTCATTATGGGCATGAATCCCTATAACTGCATCAGATTTATCCACAACTGCTTCTGTTGCTTTTCTGATAAAGCCGGGAAGCGAACCGCCATTTGTATCACACAATACCAGGGTGTCTGCTCCCCCATTCAGGGCTGCGTTTAAAGTAGATAATGCATAATCCGGATTATCCCTATAACCATCGTAAAAATGTTCTGCATCAAAAATAACCCGTCTGGCATGATTGACCAAAAATGCGACCGATTTTTCAATAATTTCCAGATTTTCTTCTTTCGTTAAACCCAATCCTTTTTCCGCATGGAGCAACCAGGATTTTCCAAAAATTGTAACGACCGGTGTTTCTGACGCGAGAAGAGCATTCAGGTTAGGATCTGATTCAATGGCGCTGGGCCGGCGGGCAGTGGAACCGAATGCGCAAATTTTTGCTTGAATAAGATCAAGGTCTTTTGCCCGCTGAAAAAATTCCTGATCCCGGGGATTGCTTCCTGGCCAGCCGCCTTCAATAATGTTGATCCCAAATTCATCCAGTCTTGATGCAATACGGAGTTTATCATCTACTGACAGGCTAACCCCCTCGCCTTGCGTCCCATCACGCAGAGTCGTATCAAAAAGTTCGATTGTTTTTAGTAAGTTTTTCATTCAGACATATCCTGAGTTATTTGCCACAAAAGGCACGAAATTCGCAAAACACTAACGCTGTCTTTATTAAGGAAGTTGGCATAATTGATTATTTTCTTATGTTAATAATTATTTTCATAACCAATTTTTTTATCTCTAATAACATCCGTGTTTATCTGCGTTTACCCTGTGGAATAGGGCTCCCTTCGGGAATTCCACAGGGTAAATCTGAGGCTGATGAGTTAATAGGGCTAAATAACCAAGGTTGTGCTTTTTTATGTTTATTTTCAAATGCCCGGATTTCTTTCTCGTAGGTCAGCGTCATTCCAATTTCGTCTAACCCCTTTAATAATGCATCTTTACGGAATGACTCAATATCAAAAGGAATAACATCGCCCCTGCTATCAGTGATTTCTTGTTCTGTCAGATTGATTGTTAAAGTAGATCCCGGTGTTTTAACCGTTGCTGCTAACAATTTTTTAATTGTTTCAGCGGGCAGTGTAATAGGCAAAATTCCATTTTTGAAGCAGTTGTTGTAAAAAATATCAGCAAAGCTTTCAGCGATGATTACACGAAACCCAAAATCCAGTAAGGCCCAGGGGGCATGTTCCCTGCTGGATCCGCAGCCGAAATTGCTCCGGGTTAAAAAAATAGTAGCTTGTTGATATGGTTTTTGGTTTAACACAAAATCAGGATTGAGCGGACGGTTCGAACAGTCCTGTCCCGGTTCTCCATGATCCAGATACCGCCATTCATCAAAGAGATTCTGACCGAAACCCGTTCTCTTGATGGACTTTAAAAACTGTTTGGGGATGATTGCATCCGTATCCACATTTGATCGGTCGAGGGGTGCGACAATTCCGGTAAATGTTTTAAACGCTTCCATTTTCGACCTCAAATAGTTCACATACATTTACAAATTTTCCTTCGATTGCCGCTGCGGCAGCCATGGCCGGACTCACTAAATGTGTTCGTCCTCCCTGCCCTTGACGCCCCTCGAAGTTTCGGTTGGATGTGGATGCACACCGCTCTCCCGGTTCCAGTTTGTCTGCATTCATTGCCAGGCACATGGAACATCCCGGTTCTCTCCATTCAAATCCTGCTTCTGTGAAAATTTTATCCAGTCCTTCATTTTCCGCCTGTCTTTTTATGGGACCGGACCCTGGAACTACCATGGCAAGAATAATGGATTTCGCTACCTTTTTCCCTTTGACAACATTGGCAGCAATTCGCAAATCTTCAATCCGGGAGTTTGTACAGGAACCGATAAATACTTTATCCAAAGGTACATCCTGAATTGCTAACCCCTCTTCCAGCCCCATATATTCCAGTGCCGGACGATAAATACCGTTTCCATTCATAGGAATATTACCGCTCACATCCGTTACCATTTCGGGTGAGGTCCCCCACGTCACCATGGGTAAAATTTCTGAAGCATTTATTTCAATCACTTTGTCAAATACGGCGTCATGATCACTTTTCAATGTTTGCCAATATTTCACAGCTTTTTCCCAATTCTCACCTTTTGGAGCAAATGGTTTTCCTTTAACATATTCAATTGTTTTATCATCCACAGCGATCATACCTGCCCGCGCTCCGGCTTCGATGGCCATATTACAAACAGTCATCCGCCCTTCCATGGAAAGGGCTTCAATTGCTTCACCCCCGAATTCGATGGCATACCCGGTTCCCCCGGCCGTTCCGATTTGTCCAATGATATACAGGATTAAATCCTTTGCCGTAACGCCGGGCTGCAGCTTCCCGTCTATGTTAATAAGCATATTTTTTGATTTGGATTGCAGTAGACATTGAGTTGATAAGACATGTTCAACTTCCGAGGTACCGATACCAAATGCCAAGGCACCAAATGCACCGTGAGTCGATGTATGAGAATCGCCGCAAACAACAGTCATCCCCGGCAATATGAGACCCTGTTCAGGTCCGATAACATGAACAATCCCCTGGTTTGGATCATCCATAGCAAATTCCCTGATTTCATAATGTTTGCAATTTTCACTTAAGGTATCAATCTGTAGTTTGGAAATCGGATCTGTGATTCCTTGATGTCGGTTAACAGTGGGAATATTGTGATCCGGAACCGCTACATTCGCGTCGATACGCCACAGTTTCCTCCCGGCTAACCGCAAACCTTCAAATGCCTGGGGAGATGTAACCTCATGAATCAAATGTCGATCAATATAAATCAGGCTAACCCCATTTTCATCGGTACGAACCAAATGGGAGTCCCAAAGTTTATCGTATAGTGTTTTACCTGTCATCAAATTATGCGAAAGTGTTCAAACAGTAGCCATATTCTCAAAAACAATATTTATATCTTTCATGGACTCATAATGATTCAATGCCTGAAGATATGCTTTTACGCTGGCTTCAATTGTATCCGTTGAAATTCCTTTTCCCATATATGCTTCGCCACCAACCCGCAAACGGACGGTTACTTCTCCAAGAGCTCCCTTTCCACCTGTGATAGAACGTACTTGATAATGTTCGAGTTTTACGTTATCCCCAAGACCTAACGTTCGATTTATGGCTCGAAAACATGCATCTACAGGACCGTCACCCGTCGCAGATTCTTCCAGGACTTTCCCTTCGGTTTTGATTCGGATTGTTGCAGTTGGAATTGTCGTTGTTCCAAGATTGACTTGAAGATAGTCTAAATCATAAAAACCGGTTTCTACTATCGTTTCATCACCCATTAACACGCGCAAATCTTCATCATACACTTCTTTTTTCTTATCAGCAAGTTCCAGAAATCGTTCATAAATGTTATTTAATTGTTCTTCAGAAAACTCATATCCCATTTTTATCAATCTCGAGGATAATCCATGCCGCCCGGAATGACGTCCAAGGACTATCTTGTTATTGGAAATACCTACAGATTCCGGGGTCATAATCTCATAGGTATCCCGTTTCTTCAATACGCCATCCTGATGAATACCTGATTCATGTGCAAAGGCATTGTCTCCTACCACAGCTTTATTCGGTTGCACAAGCATGCCGGTAAAACCGGAAATCATTCTGCTGGAATTATAAATTTCTTCCGTGTAAATATCCGTATGAAAACCCCAGAAATTTGACCTCACTTTCAGGGCCATGACGATTTCTTCCATAGATGCATTCCCGGCACGCTCACCAATACCGTTAATAGTACATTCAACTTGTCGGGCTCCATTGGAAATGGCAGAAAGGGAATTCGCTACGGCCAAACCCAAGTCATTATGGCAATGGACACTAATAACTGCGCGATTTATATTGGATACATTTTTTTTCAGATCGGCTATTTTTTCCCCGAATTCCTCCGGCATAGTGTAACCGGTTGTGTCAGGAATATTCACAGTGGTTGCCCCTGCCTCTATAACTGCTTCAACAACCTCAGCTAAATAGGATTGATCTGTCCGGCCGGCATCTTCCGGAGAGAATTCAACATCATCCGAAAATGTCCGGGCATATTGAACTGCATTGCAAGCCATTTTGAGAATGGTGCTCCGTTTTTCCTGCAATGTTTTCCCATAACGGTCATGCCCGAATTTTCCCTGGATGTGAATATCTGAGGTTCCAATAAATGTATGAATTCGAAATTTTTCCGATTCCTTCAAGGCGTTGTACGCTGCCAAAATATCTTCTTCAACTGTCCGGGCAAGTCCGGTAATAATTGTGTCCACAGAATCAGCAATCCGCTGGACAGCTTCAAACTGGGCTTGAGATGACACAGGGAATCCTGCTTCGATAACATCCACATTCAGTTTATTTAATTGTTTGGCAATTTCCACTTTTTCAAACACATTTAAGGAAGCTCCCGGCGCTTGTTCGCCGTCCCTCAATGTTGTATCAAATATGATTATTTTCTGACTCATAATTTCCTCATTGTACTAAAATACATTATTTGAGAGGGTTAGGCTTTTTTAACGTTTCCAATGTTTTTATCACATTGTCTCTCATTTCACAGGTCGTAACGATTGTACACCCGTCTGAAGTGATATCTTCTGTTCGATACCCTTCATTTAATACGTACTCTATAGCATTTTTTATATCTTCTGCTGCATTTGGTAATCCAAAGGATATGTCCAACATCATCGCCACAGAACCAATCATGGCAAGGGGATTGGCTTTATCTTGGCCTGCAATTTCCGGTGCGGTTCCATGAACAGGTTCATACAGGGCATATTTTTCACCTATGCTGGCCGATGGAAGCATGCCCAAACTGCCCGTAATCATAGCGGCAATATCGCTTAAAATATCACCAAACAAATTTTGAGTAACAATGACATCAAATTGTTTTGGATCCCGGACCAACTGCATGGCCGCATTATCCACATACATTTCATCCAATGTGATATCAGGATACTGGTCATGTACATTTTCCACAACTTCGCGCCAGAATTGTGAACTTTCCAGCACATTTGCTTTATGCACAGATGTAACATGTCCTTTACGATTTTTTGCCAATTCAAATGCCGTTATTGCAATACGTTCCACTTCGTTCCGCGTATACCTTAATGTATTCCATGCTTCATTTACATTTTGTCCACGGGGTTCTCCGAAATAGATACCTCCGGTTAATTCCCTGACAACCATTATATCCGAACCCAATACCACATCACGTTTTAACGCAGAAGCATCCGCCAATGCCGGATATATTATCGCTGGACGTAAATTGGAATACAACCCGAGGGATTCCCTCAATTTCAATAATCCTTTTTCAGGTTTTTGATCTTGCGGGAGCGTATCCCATTTCGGACCTCCAACAGCACCAAGCAATACAGCGTCAGCCTGCCGGCAAAGATCGAGGACTTCATCAGTAACAGGGGTTCCGGATTCATCAATCGAGCATCCCCCCACAAGTCCGGTACTAAGTTCAAAATTTATATTATAGCTATTACCTATAACATTTAGAACCTCTAAGGATGCATTCATGACTTCCGGCCCAATGCCGTCTCCCGGCAATACAGTTAGTTTATATGATTTTTTATTATCCATGTGCCTAAAGATTTTCAGGTCTGAGTTGGCGCAATATTTTTCCGGCTACCCACATTTCCTGGTTATTAATCTCTTCCAATTCCTTGTCCAGACTCTCCCTGTAATCAGGCCGCGAATTGGATTCAATAGCAATTTTTGCTTCTTCACCGCTGATGACTTTTTGATAGCATTCATTGATAACCGGTTTCAGTGTATCACGAAATCTGGGTGCCCAGTCCAACGCTCCCCGCTGGGCTGTTGTTGAACAATTTGCATACATCCAATCCATCCCTTTTTCTGATACAAGCGGATAAAGACTTTGCAACGCCTCTTCAATGGTTTCATTATATGCTTCGGATGGAGAATGTCCATGCTCGCGCAGAACTTCATATTGAGCTAAAAAGGCACCCTGAAGCAATCCCATCAAAACACAACGTTCCCCTGTCAGGTCACTGTGAACTTCATTTTCAAACGTTGTTTCAAAAAGATGCCCCGATCCAATAGCAAAAGCTGTCGAAATACATCGCTCCCTGGCTCGGCCGGTGTAGTCTTGATGGATTGCAAAGGACGCATTAATCCCGCGCCCTGCCAGAAAATGATTTCTAAGTGATAAACCACTTCCTTTCGGAGCAACTAAAATAACATCGACGTTATCCGGTGGAACAATGCCGGTATGTTTATGAAATACCACACCGAATCCATGTGAGAAGTATAGAGCATCTCCTTCGTTCAGGTTTTCCTTCACGGTGGGCCATGCTTGTATCTGGCCTGCATCAGACAAAAGGAATTGAATGATTGTTCCGCGATTTGCAGCTTCCTCAATCTCAAATAAATTTTCATTCTCAACCCAGCCATCATTCAATGCTTTTTCCCAGCTGTTTCCTTTTCGTAAACCGAGAATGACATTAAATCCCTGATCGCGCAAATTTAATCCCTGGCCAAAACCTTGTGGTCCATAACCCAGGATTGCCGTGACTTCATCTTTAAGAATTTCCTTACACTTGTCGATGGGATAATCTGATCTCTCGGTGATTGTTTCTTTATATCCGTTAATTTCCAGTTCTTTCATTTTCTCTCCGTTGATTGATAGAAGGCTTTGCAAAACCTTCTAATGTTAATTCTGATATGAGCTGATTTGATCAGGTTTCCAGGTAATTTCGCCTGGCTTTGCATTTATTTTATCTGAACTGACTTTGTGTGTTTTCCCGCGCCGCATAGCAATTTTACCGGTACGTACGATCTCAGTGATTTCAAATGGTTGTAATGCCGATACCAAATTATTAATAACCGATTCTTTATCTGTTACTTCTATGATGACCGTTTCGGCTCCCATATCAACGATTCTTGCACCAAATTGTTTAGCAACTGCATTCACTTCGTTAAATTGGTCCGGACCTGTATTGATCTTGACCATGATAAATTCCCGTGAAATACACGGAAGCTTGGACACGTCTTTCACCGCAATTACATTGACCAATTTTAAGAGGTTAAAATAAATATTACCCCTTTTGCTTTGATCCGGTTCATTTGCCACGATAGTCATACGGCTGATACCCGGAGTTTCACTATGCCCAACTACAAGGCTTTCAATGTTATAATTCCGTCGCCTGAATAAGCTGGAAATTCGGTTTAAAACGCCCGGTTTATTTTCCACCAAGACAATTAGAGTCTGTTTCATTTTACTTTTTCCTTTACCTTTAACTGACCATTATTATTTTCATCCGATAATGGTCTTATAATCATTTCATGAAGATCTGCCCCAGCAGGAACCATGGGGTAAACCATTTCATATTCTTCTACAACAAATTCAATAAGGGTTGGTCCGGTATTCTTTTGTGCTTTTTCCATAGTTTCTATAATTTCATCCAATTTCTCCACACGATATCCTTCCATACCATAGGCATCTGCCAATTTTAGAAAATCGGGGCTTGAGATGGGTGTTTCTACGTAACGGGCTTCATAAAACATCTGCTGCCATTGTCTAACCATTCCAAGGTAACCATTGTTAATAATAGCAATATTGATATTGACATTTTCCTGCACAGCTGTTGCTAATTCCATGAGCATCATCTGGATACCTCCATCTCCGACAATGACCCAAATTTCCCGATCTTTTTCGTGGAAGCTTGCACCAATTGCCGCCGGAAGACTGAATCCCATTGTCCCAAGACCGCCCGATGTTAATAACGTTCGGGGATCATCATGTTCATAGTATTGGGCTTCCAACATCTGATGCTGTCCTACATCAGAAACAATCAACGCATTACCCTTTGTTCCTTCCCAAATCTTTCGGATGGCTTGTGCACCGAGTAATGTATCTGTTTTAATATTCATCACATCCCGCATTTGAGACTCACTGTGCCAACCGGCGATAGTATTCAACCATTCTTTTCGTCCGGTTTTACTAACAAATGGAATGACTTTTCGAAGCGCATTCCCTAGATCGGCATGTATTGCCAATTCAACCTTTACAACCTTATTGATTTCAGAAGGATCAATCTCAATGTGAATTTTTTTAGAATTCGGCGAATAGGTTTTCAAGTTACCCGTCACCCGGTCATCAAACCGCATACCGCATGCAATCAAAAGATCGGCATCCTGTATGGCATGATTCACCCATGATTCTCCATGCATGCCCATCATACCCAATACCAGAGGATGACTGTCAGGTGCTCCACCGATTCCAAGAAGTGTTGTAGCAATGGGAATGGAAGCTTTTTCAGCTAATTCCAAAACTTCTTTATAGGCATAAGACAAAAGAACACCGTGTCCAGATAAAATAACCGGTTTTTTTGCATTATTTACCATCATGGCAAATATATTTATGTCGTCATCCCGGACATCTTCCTGCGGTTGATATCCCAACAGATTAAATTCTTTATTTGAATAAATAAATTCTGTTTTGGCATTTTGAATATCTTTCGGAATATCAACGAGAACAGGACCCGGACGTCCAGAACGGGCTACATAAAATGCTTCCCGGATCGTATCTGCCAATTCATCAATATCCATCACTAAATAACTGTGCTTTGTGACAGGTAAAGCTGCACCGGTTATATCTATTTCCTGGAAAGCATCACTACCAATTACTGCACTCGAGACCTGCCCGGTAATACATACGATGGGGGAGGAGTCCATCATGGCTGTCGCCATACCGGTGATCATGTTTGTGGCCCCGGGACCTGACGTTGCCATGGCTACTCCCACTTTACCACTGGCACGAGCATAGCCATCGGCCATGTGCGTGGCGCCTTGTTCATGACGCACTAACACATGGTGTATCTTATCCCTGTATTTATTAAGCGCATCATAGGTTGGTAAAATGGTACCGCCGGGGTAGCCAAATACAGTTTCTACACCTTCTCTAATAAGGCATTCCCATATAATTTCCGCGCCTGTAAGTTGTTGTTGTTCATTATTACTCATTTTCTATTTCCTTTAAAATTTTAAAATAGCACCTGTGTTAGCAGATGTAACCATTTTTGCATATCTTCCCAAATAGCCATGTTTAATTTTTAATTCAAAGTCCGGTAGATGTGCAATTCTTCTCTGAATTTCTTCGTCCGTTAGTTCAACAGTTAATTTTTTATTCCGTATATCTATGTGAATAATATCTCCCTTTTCAAGAGCAGCAATAGGACCTCTGTCAGCTGCTTCTGGTGAAATGTGTCCAATACAGGTTCCCCGGGTACCGCCGGAAAAACGGCCATCGGTTATTAATGCAACTTTATCTCCTAATCCCATTCCCATGATGGCGCTGGTGGGTGAAAGCATTTCAGGCATTCCCGGCCCACCCTTAGGTCCTTCATATCGAATGACCACCACATCTCCCGGTTGAACTTCATGATTTAAAATCCCTGTCAGGGCATCTTCCTGGGATTCGTATATCCTTGCAGGTCCTGAGTGAACAAGCATTTTTTCATCTACAGCTCCTGTTTTTACCACCGCTCCTTTAGGTGTCAGGTTACCAAATAAAACAGCTAGTCCACCCTCTTTTGAATATGGATCATCGATTGAACGAATGATGTTTTTATCTAAAGAATGTGAGCTATTAATATTGTCTCTTAACGTTTTTCCAGTGATAGTTGGCTGATCCAGATGTAATACTCCATCCTTTTTTGACAATTCATTTAAAATTGCAGAAACGCCACCAGCTCGATCAACATCTTCCATATGGACGTCATTTGTAGCCGGACTGACTTTGCATAAGTACGGTGTCTTCTTGGAAATTTCATTGAGTTCATTTAAATCAAAATCAATGCCCGCCTCATTTGCAATAGCCAGTGTATGCAACACGGTATTCGTACTTCCTCCCATTGCCATATCAAGAGCAAAGGCATTCCGGATTGACTCTTTTGTGATAATATCCCTTGGTTTCAGTTCCTTCTTTACAACTTCCACCATACGTTTCCCCGCTGCTCTAACCAAATCTAATCGAGCATCATCCACAGCCAAGATAGACCCATTTCCAGGTAGGGCAATACCCAAGGCCTCCATCAGACAGTTCATTGAATTTGCTGTGAACATACCGGAACATGATCCGCATGTCGGACACGCTTTTTTTTCAAGTTCTTTTAAGACATCTTCATCAATGCTCCCAGCTTTCACTTTTCCTACTCCCTCAAATACTGAAATCAGGTCTACTTTCGTACCATCGGTTAAACGTCCAGCCTTCATTGCCCCCCCGGATACAAACACAGTGGGGATATTTATACGTACTGCAGCCATGAGCATCCCGGGGACAATCTTATCACAATTGGTGATGCATAAAAGTCCATCCAGGCGGTGAGCTTCGACTACTGTTTCTACACAATCCGCAATCAGTTCACGGCTGGCGAGGGAATAACGCATACCGATGTGCCCCATAGCAATACCATCATCCACGCCAATGGTATTGAATTCAAAGGGTACTCCTCCGGCTTCACGTATTGCTTCTTTTGCTGCCTTCCCGAATTTCTGAAGGTGTACATGGCCGGGTATTAGATCTGTATAGGAATTGGCCACACCTATAAAAGGGCGGTCAAAATCTTCTTCAGAATGTATAGCCCCCGTCGCCCGCAGAAGACTGCGGTGGGGAGCATGCTCAAATCCTTTTTTAATTGTATCCGATCGCATTTTCAGTTCCATTTTTGCTTTTCGAACTCTTTAGTAAACGTTTTTCGCCCCTGTAGGACCGGATATTTACTCTGGTAGGATGTACGAGTTTAGGAAGGGATATTATTCTCCGCCGTCTCTTTAACCTACCGTATGTAAATATGCGGTCAGGCTGTCAGGACGACGAGTCCAATAATGACTAGAATAAGTAGGTCAATAATTAGCGCATTAATCCGCAGGTAATTAATATCAACACCTAAAGTTAACGTGCCGGCTAAGCCGCTATTGATTTGTTTTGCTGGTATTGTATTTATCATACTCATTCTAGTATCACCGTGTAATCCATTGCTGGAAAACGTAGCGAGGATTTTAAGGATGATACTTTAACAGTACAACGCTTTTATTACATCTTGGTAAAAAACTCATATCTGTCCAAGACGTTTATCGAAACGATTTAATTATATGTTTTTAACCCCTTTGTGTTTCCCCTATTACAGGGGAAAAATTTTGGCAATAGTCCGGTTGCTTTCTCCCCTGTAAAAGGGGAGA
>CAJVYU010000098.1 GCA_913009735.1 uncultured Fidelibacterota bacterium
CTTCCGATCTACCAGTGTATAATTGTTTGAACTATGGGGGGACGCAGAAGTGAAAGGTCAGCCTGGTTTTGATTGTCCAGGTTTAAGTGTGTAGGAGGTTTATGCAGGTAAATCCGCATTTTCATTAACTCCGAGGCACGAATAGGAGGGCTTAGCCCACAAACTGACCCTAATCATACTGCCAAGAAAATCCTCTATGTTAGATTATAAACTGACCGTACCCTAAACGGACACACGTGGGTGAGGAGAGTATCCTAAGGCGTTTGAGTGATTCCAGGTAAAGGAACTAGGCAAATTAGCCCCGTAACTTCGGAAGAAGGGGTGCCCCAATTAGGTGAAATTATTTACGAACAGAGCCGAAAGGGGTCGCAGTAACCAGGCACAAGCGACTGTTTAGCAAAAACACAGGTCTCTGCTAAGTCGTAAGACGAAATATAGGGACTGACACCTGCCCGGTGCTGGAAGGTTAAATGGAGGGGTTAGCTTACTTCGGTAAGCGAAGCTCTGAAATGAAGCCCCAGTAAACGGCGGCCGTAACTATAACGGTCCTAAGGTAGCGAAATTCCTTGTCGGGTAAGTTCCGACCTGCACGAATGGTGTAACGAATTGAGCACTGTCTCGACCTGGAGCACAGCGAAATTGAAGTGTCGGTGAAGATACCGGCTACCCGCGGCAGGACGAAAAGACCCCGTGAACCTTTACTACAACTTAGCATTGGATTCTGGTTCTACATGTGTAGGATAGGTGGGAGGCTATGAAGCTCGGACGCTAGTTCGGGTGGAGCCAATCTTGAAATACCACCCTTGTATTGCTAGGACTCTAATCCCGACCCGTGAATCCGGGCGAGAGACAGTGTTAGGTGGGTAGTTTGACTGGGGCGGTCTCCTCCTAAAAGGTAACGGAGGAGCTCAAAGGTTCCCTCAGTACGGTTGGTAATCGTACGTAGAGTGCAAAGGCATAAGGGAGCTTGACTGCGAGGTCGACGGACCGAGCAGGTGCGAAAGCAGGACTTAGTGATCCGGTGGTTCCGTATGGAAGGGCCATCACTCAACGGATAAAAGGTACTCCGGGGATAACAGGCTTATCTCCCCCAAGAGTTCACATCGACGGGGAGGTTTGGCACCTCGATGTCGGCTCATCACATCCTGGGGCTGGAGAAGGTCCCAAGGGTTGGGCTGTTCGCCCATTAAAGTGGTACGTGAGCTGGGTTTAGAACGTCGTGAGACAGTTCGGTCTCTATCCGCCGTGGGCGCAAGATATTTGAGGGAATCTGCTTCTAGTACGAGAGGACCGAAGTGGACGAACCTCTGGTGTACCAGTTGTTCCATCAGGAGCACGGCTGGGTAGCTATGTTCGGTCCGGATAAGCGCTGAAAGCATATAAGCGCGAAACCGATCCCAAGATAAGATATCTCTACCATAAGGTAATAAGGCTCGTCGTAGACTACGACGTTGATAGGCTGCAGGTGTAAGTACAGTAATGTATTTAGCCGAGCAGTACTAATAAGCCGAACGACTTTACCAAAATTTTATCGTTACGAAACAACCCGTCAATTTCCCATCGTTTTTTTTAAAAAGAATTTTCCGGTGATTATAGCACAGGGGAAACACCCGTTCCCATTTCGAACACGGCAGTTAAGCCCTGGAGCGCCGATGGTACTGCGCGGGAGACTAGCGTGGGAGAGTAGGACGTTGCCGGGAATAATTAAAACCCTCCTTTTTAGGAGGGTTTTAATTATGTGATATATATCATAATTGATTGAATAAGTTTGGGAAAGCCTACATTTTTCGGGTAAATTTGATTCAAAGGATATGCGAAACACTTTTTATAAAACAGCCTTATTCATCATTTTATCCGGTTTTATTTCAGATTATAAACTCTATTCTCAGACGATTAACCTTGATCCTGAACCTGGTTTTACAGAATATGCAACATACTATATAAGTAGTTTTGATCTCCAAACAGGAGCATCCAACTTTCAATTATTTCGTTTTAGACTTAGAGGAAGTTCCTATCCTGTTTATGGAAAGGTGCATTTTACAGCGTCATTAGTTTCACCATCTTTAAACATTAATTCAGAAACAACGATTATTGATGTAGAATCAGCTCCCTTTCAAATGAATGCAGATATTATTTTGGAAAATCAAGATTTCTCAACCAACATAACCCAATTGTTGGATGTGAATGGAAATGTTGTACCCCTATCTGTTACAATCAATGAATCAATGGATGTTTCACAATTCGATCAAATTTTAAGTGCTGTTCTTACTACAGGAAGATTGGCCGATGGACATTATTCATTTAGAGTCCAAATCTATAGTGGGAGTAGTCAAAATGATCTTTCAGTGACAGATACTGAAGAGATAACCATCGTCGTTGAATCTCCATCATATATTACTTTAGAATCCCCCGGTGGAGCATTGGCGGATACGTCACTTAATGAAATTTATAATACATTTCCATTATTTATTTGGTATCCGCAGGTTTGTTCACAATGTGATATGATGATCAGAGTGTCGGAATTCAAACCGGAAATTCATTCATCTATTGATGATGCTATTGAAGATGAAACCATGCTGCCATTCAATCAAACGGAGGACTGGGAGTCAATAGGTAATGTAACCAGTTTTCAATATCCTGTTTCAAATGCCCGATTGTTAGAATATAACAAAGTGTACGTGTGGCAGGTGAAAGCAACATTACCCACAACCGAAGGGAATGAGGAAATCACTTCTTCTATATTTTCATTTAAAATAGGGGATATCGGAGGTTCATCGCCGGTTCCGTCGGGTGTAAATCCAGTAATTCAATTACTTGGACAGGCATTAACGTCGGATCAATTTAGTGCTTTATTTGGTCCAAGCGGTTCGTTAGAAGGATATGTACCGAACGGTTCTTATACAGTAAATGGAAATGTGTCTGATCAATCGTCAATCATGGCTATAATTAATCAAGTAATTAGTCAAAATGCTGTCATTATAAATGTTTCTGTGAATGATTAATGAAAATACTAAAACATATACTCATTGGTTTCATTATTACGCTTTTATTAGCACCTTTACAAAGTGCATCTAAAATTGCAGTTACCACAAAAGTATCCGGTAAGGTCAGTATCGAAGCAGCTGGGAAAAGTGGTTTTTCTAAATTAAAAGCAGGTACTATTCTAACAGACGGTGACAGAATTAAGACAGGTGATGATGGTTTTATTGTTTTTATATATATTGATGATAAGTCCATGATTAAAGTAAAAGAAAAAACAGAAATCATGGTAAAAGGATCTCGAACAACGGGTTCTATTTCTAAACAAATAAACATAGCTGTTGGCACATTGCGAGCGCAAGTTAATAAACAACGTAAAGGTGATTTTGTTGTTCAAAGCCCTACATCAGTTGCATCAGTAAAAGGAACTGATTTTTGGATGATAACGAATCCTGATGTTGGAGATATTTTGATTGGTTTAGAGGGACTTGTTAATCTTACAAATTTACTGAGTGGAGAGTCAACGGATATTGGTGCTGGTATGACATGTACATCATCTACGGATGGTAGTATAGAAGCATCAGAAACAAATCCTGACAATATTCCTACTGATCCTGATTCAGGGGGTTCTGTTGGAACACAAATTGAAATTGAGTTGGAAGGACCCAACGGAGAAATAAGAACGCTTCTAATTGATATTCAATAAACTCTTTTCCGTTTTATAAATCCATATAAATTTTCGACATGAAACGGATTCTGATCATACTAATTCTACTTAATCCTTTTTACCCAATTAGCGGATCCACACTTTTTCATGAACAGCCCTTTGAGGCAAGGATTGGAGAAGATCTGATTCTTGACGTCATTCCTATTACTGATAACGACATTCTGGAAGCGAAAGGATATTATCGAATAAAAGGGAATTTAAGTTATCAGGAATTGACGCTGGTGCAAACTGGTGCAAACTGGCGAATGCAAATAAATAGTAGTTTGCTTTCAGAAAAAGGGATTGAATATTGTTTTGTTTTTAATATGGCGAATGGAGCAATTCTGGCGGCACCGGAAGTTGATAACCCATTCGAACAGCCGTTTTTTATTGCTATAAAATTCAAGAAAAGTGAAAAGCGGGAAAATATCAATGAAAAACCAGTGTCTAATAAATCAATTTATGCGAATGTTTTAATCCTTTCTCCTGATCCAAATTCTGAAATTAATAAACGAGATATTATCATTGTTGCGAGTTTATTTAATGTTTCAAATGTTGATTCATCGAGTATTCGATTACGTATAAATGGAAATGATGTAACCAATAAAGCTGAAATAAGTGGGGGTATAATAGCATATGCACCTGAAAGGATGGCTGCAGGAAAACAGTTTGTTGAAATCACTTTATCAACACTCGATGGAAAAAACATTGCACCGGTCAGGTGGTCATTTAATGTCATTAAAGGGTCCATCATTCCATCACAATTTAAATATGACGGAAATATAACTACAAAAATCTCTTCTGATTTAGTCGGAGATGATTTTCTGAATATTGCTGAATTCAATGTAAAAGCAAGGGCTGAAGTGGAATATGCCAAAATAAGTATTAACTATAGAAATACCAGTCGTGAAAATCCTTTTATGCAGCCATTAAACCGATCCTCATTTAATGTGAATTTTATGAAATATCTTAATGTTAAACTTGGTGACTTTTACGAATCAGTTAATCCATATACACTTGATGGGCGTAGGGTAAGAGGTGTCAGTGTTGATTTAGATCTGCGATTTCTCAGGGTCCAGGTCATTCGCGGCCAATTAAATAGAGCCGTACAGCATTCGAATAAAATTGATGGGGGTTATTCTCTTACAGGAAGTGAAACAACAATTGATTCATTGATCAGACCGATCTTTACTTTGGATAGAAAGGGATACACCTTTGAAAGAGAACTCGCATTGACACGGTTTTCAATTAATCTTTTTAATTATAATTTAGGCATTCATTTTATGAAAGCGATTGATGATATTAATTCAGTAGATCAATTTATTCCCGGAGCAGAAATTTTAGTTGATAGTGCGGATGTGACTTATAATGACAGCTTATACAATATTTCTACTGGAAAATACTCATACGATGAATTTGTCGCAGCAGTTGAAAGTGTTGATGGTACGATCTTATTTCCAACAAAGCATTGGAACGGGTATAAGCCACAGGATAATATAGTTGTTGGCTTTGATTTTGGGAGGGTTATGGATGATGATCGGATGAAATTTGATTTCAGCTGGAATATGAGTTTGTTCAATAGAGATATTTGGGATGGTGTTATGACTCGAGCACAGTTGGATACTGCATTGGATGATTCATTGGACGGTTTAATTGCAACAATGTATGACGATGATGGCAGGATAACTGAAGGATCGTTGAATATCGATACTTTAAAAGTCATGAATCCATTGGACTATGAAAAAATATTTATTATGAATATTAATATGATACCATTACTTCCTTTTGATCCGGTTTCTTTTGAAACTAATCCAATTTCAACGATTATTAATATGCCGTCTTCCGCTTTTCATTTTCGACTATTGGGAAATTACAGGTACAATAAGTTTACAATACAATACAGACAAATCGGTCCGGAGTTTGTTTCTCTGGCCAATCCATATTTAACAAATAATATTCGTGAATTTTCTATTTCGAATCGCCTATCTGTTTTGGATAATAAATTGATGTTTAATGTCATGTACAAATATCGGGATAACAAAATACTTTCCACCGTTGAAGAACCATTAAAAACAAAAAATTTATCTTTTGGAATCACATTTATTCCCGGCCCTGATTCGCCTTCTTATGTCGTAAATTTTCAATCCATAGGAAAAAATAACAGTAAGGATGAGCTCGAACGTGTTGGCGGTGTGTTAACTGATTTCAGAGAGGATTCTAAAACAAACAATACATTTTTCTCAATTACATATCCTTTTTCAACTGGGAGATTAAAACACAATTTAAATTTAAATGTCAACAGCTTAACCAATGAAGACGTGTTAGCCGGTGATCGGATTAAAGGATATTTTTTTCAAAAATCCGATTCTAAAACTATTTCGACTGCACTGTCGACGAAATTTTATAGACCATTGCGAACAGTATTTAATATCAGCCGTACCGCAATTCAGGTTCCGATCCAGGATAATGAAGGTTTGATATACTTCAATGAATTAACCTGGACGTCCGTCAATACAAAAGGGAGTTATTCCTTTTGGAATAATCGCTTAAAGGTCACCGGTGGATTATCTTATTTATCTAACAAAGGGACAACCCCAATTAAATTGTATGGATTTAATTCAGGTATTGAAATCAATATTGTAAATGGAATGAAAGCATTCTTAACAGGTTATATGCAAATGCGAAGCACTGAAAAAGAAACTGCATTAAACACATCAGGAGTTTTACTTTCACTCAGGTATAATTTCTAGAAACTATTGTAAAACCTAATGTGTGAAGAAAAAATATATAAAATTTATTTGATAAAGGCGGAAAACGCGGTAAATGATGAAATTTTTGTTTAATAGAAATATATGAGTTTTTCAACGACAAGCAGACGAATTTTACGTTTATTAATTTATGCATTAGATTTTGCAAAGGTCTCTTCGGATTCCAATGGATAGTCTAGTAAAATATGTAAAAAGCAAATGGATCGGTTTTGTGCTGACCATATTTTCTATTATAATGGTTTGTCTGATGTATTGGGCAGGCATTTTTGATATAATGGAAATGAAAACATATGATTTCCGATTTAATCGTATTCGTGGACCGCTGACGGGTTGGACAGCCAGGGATTCCTCTTATGCGGAAATAGGTACAGATGTTGTTTTATTGGAAGTAGATGATGAAGCATGGCGGTTGATGCCTGAGGAATGGCCATACCCCCGGGGTACAATTTGGAGTCGAATTATTCGAAACTTATATCAGGCTGGAGCAAAAGTCATTGCCTTCGATATCCAATTCGATTCCCCGGAAAAAAAGTCAGAAGATTTGTACAATTTTATTAATGCACTAGATGAAGATGATATCATTAATATTATACCTCAATTTGGAGATACAACATTAGCGAAGGATATTTACAAAGCTCTACCCTATTTAATTCCCCGTCATGGTGATCAATTATTAGCTGAATCCATTGCTGAAGCCAAAGCACATGGAACGGAAGTGGTCATCAATGTAAAAATGGTGACTGAACCTAATAGACAGCCTCCACAATATATCTCATATCCCATTAAAGAAATCATGGCAGCTGATCCGGAAACTGGATTGATTAATGATCAGTTGGATGATGATGGGTTTTCCAGACGATATGCCATTGCAGGTTATATGGCTCATGAACAGGATAAAGCTTATTTAACCTTGGGTATGAAAGCAGTTAAAGCATTCGCTGATCTTCCGGATACAACTGTGCCAAGATATAATCCTGATAACCGCCTCTGGACATACGGTCCGTACTCAATTAATGCCTATGGAAGAAGTAATACGTTCTTGGTGAATTATTATGGTCCTGCCTCCGGATATAGAGTGCAAACGGAAGAAAACTTACCGCCTTGGGGTACTTTTCCTCGTTTTTCTGTAGCTCATGTGATTGATACAGAAGAAATTGATTTAAAAGATCCCATGGAAGATGTGGACTGGATGACACAATTCCTGCCGGGAGACCTGCCGGAATGGATCCTGGCTATCGAAGATTCTGCAGATCGGGAAGCCACCATCGAAGCTCTCGGTATTGGAGGTGAATTTGACGTTACCCAAACACCGTTTTATAATAAGATCGTAATCATTGGTGTTGCTATTGAAGTTATCCATGATGTGAAATTTACCCCCTTCTATAACTACATGGGCATTCAGCAAATGACACCGGGTATGGAAACACATGCCAATGCAATACAAACGGTTTTGCATAGGAATTTTATTAAGACTTTTGGAGGGGCAGTAACAGATCTGTCCAGTCATGGATTGTTATTGGAACAAATTCTGTTAATATCATTATTGGCTTTTATCGCGTTTTTCTTGTTGGAATTTGTTAACCCAATCATTGCTGCTTTGCTTGTAATGATTGAAGGAATCGTTTATTTCGGAATCGTCTGTGGTGCATTTATAAATGATTACTGGTGGTTGATGAAGGTAACTCTGGGGGGACTGTTTTCGAGTGAAGGTATGTTTAGTTTATCTCTCCCCGGGGTAGGTAAATCGTATGTTTTGCCAATGGTTGCTCCCATGGCGGCGATTGTTTTAACCTACGTCAGTAATGTGTTATATCGATTTTTAAATGAACAAAAAGATAAGAGATTTTTAAAGAATACATTCGGAGCATATATATCGCCGGAATTGATTGAGCAAATGTATGAAGAAAAACAAGAACCAAAATTGGGGGGTGATGCAGGTTATCATACAGCATTCTTTTCAGATATTCAGAGCTTTTCAGCCTTTTCAGAAGTCATGGAGCCGGAGAAAATGGTTCGTCTCATGAATGACTATTTAACTGAAATGACTACTATTTTACTGAGGAATCAGGGAACACTGGATAAATATATCGGCGATATGATTGTTGCATTTTATGGTGCTCCCGTCCCTGTTGAAAAACATGAATATTTGGCTTGCAAGACAGCCTTGGATATGGAAAAGAAGATCGCAGAATTAAGGGAAAAATGGAGTCAAGATCCTGAAATGCCGGAATTAGTACATGATCTTCGTCATAGAGTCGGGTTGAACTCCGGCCCAATGGTTACCGGTAATATGGGATCTGAAATGCGCATGAATTATACGATGATGGGTGACACAGTGAACCTGGCTTCGAGGCTGGAAGCTTCTTCAAAACAATATGGCGTATATATTCAGGTAGCTGAAAAAACCTATGAAAAAGTAAAAGATTTTTTTGAATGGCGAACGTTGGATTATGTGACAGTTAAAGGTAAAAAATTACCTGTTCGTGTATATGAACTATTAGCTGAAAAAGGTGAATTAGATGATAACACTATTGAAATGTTAAAATTGTTTCATAAAGGTCTTGAACTCTACAATAACCAGAAATGGGGTGAAGCCCTGAATAAATTTGAAGCATCAGCAGTGATGGAAGATGAATTTCCCTTTCGTCCGACAACTCCAAGTAAAGTATATATAATCCGCTGCAAACATTTTAAGGAAAATCCGCCTGATAAAGACTGGGACGGTATATGGAAATTAACCGCGAAATAGCGTGGGTATATATCACAAAGGTTATTATATTTATTAGTTAATTTTTAATTAAATGAGGTAACAGTGTTGTTTAAATATCCTCTGCAAAAGCATTACTTAAGTTTAAGCATTGTTTTGATGTTTGTGTGGTCGTGTACCAATATCGTTTCTGATGTAGAGAATCTCTTTGATCCACAGGACCCTGATTATATAGCTCCTTCAACCGGCATATTTTCTGGCCCATTAGATGGAGATATTCTTGACACCAATGAAGTCACATTTACTTTCCGTCATTCTAATAGCCAGTATTGGCCTGACTCTTCAAACACTTTAACCCGGTTACCTCATGAAATATTATATTCATTCAGGGTTGATAATAATAGTTGGTCAACCTGGTCTTCAGGGGATGATATATTAAAAAAAGATTTATCATTTTGGACATACGATAGCACAACCGGATTACATACCGTAACAATTACCAATCTGGAAGATAAACATTATACTGTTGAATTTAGGAGCCAATATCCCACGAATATTACTGAGAGGAATTGGCCAAGAATAGGATTTGATATTAATGGTGAAGGAGGTACAAAATTATTTATATCTCCCAGCCACACTTATATTGATTCCGGCAATACATTTTTCGTTTATACAAGATTAAACGATGTTGTTGATTTTATGGGTACACATATTGAATTAACATATAGTACAGAAGACTTGAAATTGGAAAATTATTTTTTGGAAGATGATTCAACAGATTTTCTTCTCCAAAGCATAGGTTATATCATATCATTTATTAAATCGGATACACTGACAGGAAATTTTACTATGGATCTAGGATTAGCGGGAGGAAATGTAACAGGTGTAACAGGCTCCGGAACATTAATTAGATTCAAATTTTCTCACCGGGGGCCAATTCGAGACTCAATGATTGAATTAAATGAAATGTGTACGGTTCGGGATATTTACAATAATTCAGTTTTACAAAGGGTGCAGTCTGGAATTGTTACGGTGTGGTGAAATGAAGCTGAACAAGATTCTACTCCTCATGCTTATGGTTTCGGCCGCTAACAGCAACGTGCTGATCATCAAAGATCAGTATGGCAATACCCTGGATCGGTTATCTGCTGAGAAAATTATTACTATGGAATTGAGTGACAATAAATGGAACATAAATCCTCAAATGGTTGACAGAATTGACGTATTGATTACAAGTTCGTTCGAGCCGGATGGAGAACCACTTACTTTTATTGAAACCGGACCGAACACTTCTATATTCACAACTGAAATCTATGTAAGCTTAGGTGAAGTAGCGCCTCTATCTAATGGCATTTTAGAAGTCCAAGGCGGCGATGAAATTATAGTTAAAACATCCGGTTCGGCATTTAGCAGCGGTTCCGGTGATATTGTCCTTTCCAGAACTAGTACAACCGTAACGGGAGTGGTCTCCCTTATTGATGCTTCCGGAGTAGAGGTATTGAACTATCCCAGCGGTTCCACCATGTATATTCGTGTAACAGACAGCGACCGCAACACAAGCAGCAGCAGTGTGGAGATATTTACGGTGTTGATAGAGAGTGAGACGGAGACGAGTGGGGAGACGGTAACATTGACGGAGACGGGAGTGGCCACGGGTATTTTTGAGGGGAGCATTACTTTTGCAGAAGCTGCTGCCAATAGTGGAGATGGTGTATTGCAGGTAACCCGCGGTGATAAACTGACTGCTACTTATAATGATCCGGCGGATGATTTTGGTAATCAGGCTACCATTACAGATGTGGCTTTTTACTCCGTAACGTTGAAGACAGGTACTGTATCAGCCGATGAGACCTGGTCTGCATCAGACAGCCCGTTTTTGGTGACGGGTGACGTGACGGTTAACAGCGGGGTAACCTTGACCGTTGAGGCGGGAGTGGAGGTACGCTTTACGGAACTTTCAGATGACCAGAGCGGTGGCAATGATGCCAACCGGGGTGAGTTGTATGTATATGGGACTTTGATAGCTGAAGGAACGGCCACGGATACGATTGTGTTTACGTCTAACGCGGAGTCGCCTTCTTCCGGTGACTGGTATGGAATATATTTACGGGACAGTAATGCAGGAGGCTCGTTTAAATATAACCGTATTGAATATGCTACCTATGGAATTAGATCCCAGTCTTTGTATGGTTCAACGAGCGATACGATACGAGTCACAAACAGCCGTATTCATCATTCCGGCTCAGCCATATATTCTTCTTACAGCTATAGGTATGATATTATTGAAAATAATACTCTTCACGATTTATCCGGTTACGGCATCTATATGAGTTGGAGTAATACGAATGGGTCCGGAATCATCCGAAAAAATACCATTAGTCAGTCCAATAGCACGGGGATTACTCTTCAGGCAAAAGACACTTTTGATATTTATCAGAATAAGATTGACGGGGGTAATGGTAATGGTATTGAAGTTGGGTATACGAAAAGTGTAACGGTGAGGCAAGATACGGTGCAAAATAAAACCGATACCGGAATTTATATACAATACAGTACGGGATATGCTACCAGCCAGTGGAAGGTATTGAGTAATGTAATAAAGGACAATGGCAGTTATGGAATGAGGATAGAGTATGCTTCTGTAAATGTGGATAGTAATACAATAAGTGGCCATAATTACTCTGGAGTATATTTAGGAACAAATTTTGAAAGTCCGGCGGCAGATACACTGCGGTATAATACAATCATTAATAACGGTAGTTATGGTATATATGTAAACGATTATGCCGGTCCGTTTGTGCAGTATAATGATCTGTACGGGCATAATAATTATGACTATTTTAATAATAGTACGACGGGGAACGAACTGGACGCTCGCTATAACTGGTGGGGAGAGACCACAACGGACTCAATGGATGCGGGCAGTAATCCAAAGAACATAGTCAAAATCTATGACTATTATGATGACAGCAATAAAGGCTTTGTTAACTATGGCGGTTGGCTAGCTGGCCCCTATGAAGATGTTACAGCT
>CAJVYU010000099.1 GCA_913009735.1 uncultured Fidelibacterota bacterium
TCCTTCTTCCCTTCTCTAAGACACTTGTAGTGTTTCCCTCCTATCATTTCTTTCTTTATTCTCTTTTTTTTTTTTTTTAATGATACGGCGACCACCGAGATCTACACTCTTTCCCTACACGACGCTCTTCCGATCTTGGATTACCTTATCAAACTGCTCTTCATCCATTTTTTCAAGTGTATTATCCTGTAAAATTCCTGCATTATTGACAATGATATCAATCCGGCCATGATCATTTTTCACCTGGTTTATTAACGATCTGACACTTTCTGAATTGCTCACATCCGTTTTAACAAAAGTACAATTCTCACCCAGTTCCTCTGCGGCAGCTGTGCCTGATGATTCATCATAATCCGCAATATAAACGATCCCACCTTCATGAATGAATTTATTGGCTGTGGCTTTTCCAATTCCTCGTCCGCCACCGGTAACAATACATACTTTATCCTGTAAAAGATTCATTCTATTTCTCCATGAAAATTACATTAAGTTTTGACCCTTAAAATTACATCGTTGACTTTATTCTTGAAAGGACTCCAATGATTTTAAACAATATTTTACAGGCAATCGGTAACACTCCTACCGTAAAACTTCACAGGATTGGGAGTGAGTTGGATTGTGATCTTTACGCTAAATGCGAATTCTTTAATGCCGGCGGTTCCGTTAAAGACCGGATCGGCTATCGAATGGTGGAAGAAGCTGAAAAGTCCGGCCGTATTAAACCGGGCGATACATTAATCGAGCCGACTTCTGGTAATACGGGCATCGGTCTGGCGTTGACGGCTGCAGTAAAAGGATATCGCTGTATCATTGTGATGCCGGAAAAAATGAGCATGGAAAAACAGGTCGTATTGGAAGCATTGGGAGCAGAAATTGTTCGTACACCCACAGAAGCAGCCTGGGACGCCCCGGAAAGCCATATTTCCGTTGCTAAAAAATTAACCAAGGAAATTCCCAATGCCCATTTCCTTGATCAATATTCAAACCCGGATAATCCCGATGCCCATTATGAAGGTACTGCTGAAGAAATACTTGCAGATTTCGGTACGGATCTGGACATGTGCGTTATGGGCGTCGGCACCGGTGGAACTATCACCGGTGTGGCAAAAAAACTGAAAGAAAAGATTCCCTCCATTAAAATCATCGGAGCTGATCCATATGGTTCGATTCTTGGCGGTGGCGACGAAGTTTATCCTTATCAGGTGGAAGGCATCGGATATGACTTTTTTCCGGATGTGCTGGATAACAGCCTTGTGGATGAATATGTCAAGACCAGTGATAAAGAATCTTTAATACTTGCCCGGAGACTTATTCGAGAAGAAGGACTTCTCTGCGGTGGTTCCAGCGGTTCTGCGTTGGCTGCAGCTCTGGAAAAAGCTGAAAAATTGGAAATTGGACAAAAATGTTTAATTATATTACCCGATGGAGTCAGAAACTATTTGTCCAAATTTTTATCCGATGAGTGGATGAAAGAACAAGGGTTTTTGGTGAGTGGTGAGAGGTAACGGGTGAGTAGTGAAATGGAATACATTAACTGTTTGCACGTTGTACGGTACAATCCAAAGAGAGTGTGGTGGCTAGTAAACGGACCTTGGAAAACAAAAATATGAGTAGACTACTCACTTTAATATTATTTCTTTCAACTCTCACTTTTCCAACAGAACCGGATGATCGAGGGTATATTGTAAAAGTCGGAGATGCATCACCAGATTTCACATTACAGCTCATTGACGGCAGGACAATTTCCAAAGCAGACCTGAAAGGAAAAGTGGCTGTATTGCAATTCACGGCTAGTTGGTGTTCTGTCTGCCGCAAGGAAATGCCCCACCTGGAAAAAGATGTTTGGCAGAAATTCAAGGACAAGGATTTCATTTTAATCGGCGTTGATCGCGATGAGCCCCTGGATGTGGTTCAGAAGTTTAAAGATGAGATGAAGATTACTTATCCCATGGCTTTGGACCCCGGTGCGAATATCTTTGCTTTATTTGCTGATAGAGAATCCGGTGTCACCCGAAACATTGTATTAGATCAAAATGGTAGGATCGTTTTTCTGTCTCGACTTTTTGAGGAAAAGGAATTCAAAGCCATGATCGCCAAAATTGAAGAGTTATTCACACTGAAATAAATCCCAACTTTATATATTACAGACAAAAAAGCCCCGGGTTGATTTGCCGAGGCTTATAAAATTATCTAACAAGTCGTATTCTTCTACGGTCTTCCCAATACAATATCCACAAGGCGTAATACATCGTTAATGGTTACCTCTCCATCGAAATCCATATCGGCAGCACATAATCCTTCTTCATCCGGAATTTCATGTTCCAGGGCAAATAGTAATACATTAATGACATCCAGGAGGTTAATTATCTGATCCCCATTAACATCTCCAACCACACAGTCACCCCCGATTGGAATCACAGAAATATTAACCGGTACCGAAGTAGAATCATTCGTTGTTAATCGTGTAATAAGCGAATAATGATAAGGCACTCCACTCATCAGGCCATAATCAGTAAAGGATTCCAGTCCTGAAGGAATACTGGCATGAAAGAAACCATCACGATTGATATTAATTTCAAAATCAGAAATGGCATCACCTCCGAACAATGTTATTGGATCATCCCAACTCAATGTAACTTGATACCATTGGGATGTATCCGATTGCAGGTCAGTCACAGGATTCGGATCAAGCGAATCAGCGGCAAAATAGTTTTGAACGAGTAAAGCGGTATTATATATATTTAGCCGACCACCACTGACAGTAATTCCATTCAGGGAAGTTAAAGAGTCAGTTCCGTTTAGTATCATTTGTTTTAAAATGACACTTGCATCTGCCCCATTATTTTTGTAGTAACTTGCAAATCCCGGCGTCATAACAGAATGCATGAATCCAACCGCTCCTGCAACGTGCGGGGATGCCATGGATGTTCCCGTCAGATTGGCTGTGCCGCCACCGGTATATGTTGAAAGAATGTTGGTTCCAGGTGCACCTAAATCAATGGAATTGGCACCATAAGCAGCTCCACCGTTTTTGGTATCATTTCGTGTTGTATTGGTGACAGCGATTAAATAATCACTATTACATCCGGTGGGAACATCACCCGTATTATCCACATTGGAGTTACTGTTCATGGTGGCTGCAGCGCTTAAAATACCGTATTCTCCCATGGCATTATACATATCATTCCACAGAGAATAATTGACAGAGTTGCAATCGGCATTGTCTACTCCAAAACTACTATTCGTTGCAACGACAAAGGCACCCATAGCACCGTTTGTCAAATCGTATAACGCTCTCTGATCCAGTGCATAACCGTATGCTTCCAGTACGATGGATGTCGTTCCGGATGAACCACCAATTGCCATAAGTTTTACATCCCAATTCACCCCGGCCACCTGACTGCCGTTATTCCCTTTTGCTCCTATAATGCCGGCAACATGGGTTCCGTGTCCATTACTTGGAATAGTTCCATCGCTATTATAAGCATCCCAACCATTAATATCGTCAATGTAACCGTTTTCGTCATCATCTGCATCCATATCATCCAGATACGTACAGGGAGAGCCATCAATATCATAACCATTACTACCACAGTCCTGTGAATCTTCATCAATCAAACCGTCACTATCGTCATCAACGTTACAATCACCCGGGCAGTCATCATTGTTACTATCACCGATTTCTTCATTATAATTGGTCCAGAGGTTTGGTTCCAGATCCGGATGGGTCAACATCATACCGCCATCCACAACTGCAACAACGATTGTATCACCCAAAGCATTGACACCGCCTGTAGAGATATCCCATGCTTCCGGTGCATCAATATCTGCATCTGGAGTACCACCGTTTTGTCCGGTATTATGCTTACTCCATTGCTGTCCAAACTCATTATCATCAGGAAAAGTCTGACGCATAGAAACTTTATGATCTAATTGCGCTTTTTCCACCCAGGGATTGTTGCGCATTTCCTCAACCGCCATTTGCACGGTTAAGCGATTATCCAAAATTCTGACCTTATAAATACCAAGACGTTTAACGACTGTTTTATCGATGATATATTTTGATGTATTCAACACTGTCCTGAACTCACTTTTTTTAACACCCTGATCCAGTTTAATTAAAATGTATTTTTCTTCGTAGTCCTGTGCAAAAAGCAATGACAAGCAAAAAATAATTGTAAATAGTTTACGCATTATGTATCGAATTTAAAGTGTTTTGAATCATCAATGTGTGATCTGGAACTCATTAATTTAACGAACATAGAGGAATCTATACTCAATATTACTCTAGGAGATTTGTGCAATTAAATGCTCATTTTCATTTTTTCGACATCACACTTTTAATCCATTCTTACAAAAGGAAGAAAATTCATCTCGACTGATTTTCCCCCTCCTTCTTGTTCAGGGAGAGATTTACTCATTCATTATTAAGATATTTCGCTTTCTTGATTATCTCAACAGCAAGTTTTTCCGGAATGCCGGTTTTGGTTACTATTTCCTCTTGGGATATTTTAGCAATCAATTCAGTAGAATCGAAGTTCTGCAATAATTTTTGGACTCGTTTAGGTCCTATGCCTTCAATTTCGTTAAATACAGATTTCAGGGCATCTTTTCGCTTGCTGCGCTGAAATGTAATTGCAAAGCGATGAGCCTCATCGCGAACACGCCGTAATAAAATTAGCCCGGGTGATTGCTTATGAATGGACTGGGGATCTGATATTCCGGGCACAAACACTTCTTCCAACCGCTTTGCCAGGCCAATAATAGGAATATAGTCAAGCCCCAATTCCCTCATGGCTGATACAGCCATGCTCAACTGCCCTTTTCCCCCATCGATCAAAATAAGGTCGGGTAAACTGCCTTTTTCCTTTTTCAAACGTAAATACCGGCGGTGGACCACTTCCCGCATGGCTGCAAAATCATCTATTCCACCAACCGTTTTTATCTTGAATTTTCTGTATTCAGACTTTTTGGGTTTACCATCAATAAAACAGACCATGGACGCTACAGTATTCGTTCCTCCCAAATGTGAAATGTCAAAAGCCTCAATCCTTCTCGGCGGCGCTTTCAACTGCAGATCTTCTTGCAATTGATTGACCATCTTCGGAACGAGTTCGCGGCGCTTCTTCCGATTGATCAGCCACTCGCCCAAAAGTAGTCTGGCGTTTTGATACGATAACCGTACTTCCTTGGCTTTTTCACCCCGTTTAGGCTGACGGATTACCACCTTACTGCCTTTCTTTTCCGATAGCCATTCTTCCAGCTCATCTTGACCTTCAGGTAATACAGAAACAGTAATTTCTTTGGGAACAAAATCCGAATCCATGTAAAAACGGGATATGACTGAAGAAAATACAACCGCTTCATCTTCATCAACATTTTGCAATGATATTTTTTCTCGACCAAATATATGACCATTTCGAACACGCAAAATGGTCATAACACCAATATCATCTTCCCTGGCCAAGGCAAAAATATCACGATCATCAAAATCTGAAGCTACTTTTCGCTGACGATCCTTAAAATTTCTAACGGCATTGAGTTGATCACGATACATGGCGGCATCTTCATAACGGAAATCCGCTGCGGCAATTTCCATCTGTTTGCAGATATAATCTTCCGTTTCTTTGGTTTGGCCCTGTAAAAATTTTATCACTCTATCAATCATGGCATCATAATGATTTTTGCTCACTTTGCCTTCACAGGGTCCTTCGCATTTCTTAATATGATAATCCAGGCAGAGTTTAACTTTTCTATCAGTTACTATCCGGTCATCCATAAAAAAACTACAGCTACGAACCGGAAATATCTTGTGCAATGCTTTTAATGAATAACGCAGATTTTTAACATCCGTGTAGGGTCCAAAATACTTTGAACCATCTTTCTCAACTTTACGAGTTAGTAATACTTGAGGATAAGGTTCATTGGTAATTCGAATATAAGGAAATGATTTATCGTCTTTTAGGCTCACATTGTACTTTGGTTGAACCTCCTTGATCATATTTGCTTCTGTGAGGAGCGCTTCAACATTGCTGCGAACGACAATCCATTCCAAATCAACAATGCGTTTAATCATAGACTGATTTTTTGGCGTCTGGTATTTATTCTTCTGAAAATAGGATCGAACACGATTACGAAGATTCTTTGCTTTACCAATATAAATGATTTCGCCCTCTTTGTTCTTGAACTCGTATACGCCCGGTTTAGTGGGGACGTTTTTAAGCTTACTCTTGAGTTGAGAATTCATTAATAGAAATTACAATTTTATTGTATTAGGATCAGGTCGAGATTAACGAAATCCAGAAGAATTTCGGGTATTATCATTTTGAGGAGGAAAATAAAAACCAAAATATTGAATCGATAATATTCAATATCAATTAAATTATTTTAGAGTGTACATTTATATTAGTCAAATACAATAATTATTGTACCAAGAGACTATCTATTATCTTTTCAACTGAGTATCATAAAGGAAGAAAAATGAATAAGAAATATATTAAAACTATATCAATTACTTTCATCCTGACGATTGGAATGCTGGGAGCCGTAAGCGGTTTTAGTGAAACCGATAGTACAAAAACAAATATTGAATCAAAAAAATGCAGCCATAAAGATGAAGAAAAATGTAAGAAACAAGCAGCAGAAAAATGCGATCATAAAGATGCTGAAAAATGCAAGAAACACGACTCAGAAAAATGTGATAAAGCCAACAAAGCTGATCATAAATCCGGCTCCTGCTGTAAGAATAAGGGTGCTGACTCAAAATCAAGTCAAAAGAAATCTGAAAAAAAATGTGCGAGATCTGCCGAAGATTCTAAAAAAACGATTTAATATAATAAACAAACTCAATAAAAAAAGCCCTTGGGATTCCCAGGGCTTTTTTATTTACAAAATCATTCGCTATTTTTGATTTTACACCATATAATTATTGGGAATAATCCTGCATAGCACTGATCAATGCTTTAATTCCTTCTTCCGACATAGCATTATAAATTGACGCTCTAAATCCTCCCACAGAACGGTGACCTTTTAAGGTGACGAGTCCACGTTCAGTACAAAAGTTAAGGAAATGCTGTTCGTCTCCCCCATTAGCAAAAACAAAAGGGACATTCATTAATGATCTGTCGTCTTCGGCAACAGGACTTTTAAACATTGGGTTTCGTTCAATTTCATCATACAATAATTTAGCTTTTAAAGTATTCAGTTCGTGCATGGTGTCCACTCCACCCAATTCCTTCAGCCATTGCAATGTTCTGTTCACAACGTAAATAGCGAATACCGGTGGTGTATTATACATGGAATCTTTTTCCGCATGAATAGCAAAATCCAGCATAGCGGGTAAATGACGTTCTGCCCTGCCAATCAAATCTTCACGGATAATAACCAATGTCACACCGGCTGGACCCATATTTTTCTGGGCACCGGCATAAATGACGCCAAACTGATTTATATCAACTGGTCTGCTGAAAATATCAGAACTCATATCTGCTACTAAATATCCACTTGCCTTCGGGAAATCAGTCCATTGAGTACCGTATATCGTGTTATTACTTGTGATATGCAGATACTGTTGAGTATCACTTTGATCGAATTCTTTTGGAATATAATTATAAATCGTTTCTTTCGATGAGCAAACAACATTCACATTCCCGTACCGCTGTGCTTCTTTGATGGCTTTAGCTGACCACGCACCCGTATCAGTATAATCAGCAATTTCTCCATCTTTTAATATATTCATAGGAATCATGGAAAACTGGAGACTGGCTCCACCCTGCAAAAATAATATTTTATAGTTATCTGGTACATTCAATGCATCACAAACCAGTTGACGCGTTTCAGCCACCATTTCGACAATGGGAGCAGAACGATGACTCATTTCCATTATGCTCATTCCATGACCACTGTAATCTACAACTGCTTCAGCAGCTTGATTCAAAACAGAGTCCGGTAAAACAGCCGGACCTGCGCTGAAATTATATACTTTTTTCATATTGACTCACATTCCTGACCGTAAGGAGGCAACAGGTATTATGCGCACATCATCAATCGTGGTGTACACTTCGCCGGGATAAAACAAAAATGCGTTTACCTGCTGTTTTGACTGCTTACGAAACTCTTTAAGATTACGAATATCTCTGTTAGATGGATTGTTTATGGCTTTTATTTCAATGGCGTACAACTCCCCTCCCGATTCAAAAACCAAATCTATTTCTCTCCCAGCAGCACTTTTATAGTAATAAAACCGATCGCATTGTATTAAGCCTAACTTCCTTCTTTTTTCAAATTCTGCGATTACAAAATTCTCCAATAATTGACCTTCATTTAGAGGAATATTCAGGGAACATATAATCCCATTATCGGCAAAATAGGTCTTCGACGCTTTAATGTATCGTTTGGCAGGACCGTATTGATATCCATATAAACGAAAGGTCAAATGAGATTGACGGAGAATATTAAGGTATTTTTTTGTAGAAGGATAGCTTAAGCCGGTTTCTCTGGCAAAGTTGGAAACAGCCAGATGCGATCCAAGACTTCTGGCCAGATGTTGAAACATTCCATACAACCCCTCCACATTCTCGATATTGGATAAGCGCATCAAATCTCTAATAAAATAGGTATCCCTGTAATTGAGCAATAATTCTTTTTTATCCTCACTATCTGCACACGTAAGTACTTCAGGGAATTGACCGTATGTTATTGCGTTGTTCATCTCTCTTTGCGCTTGTGTTAATTGCAGTGGGTTGAGCGACTCTGTTAAGATGGAATGGGTGGGTTTTCCAATGGATTCACCAAAGCAGAGCGTCGGTAATGAATATATATTTATCCTGCCGGCTAACGTATCAGCTGCAACATCCGTAAGTCCGATAGAACTGGAGCCGGTCATTAATATATGTGCGCCTTGATTATCAATAGCATTTTTTACTGCAATTGTCAATCGTGGATACCGCTGAATTTCATCGATAATCGCATTCGGAAGCAAACTCTCAACCAGTCCTTTCGGGTCGCGATTAGCCCAGTCTAAATAATCCAGATCATCTAATGTAACGTATTTATATTCAGGGAAACGGTTTCGGAGCAAGGTTGTCTTTCCCGACCTTCTGGGACCAATGATTAAACAACTTTTATTCGATTTTAAGTTAATCCACCTATTAAACATGTTTTTAATATAACATGGATAATTTGTAAATCAAATTTAATATTATCCACGTAAAATTCTAATACTGCCAATGATAAGGTATTTCTTCGGCGGAAGTTAAAGTATTATTATTTTTACAAAAATATACAACCATTTATGTCATCACGAGGATCCGTCAACAGGCGGGGACGAAGTGATCTCCTTTGAAATGTTGACTGAAGGAGACTGCCGCACTCCGCTGTGCTCCATTCGCCCTCCCGCCCCATTTCAAATAAATTATTAGTGGCGGGCAATGACAATAATTATTTTTTTATATTTATGCATGGAAGAAATGACATATTATGTATATATGATCAGTACTTCCAAACTTCCGGGAAGTTTTTTCAAATATACAAAATGCCCCGCAACAGCGAGGCATTTTTGTGTATAGATTAAACAATTAAACTATGGTCGTACAATCCGATATGGAATTGACCAGACTGCACCATTAAACCCGCCATCACTGATAAAGAGGGTTGCATTATCGATCACATCAAAATGGGCGTTAAAGGCTCTACGATTGCCATGATTCGGACGCAATCCGTGTGCACGCCAAATCATTGTGAATACATTATCCCCGGCAGTTTCGTCTCCAAACCATCCTGAATCATTAAATCGCCTTCGGGCACGTTCGCCCCTACCGCGTCCAAAATGCATCATCGCTTTTTCTCCGCTGTCCAGACTATCGACAATAAATACCGGATCTTCGTTTTCAACAAACATCTCTATCCGAACTAAGTCTCTTGGAGCAAATGTGGGTACATCATTTCTTAAAATAAAAACATCACCGGCATCATTCGCTGAATAAGAGTAGAGTGTATCTCCCGAGTTATAATCAGTGGCAGTCAGAGAGCCAATGCTCACTTTAGACCCGCTACCGCCGGTACCGATTGTAAACGCATCCACACGCCAAGGTCTATTAGAAGTACTATCATTCCTTGTAAACCGCACTCGACGAGAAAATTCTGAATCGAATACCTTTACGAATGAATCAACCATCGTATGGTTTGAATCAAAAGCAACCACAAAGAAATTCCCGCTGATTGATCGAATTACCTCCGCATAGGCTGTGTCTGCCTGGATATCGAAACTTACATCGCGTTCATGATTTAAAATCCGACGGCCAAAACGGAGCCGATAATCGGAATTCGGCCAGAGTGTATCAGCCATAATTTTATATCCACCATCGACTTCAAGACCGTCGGTGTATTCTTCATCTATGGCACCGCCTTCATCAAGAAGATCCAACTGAAGCATGATATCTTCATCGATCAATTGTAAAAGTTCACTGATATCACTATCCTGATTTGCACTGTTGCTGCACCCCACCCAAATCATACTCATTGTTATCAATATTGGTATAATTATTTTCATTATTTAGTCCTTTGCATTTTTTATTTACAGAGGGCTTTGCAAAACCTATTGCACAAATTAAAAAGTCTAAAATTCATCTGCTTTTCGTTAGAAAACTTGTCCATAGCACCGCTATTGACTACGTTTCCCGTCTTAACCAGACAAATTTTACATCTTTTTCCTTCACACATCAGGTTTTGCAAAGCCCTCTTATAGTTAACGCCAGCGATTCATTTGGCCGCGACGGTTCTTAAATTTCTTGAGCTCTTTGATATTTCGCTTCGCTTCCTGTCGCATTTTATAGGGAGCAAGCATTAGCTTTGCCTGTTGTTCTGTTGTTAATGTTCCTTTCAGACTTGTAACAAATTCCACACGGGCATCTGTTTTTTTCATTTCCAACTCTTTAAAAGTTTTTAATGCTTTTTCCACGTCCTTATTGGAGATACTCTTCCCTTCCTTCAGGCGTTCTTTAATTCCCATCAAAGATTTCTTCCCTTCCTCCCTTAATTCTTCCATATTTTTTTGATGGATACGGTATTTGGGGAAAAAGGTTTCTGCTTGTTTTTCTGTGAGCTCAAGGTCTTCCGTCAATCGCCACATCATCATCATTTCCATCTTTTCTTTCCCGGGCCCATCCATATCCCTATCACGAGGTGGAGCCGGCGGCTGAGCCAAAAGGATTAGTGTCGGGATAAGGATTATGAAAACGTTATACATTTTTTTCATAGGTTAATCTCCTGTCTTGTATTGAATGCAGTTTCATAATCTTCTTCCTGGAAAAATTCCAGTACGGACAAAACATCATCTTCTTCTAATAGATACAACGCCATATCTGCGACGTATAAATCAAAAGAAGATGAATCCAAATCTGCATATTGTTCAAAATTATCTTCGTAGGTATAATAATTCCCTTCAAATACTGTTGAATTGAGTTGCGAAAAAGACACCCATCCAAAAATAAACAAGAATACTGCTGTGACCAGGCTGCTCTGGATACGAGCTTTCTTAATGGCTAATTTGTGCTGTGTGTCATGCAATTTGCTGATGAACACATTCGTATCCGGTGAATTGCCTTCACTTTGTATTGCTGTTTTCAATTCATATTCAAAGTTCATATTTATCTTTCAACCATTCACGAAGTTTATTGATTCCATGGTGATAATTCACTTTTGCCGTTCCTTCGGACATATTCAATACAAGACCGATTTCTTTAAACGCTAATTCCTGATTCAGTCGCATCATGACCACATTTCTTTGCTTTGCGGGTAACTTGGATACATAGTTCCAAATTTCCTTTTTTGTGATACCTGTTTCATCATGTGAATAGGATTGTTCCGGCAACTGATCCATGTGCAGGAAATTTCGCCATTTGTTTCGCGTAAGATAGGAATTAGCCGTATTGACTTTTGCCCTGTATAAATAGGTAGTGAATTCAGCATCAAAACGGAATTTTTTAAGACTGTTGAATAATTTAATGAAAACAGATTGCGATAAATCTTCTGCATCCATTTCATCGCCCGTAATACGTAAGAAGAAGTGGTAAACCAAATCCAAATGCCGTTTGACCAATTCGTCAAACGCTGATGAATCGCCTTGTTGAAATAGTTGTATGAGTTCATAGTCTGTTTTCAT
>CAJVYU010000100.1 GCA_913009735.1 uncultured Fidelibacterota bacterium
GGGAGGGGTAGGGGGTGTGGTCGAGGTGGAACAAGTGGGAGGTAGATGGGAATTAGTGAGGAATGGACGGTGGAGGAGGATGCTCTTCCGATCTGTCTTGTTGACATTTTTTTTGTTTTTCATGATACGGCGACCACCGAGATCTACACTCTTTCCCTACACGACGCTCTTCCGATCTTATACTTACCGGGCTCATTTTCTTGACGGCTGAACCAAACAAATTGTACCTGGTTATCTACATCCCGATGATAACCGAGGTCATTGGCTTCAAAACCAGGAGAGAAAACCCATTGACCAAACCCCCAGCGCCAATCACCGCTTACTTTGAATATAGCGGCGTTTTCAGTAAAGCCGGATAAGTGGGTCGCGGTTGAGTCAACTTTTAGATGATCTGCATCTGATCTTTGAAAATAATGATTTGAACCGGTCTGTGTATTGATTATCGCGTTGGGAGAACCAATCACATTTGTGAAAGCTCCGCCCCCCAGCAACATATATTTATTTTCTGCGAACAGGTGGGAAAAATCTATTCCGGCAGAGTAGGCATCTGAATGCAGCCAGTCCAAATAAGCATCATCAATCTTTCTATTGGTCGCAGTAACGATTCCCCCGATGGTTGTTTTTCCTTCTCTAAAATCTTTCTGGACACGATTGACAAAATAGTTGGTGAGCGGCTCTATCGTTTGATTGAATTCCGAACCGTCTTCATACTCAATCAATGCTTTTTCTTCAACCGTTACGGCATTGAGTATTCCGATGGACCATCCTTTGCTTGTTTTTCCGCTTAATTTCGCTGCACCTAATATCCTGGTTGAACTGGGTTCGGTAACATAACCGTCCCCGTATTCGCCCCAGTTTGCACTGTAGTGTGGACTTCTTCCAATTCGCCGTGTATAAAATAAAGAATTTCGGCTTTGATCACCATCTCCTATACCTAACACATAGTTAAATATGTTTCCGCCTTCAACAAAAAATGGCCGCTTCTCTTCAAAATAAGTTTCAAAAGCAGACAAGTTAAGTTCTGCCGGGTCTGCTTCCACCTGTCCAAAATCAGGATTAATCGTAATATCCAATGTCAGGTTATTGGTCACTCCGTATTTTACGTCCAGGCCGATGGTGTTAAGCAGATCATAGTTTTCCGGATGTACCGGATTTATATAAAGATCTGATTGCTCCATCTGTCCTGTTGTATAAGGAATTATTTGGATTTGTTTTTGTTGGGGTATATTTTTCAAATTATTTAATTCACCAAAATGTCTGACGAAACCTTGATCATCTTTTGACCAGTAAGTCCAATAATCTTCTTCATTATTATCTACAATTTCACGCTGTATTTGTAGTCCCCAGGTCTGATACTCAGTTTCAACAAACCGCAGTTCCCGAAACGGTATTTTAAATTCTGCAGACCAGCCGCCATCAAAATACGCTGCTTTTCCCTCCCAAACTGCATCCCAGTTTCTGTCAGCACTTTCATCGTCTGACCAGCGAATATCTCTTTTTACACCCAATGGATTTAAACCGAATTCGAATGCTGTCCGATTATCATTATAACTATCAATGAAGACATATAACCAATCACTGGGTGACCATTCATCTCTTCGGGTTAATATTCCTTTTATTGTGCTTGGGTCTGTGTTGTATGCTTTGATTCCGACATATAAATTATCCTGATCGTAACACACGGCGAATTCTGTTTTTTCGGTAGGGGATGTATTTTCTATAGGTTCACGTTGAATAAAATCGTGTCTAAATCCGGCTAAATCCCAAATAGTTTCTTCTAATAAACCGTCAATAGTAATATGGTCGCCATTCAATGGAATTGACGAATATTCTTTCTCCGCGGCAAAGTTTGGTACATTAAACAACAGAATACTAATATATGTCAGTCGGCGTCTATTGATTTTCATTTGTCAATGTCCTTGTTAACTATTTCTTATCAGACAATAAGTGTATCACTGGGTTGTCAGGCTTATTTTTAATAAATAATGAGATCGGGAACTCATTTTCATATATTGGTTATTATATAATAATTTGATTCACGAATCATTTTATGATTTCAATACTCAAAAGTCCATTCGTTCGAGATTAAGAACATAACTACTATATGAGGATCAACATCCAGAATGGGCTGAAAGCAAGAGTCATAATTAAGATAGATATGAACCAGTTATTATTGAGACGGTCTGTTTTATGTTGTCGTTTTATTGATAGTGTTTTCATCGTTTTATTCCTTATGGTTTGTTAACATATACAAACCCTATTTCAAACATCATGCCAAAAGATTGTAAAATCCTGTAAGTTTATTAATATTAGTAGTTACAGATATTAAATGCATAAGAATCAGAAAAGGGAAAACATATTAAAATAATATGAATATATCGTATTGATATGGGAATGAGTTAACGAACATGAGGTTTCCATCGCTGAATTCAGTACTATTCTCATTCTTATTTCCAACCATTACTGATCTTTTTGACTCTTCCTGAACCGCTGCTTTGGAAAGACACAAATTTCGGATCACCCTTGTATTCTACTTTTCCGCTGCCGCTGATCTGTACATCAATTTCTTTTTCCACCCAGACAGTCGCACCTCCGGAGCCGCTGATATGGACGGTAGCTTCATCACTCTTAAGGTCTTTACCCTTGTAGGAACCTGACCCGCTGATTGTAACATTCTGGATGGAGACTTTTCCGGCCATCAAGCATTTTCCGGAACCGGATATATGTATATTCAATTCTTCAGCCTGGAGAGATTTAATGGTGATTTTCCCTGAACCGCTGATACTGGTTTTTAAGTTATCCGTTTCAATTTCTTCAGAAGTAATGTTTCCGGAACCAGATACGGAAACTCCTTGCACTGATCTCATAGAAACGTAATATTTGATTCCATTCCTTGAACTTCCCCAGTGGGCTTTTTTCCAGTATCTCTCTTTCACCTTCAGGTTCAGAGTCCTTCCCCGCACTTCTGTGATGATATAAGGTAACATATCCTCTTCTGCTTCCACGGTAAGAGATTCCCTGTTGCCCTGGGTAAGTATCACTTTTCCGGATCCACTCAGGTTCACTCGATCAAAACCAGTTACAGAACGCTCTTGTTTAATGATCTGTCCCAAGGCCATTGAACCGAGCAACATCGGAAGCAGCAGTGTGATGTAAATAATCAATGATAGTCTTTGTTCCATGGTACTCATCCTCAATTTGTTTATGCCCTGTTGGACAATAGAAGTCTGAAAAAGTTGTCAGGAAATTTGCTGTCCATTTCATGAAGAAAAATAATGCTACCCCCCCTATCTCTCATCGAGAAACCGAATTTATGGTCAAGTTTGTCTTTTTACATATAAGTTGATTCAAGGTTAATTATATACATACGATGTCAGGAGTATCGAATATGAAATTAAACTGGTCTCGGAAACCTGTGAATTAATCCCTTCAGGGAAACCTGAAATTCCTTTTTGGTGCAAATTGGATTATTTATAATGCGGCATTTGCTCCAAATACACCGAAGGATACAACTATTGTCCCCTGGTAATTACATGAGCAGTACAAATACAACGAAGTAGTCACATTTAAACCTTGCCTGAAATATGAGTTTTCAGCATCAAATGTCCGGAGAAGCTATGTTGGGGATTATGTTGATCACGGATTCTTTTCAATTAACGGGCAAAACATAGAATTCAAATTTAAAGATGAAGAAGGTGCAAAAGGTATTTGCTCAATTAGGGGTGATAGTTTATTCGTAATTCTGGTCGAAGATTCAAAGATGGTGTTTAAATTGTTGCTTAAAAAACAGTAGCTTTAAATGAAAGAATCACAGTATAACACACCTTATAAGCGTAAAATAATGCAAATGTGCAGTTTAGTCACTAACAATGCAGGTACGCACCCGTCATTGTAGTGAAACTGTTCCAGAGGGTTTCTATGGGCACTAATTGCCGCATAGCATCCACTGAACCTGCAGGCTAGTCACCATTACCACTATGATAATGATGATGTTTTGTAGTGAAGTTGATGGATCGGAAAATGAAATACTTTACCTGTTTTGGATGTTACTGTCCATAGCGAGCAGAAAAATAAAAATCAAAGATTTACGATAACTTCTTCAGAGAAAATTATTTTGTCTCCCATCTGTTTCATGTTACAGGAAAAATGGGTGCTCTATCATAAAAGCATGGGGAATTCAATCAAAATTACGATAATGTTGAAATATTGAAAAAACAAAAAGGATTCTATAATAATGACAAAAGGAATTAGCATATGAACTTGAAATACAGTTTTATAAAAGACATGTCGGAACTTAAGGATGTTCTTGAAAAATGCCCCGGCTTTCAGTTTGCGGAAAACATTGATCAGCTTATCGAACTTGCCTGTGGCAGTGCTGAAAATAATTATTATGAAGTCAAATACGATTTACCAGAAAATCGCATTGTTACAGAAGCAACTGTTGTTCGTGTTCGTAATGGTATCGCCGTTAACTACGATGAACCATACATGAGGCGACGAGATCCTGATTGTATGCTTATTGGCGATGAGGAGGCCTCTGATAAACCAAAGTTCAAAGATAGGTATGGGAAAAACTTTTCGGATTTAAGAGAAGAAACTTTCGATTGGCTGGCAAAACAGCAATTGGCTATACTTGCATTCCGCACCGGTGATGATAAAATTGGTAATGATGCTATTGCTGTTGTTCCTGTTAATGCTGCATTTTTTGCCTTGGCGCTTGCAATGCTTCAGGGTATTCTTTCTTCTGAAGAAATTTCAAATGACTTTTCACCAAAAAGCGTTATTTATGTAGCGCCTGTATTTAGACATACACATTTTAACGGAAAACAAGTTGTTGTTCATAATCGGAGTAAAAGTGTGCACGAGATATTCTCGTATAATCTTTATCCTGGGCCAAGTGCAAAAAAAGGTGTATACGGAGTTTTAATAAATCAAGGTGAAAAAGAAGGTTGGGTTGTCCCTCATTGTTCGGCAGTTCAAGTTATCACTCCATACGATAACATCGTAACCATTATGCATGAAGGAGCAAGCGGTAGTGGTAAAAGTGAGATGCTTGAACAGCCTCATCGATTACCTGATGGTAGAATATTGACGGGGTGCAATATTATCACCGGAGAAAAACGGTTTATGGAAATCCCACGCACTTGTGGACTACATCCTGTTTGTGATGATATGGCATTGTGCCATCCATCTATTCAAAAAAATGATGGTAAACTCTGGATTATGGATGCTGAAAATGGTTGGTTTTTACGTATTAATCACATAAACGAATATGGTACAGACCCCAATTTGGAAAAATTAACAGTACAACCTTCAAAACCACTATTTTTCCTTAATATTGATGCGGTGCCAGACAGCCGCGCATTAATTTGGGAGCATGTTGATGACGCTCCAGGCAAGCCGTGTCCAAATCCACGTGTTATTGTTCCGCGATCAATCTATCCCGATGTTGTAACTAAACCTGTATCTGTAGATTACCGTAGTTTCGGCGTACGGACACCGCCATGTACGCGAGAAAACCCCAGTTATGGCATTATTGGATTATTTCACATATTACCGCCCGCATTAGCATGGCTCTGGCGTTTGGTTGCACCGCGAGGCTTTAGTAGTCCAAGCATTGTTGATGATGGAATTATGAGCAGTGAGGGGGTTGGCAGTTACTGGGCGTTTTCTACAGGGCTAAAAGTCAATCAGGCAAATTTACTTTTTGAACAAATAGAACGAAATACGCAAACAAGGTACATTCTTATTCCTAATCAACATATCGGCGCATGGGAAACGGGCTTTATGCCGCAATGGTTGACAAGAGATTACCTTGCACGCAGGGGTTCAGCAACTTTCCGAAAAGAACAAATAATAGATGCCCGATGTTCTCTTTTAGGATATGCTTTAAAAACAATGCGAATTGAAGGCACTCGAATTGCTCATTGGTTTCTTGAGGTAGATACACAACCGGAAGTAGGCAAAGACGGATATGATCAAGGAGCAAACATAATAAAAGAGTTTTTTGCCGAGAATCTATCTGGATTTCTAAACCCGGAGTTAACAGCATCAGGTCGTCAGATTATTGAATGTTGTTTAGATAACGGTAATGTGGAAGATTATTTGCAGTTTTTCCCTAATTATGAATATTTTATCCAGAATGACTGATTTGAACTCAACAAGTAAAATACGAATTCACGGATTTTCATCACTTTCATTTAAAGATGCAAATTTGTGAGTAGCAATGATTATGTTTTCAGAAGAACCGATTACATATAGCACATCATTTGCCTGAATAACCATATCTGCGTCCGGATTGGGTAATATCTTTGAATCCCTTTGAATTGCCACAACTGAAACACCGTATTGTTTTCTTAAATCGATTTGAACAAGTGTTTTTCCATTTATGGGAGAATTTTGATGAATTCGAAATGTACTGATGTTTATTCCATGAACATGACGGTCCAAATCGGAATAAGTTGCCGATATGTTCAAAGGTGAGCGAAGTATCTCATAACAATGAGATCTTACTTCCGAAATAAAGGCTTCAATTTCATCACGGGGAATCAAATATTTTGTCAAAACTCTCGTGAATATTTCTACGGATGTTTCAAATTCTTCAGGGATTACCTCATTTGCCCCGAGTTCAAACAGTTGATTTAATTCCCTGATATAACGTGAGCGCACGATTATGTGTATATTGGGACTTATTTTGCGGACAGTACTAATAATCCGCCTCGTTGTAGCCGGATCGGAAATTGCCACGACCGCAATTCTTGCACCTTCTATATTTAATGACTTTAGGATGGATTCATGAACGGCATCCCCATAATAAATCGGTTCATTCTTTTCATCTGCCTCCCTTACAATCTCTGGGTTCATTTCGATAATTGAATATGGAATACCAGACATCTTTGCAGCCTGAGCAAGATTTCTACCATTAAAACCATACCCAATGATCACAAGGTGGTCATTGATAGAGTGGAATTTTTTTCTCTTTTTAACGGGATTGGTTACAAATTTAAACCTCTGAGGCAACGGCAGCTTCATCAGATATCCGGCCAGATGAGGAGAAAAAGTAATTACAAAGGGACTTGCTACCATTGACAATACCGAAATAGATAAAAACAGCTGGAAATAATCTCCGGAAAGAAATCCATACATAAGACCGGTTTTTGCCAAAATAAAAGAAAATTCTCCAACTTGACTGAGTGCCAAGCCAACTAATATCGCAATCCGAAGCGGGAAGCCGATTAATAATGATGCAAATCCTGTGGCTATTGTTTTTATTATCAATATACCTAAAACAAGCAAAATAATGAGAGTAGGTTGTTCGAAGAAATATTTTATATCCAATAACATACCAATAGAGATAAAAAAGAAGCTTGTAAAGACATCACGGAGAGGCAATACATTATCAAGAGTATGATGGCTATACCCGGACTCAGAAACGACCAATCCGGCTAAAAATGCACCCAATGCGAGTGAAAGACCCACGCTATGACTAATCCATGCCACAGAAAAGCAGATTGTGATAATACTCAAAATAAAAAGTTCGCGGCTTTGGGTCCGTACGACGTAATATAAAATTCTCGGTACAATCCATTTTGCCAGGATAATTGCAAAAATAACGATGCCGATTCCTTTGGCCACAATCGTGTAGGGAGATTCCATCAAAAGAGAAGGGTTTTCGGCTAATAAAGGCGTTAATAACATCATGGGAACAATAAGGATATCCTGAAAAATTAGAATCCCCAGGGCCGTCTGTCCTTGAGGAGTGTCAACCTCTGCCCTTTCCTGGAGTAGTTTTAGCACAATTACGGTACTACTGAGGGACAAGAGAAATCCTATGAAAATTGATTCCCCTATAGGCATATCCAGGCTTAATGCAATTGTAAAGCCGACAACCGTTGTAAATATTACTTGTAACGGACCCCCAATCAGAACGGATCGCTTGATTTGAAGCAGATTTTTAAATGAAAATTCTACACCAATTGTAAACAGCAGCAATACGATCCCGATTTCAGCCAAAACTTCAACTTCGGAAACACCTTCTATTAATGCCAGACCGTAGGGACCCACCAAAATCCCGGTAAGTAAATAACCCACGATAAATGGAACTTGAATACGATGAAAAATGATAAGGATGATGATGGATAATCCAAATATATAGACGATATCCTTTAATAATGCATATTCCATTTTAAGATATTCCTGGTCTTTTAATAACTGTTATCAACGAGTTTGAGGGTGTATAGAATAATGATTTTCGGCGTCTAATTATATCAACATTCACTTTACAATGAACATTTTGCGTCCTATTATGAGTTGGCAGGCAACCCACTGCGAATATTAATGTAAATCCACTAATCTAATACGAATAATATAAAACACTGAGAAATACGGAAACAGGCACAAAAGCCTAAAAGGATACCTTGTGAAAATGTATTTGTATGAGGAGGTACGCCTTTATCTGCATGAAAATTGTTTATCATAGAAAAAACATCAGGCAATAAAGCGGCCCTAATATTTTTTCTGAATTGGACTGATTATCAGCTTTCACTAAATAACCAAAAACACCTTCAGATTATCCATTCAACTAATAAAACGATCAGAATGACTACCCAAAAAAATAGCGGGCCCAGGTATTTCTCGATTATTGTTTTTGGCTTTTTATCAACTTTAGAACTATCCATTAATGTTTTATTTCTCCTTCAAAAGTTTTTATGGATGTATTCTTTTCAGTATTGTTCTTTCAGGGTGCACAACATTGTGTATAAACAATACTGATATTTACTTCCATTTGTCTTTTGGTTCTATTCTTTTTATTCATAATGAATATCCTGAATAATTAGCTTGAATTAAAATTTAAGACAGCCTGAATCAAGGGGCAATTAAATCCGAACAGGTTTATTCGGAAATTTCACTTTTATTTAATGGTTAGATTTTTACGCTACCCGGCTTCTATAAATATGGCAATACTTGAATTGATATGATAAATTTGAGGGATATAATCATGAACTTACGACAAATAATTACCAGTGTTTTTTTACTTGTCCTACTGATGATGACTATTGTTTCCGGAATTGTCTAGAAACAGGTTATGATGAATAGGGAACTTTATACCATGTATGAGACAATTGAAGCAGAAAATTTATTAATAATAAACATCGCTCCTATTTTAATCAAATATTGATATGACCTTTTCAATCGCAATAATGATTATCTTAATTCTTGGAATGTTTATTCTTTTCATCACGGAAATATTGGCGATTGATGTAATTGCTTTACTGGTTCTCAGCATTCTAATGCTTTCCGGTTTTGTAACTCCGATTGAAGGGCTGTCTGGTTTTTCCAATCCGGCTGTTATCACTATTGCAGGTTTGTTTGTCATCAGTTTTGCGCTGCAAAAGTCCGGTGTCTTGGAATATATTATATTGTATTTGAATAAAATAGTGGGTCGAAATAAATATTTAGGACTGATTTTCTATTTGGTTTCCATTGCCATCGCATCGGCTATTGTGAACAACACAGCTGTTGTCGCCATTTTCATTCCGATTACCATTCGGTTGGCTGAAAAATATAACATCAGCCCATCCAAGGTACTGATTCCTTTAAGCTATGCTGCAATATTGGGTGGGACGATGACCCTGATCGGGACCTCCACGAACCTGTTGGTAAACTCAATCTTGATACAAGAGACCACCCAACCTGCTTTGGGAATGTTTGAATTTTCGAAGTTTGGAGCAATTAAACTTGCTGTCGGGTTGGTTTATATGCTGCTCGTTGGTATTCGAATGTTACCGTCCCGCACGGTAACATCCAGCCTGACTAAGAGCTATCACATGGGTGGATTTTTAACGGAGGTAAAGATTTTAAATGATTCTCCCATGGTTGGAAAAACTTGTCTGGAAAGGGGCATAAATAAGAATTATGACGTCATGGTATTGGAAATATCACGAGGAGGCAAATTCATCACAACCAATATTAGAAATACCGTGTTGCATGAAGAGGATATATTAATTATCCGGGGATCGCTGGATAATTTTGTTCGTCTGAAAGAAATAGAAAAAGTAGCCCTGCTGACTGATGAGAAAATAGATCAGAAAGAGTTGGAGCAGGAAGATAACATCCTGGTGGAATGTTTGATTACGGATAAGGGAAGCCTGGTGGGAAAAACTGTTTATGAAATCAATTTCAGACGGAGGTTCGGCAGTTTCGTCTTGGCGATACGACGAGAAGGCGATATCCTTCGACGGAAGATTGCTCACATCATGATCAAACCCTTTGACACTTTATTGGTGTTCGGTGCTCGGGAGAAAATTATAGAAATGATCCGAACCGGGGATTTCATCATCCTGCAGGAAATGCAAACGGCTCTAAAAAAACAGCGATTCTGGTTTATCAGTATTATGGTAATTATTGCAATAGTCTCATTAGCTGCATTCGGAATTTTACCCATTTCCACCGGAGCTCTTTTTGGAGTGGTGATATTGCTAATATTCAGGTTGATTACACCCAACGAAGCCTATCAATCCATTCACTGGCAGGTCATTATCCTCATCGCTGCATTGATACCCCTGGCCTATGCCATTCAATCAAGTGGTACCGCTGATTGGCTTGGCCAATCTTTGTTTATGTTTATCGGGAAATTCGACCCGTCTATTCAGCCGATAATATTTTTAGCATTAACTTACCTGTTGACGATGATTTTAACCGAAGTATCTTCGAATGCTGCCACTGCCATCATCATGACTCCTATAATTCTTGCAACTTCAGAACAAATGAATCTGGATCCCAGGCCCTTTATCTTTGCTATCTGCTTTGCTGCATCGGCATCATTCATTACTCCGGTAGGATACCAGACCAACTTGATGGTTTACGGTCCCGGGGGCTATAAATTTACCGATTATATTAAGGTTGGTTTACCGTTGGGCATTATATTATGGATCCTGGCAGTGATATTCATCCCGATCTTCTGGCCTTTCCAATAATGAGCCCACTCCGGAAAGGGGTTAAAACCCCAAATATGTTTTTATTCCAAATGCCCCGACCTAAAGGACGGGGTAAGTGGTTTGCTGTATCCTCTAAAATACGGATACTTACCCCGACATTTATGTCGGGGTGTAAACATCGTGAAAAATTGGGATTTATCCCAATAAAACCTTTTCGGAGCGGACTCAATACAATATAATCGACCAGCGCCATTTAATATGACAAAAATACCAAAGTGTTGATATGAATAAATCTATTGGGAAAACATTTAAATCATTGGTTTATTATTTGGGTGTTTTACAATTCCTGCATTTACTTTCACTTCTACGAGCAGGATTAAACTATCTTTCAGATCATACCATTGGTTTTCCGGCTTTACCTCCCGATGCAGGATGGACTCAACAAGCGAATTGGTTTCTGTTGGCCATGGGCTATACCGATGCTTTGATTATTGTTTTGTCTTTTATTTTTATCTACGGTGTTATCAATGACAAACCCTGGTTCCCGACAATCGGCTTAATCGCTCTTTCCGGCACAATGGCCACAGCATTGATTTTTATTATAGGTACTCTTGCCACCGGAGCATGGTTTGTTCATCCCATTGGTTATGGGATCATTGGACTTCTTTTTTGTCCGCTTTTATTCCTTTTCCTGAGACTTATCAGCATCTATCGATTTTCGCAACATGCTGGATAAATCATTATCATTATAAGGAGATGCTTATGAGTATGCAAGATCGGAAGAGCGTCGTGTAGGGAAAGAGTGTAGATCTCGGTGGTCGCCGTATCATTAAAATAAAAAAAAACATAACATCACACCCAGTA
>CAJVYU010000101.1 GCA_913009735.1 uncultured Fidelibacterota bacterium
AAAGAAGTAACACGTATAAGTGTATGGGTGATGAATAGAGAGTATAGGAGATCAGGTGTTCAAATAAAAACGGTTGTATAATGTAAAGTGGTTTGGATTGTTTTTTTTTTTTTTTTCAAGCAGAAGACGGCATACGAGATAAAGGAATGTGACTGGAGTTCAGACGTGTGCTCTTCCGATCTCCAGCTCATGCACCGCGGTCCCGCGCACAAAGTCGTCTGCCTGCTGAAATAGTGAGTTGGCAAACACCACCATGTTCGCACCAGGGAAGGTGTGAGCCGGTGGGTCAATGGCCTGATCATAATAGTAAAACAAGGCGCGCGTTGTGCGCCAGAAATTTGCGCCGTAGGGAAGCAGATTGCGTAACTGTTCAAAACTGCCGATTTTGTTTGCCAAGGCGACTACTCCCTATGCGACCAAAGTCATTTCGGGCAGTGTCCAGGAAGCGGTGAGGTTAGTGAATTGAAACCGTGGACTGGGTATGCTGTCTACAATAAGACCGGTAGTGACCAAACGATTATAATCGACCCGATACCTCAACCGGGATCGCTCGCCAAGGAACAAATTGAGGAAGGATGGCTCCTGAACCTCAGCACCACGGCTGGGGAGTATACGGATTTACATAACCCATTGGGCTGCCTGGTATCAGCAGAAGATGGACTGGACTATCACGATAACCCGGAACTGCTCGCTCCCGGTAATTATCTGTCTCTGACTTACACCAATCCTGCTTGGAGAAATGTTCGCAATGGATTGACTTCAGACATTCGACAGTTGTCCGAGGATGTCCAGATTTGGGATGTGTCCATTACGTATAAAGGGATTTCTGATCCCGCATATTTGTCTTGGAACTTTACACAGCCTTTGCCTGCGGGACAGGTGACACGAATTGTAGATCTGGCTCGGAAGGAAGTTTTGGACACCCAGATGGATACCGACCATAAAATCGGAAAACTGATAGGTGATATCCCCTACAGGTTAAAGGTAATTTCTGGTTATCCGGAGCAGGTGGAACGTACGATCGAAGATATTATGTTTGCCCTGCCAAACGAGTTTGCACTGGCACAAAATTATCCCAACCCGTTCAACCCGGTGACAACCTTGAAATTTGGCCTGCCCGAACCACGGAAGATCAGACTTGTAGTGGTAAACATTTTAGGTCAGGAAATAGTGGATCTGGCTAATGGTTGGTATGACCTTGGTTACCATCAAATTCGCTGGGATAGCCGGGATAAAGCAGGCCGCTCTATCGCCTCAGGAGTTTATTTCGCTATATTGACGGATGGGAAAGAAATTCACGTCACCAAGATGATCATGTTGAAATAAGGAAGTACTTCCGGTAGGTCATACTAACCGGGTGGTGTTTTTACTTCAACATTAGTACAATTTCCGGGGGGACCGGTTAAAAATAGAGATGCACGACAGTTTCTGCTACACAGGCAAAACGCTTTCTATTTTCCACTTCTATACTAACCTCATTTACCACTTCAATACTATTTTTGATGGGTGTTACGTTCACGAGACGGATGCGTGCTCTGACTCTCGCCCCTGATTTGACCGGAAATGGAAAACGCACCTGGTTCAAGCCATAATTAACTACCATTCTTGCTTCAGGGTAGAAATTATTCCTGGAATCCAGGGCATTTGTTAATTTCGGGATTAAGGCCAGGGTTAGAAAACCATGTGCAATCGTTGTTTTGAATGGCGATTCTTTACTGGCACGTTCGAGATCTGTGTGAATCCATTGATTATCGCCTGTTACATCTGCAAATTGATTGATACACTTCTGGTCAATAGTTTCCCATTCTCCCACAAATATTTCTTGGCCCAGTTGTTTTTTCAGATCATCATAGGCTTTTTTCGTCACCTTATTTTGAATGACTTCTCCTGATGAAAAGATATTCCCATCGAAAGGTTTAAAATTGGCCATCCATGGGTTATTCAATGTATTTGCAATTTTATCATTGAGGGTATCGGACCAATGTCGAAATTTGGGCTCCAATCTAGCCCTGAACTGTGCTACATTCCCCTGAAGATCATCGGTTTTACTACGGATAAATTCGAAAACGTTCATTTAATTATGTGTTTAAATTCAACTAATAAGACCAACTTGGCTACTTTACAAGAAGGGCAACCTGTAGCAGGCTTCGTTCTTCCAAACCATGACCGGCTCCCATTGATAAGCCGAGTTATAGAGTTCAAGTTTTTAGAATTGTAGTCCATTTTTAACAGTCAATTATAAGCTGTTTAATCTGATGATTCATAATTGATTATGTAACATTTGTTCCGGTGTGTCAAGGTGTTAGTGTCGTGTCAACCATGTATTAGCGTAACCAAGTCTGGTTTTTTTGCGTGTACAATCTAAAACGTTATCAAAGAATTTTGATTTACTCCGTCATTTATGGCGGGGGTATGTTAAAAACCAACCGGCGCGGGCTTCAGCCCAATAATGTGATTCGTTATATTCAGGGATACCTGTCCGCCACCTCTTAATATTTTTCAAATGGGGCAGGCGGGAATTCCCTTTTTGTTTGTATATCCGTATCCCCGCCATAAATGACGGGGAATTATTTCATTTTTTACAAACGTTTTGGACAAATGTGAAATAATTTGAAATGCTAATAAAATTATAACGAATTACTATTAAATTGATACGAATGATGGAACAATTTCAAAAGCATATTCTCATTGTTGATGATGAAGAAGACATCCTGGAGTTAGTCAAATATAATCTAGGGATTAATGGATTTCTAACAACTTGTGCTACTAATGGCGAAGAGGCTTTAAAATTTACCCGTTTACACAAGCCTGATTTGATTGTGCTAGACCTGATGCTCCCCAATATTGACGGGCTGGATGTGTGCCGTGTGTTAAAGGCAGATTCTGAAACAAAATCTATCCCAATACTGATGCTGACAGCCCGTGGAGAAGAATCTGACATTATTCAGGGTTTGGAAATGGGGGCAGATGATTATGTTACTAAGCCCTTTAGCCCGCAAGTCTTGGTTGCCAGGGTGAAAACATTGCTGCGTCGCTACTCCGAACCGATTGAAGATAAAGAAGGTGTAATCAGAATCCGGGAATTATCCATCCATCCCGGAAGAAGGGAAGTAAAAATTGGAGAGAAACGAGTTGAGCTCACTTATACTGAATTTCAAATTCTACATCTCCTTGCCCGTCATCAGAACTTTGTATTTACCCGCAATCAGATCATTGATGAAATAAGAGGTGAAAATTATCCGGTCACAGACCGTACAGTTGATTTTCAAATTGTCGGATTAAGAAAGAAATTGGATCAGGCTGGAAAATATATTAAGACAGTACGGGGTGTAGGATATCGATTTTACTTAGAAGATTAGAATACAAATGACTAACAGGCGACTATTCTCACAATTATTTATTCCCTCAATAACCATTATCATATTGGTTATAATAATTTTTATTTGGTTTATTATTCATTCTGTCGAGGAATTTTATTACCTTGAGAAAACAAATGAACTTAAAGCTCGTGCAACCCTGGTTAGTCGGACTATTTCAAATGAATTTTTAAATGATCGCCAGTATCTGACAAAAATATGTCAGGAGTTAGGAAATGACACAAGAACCAGAATTACCATTATATCTGATTCTGGAGATGTGTTGGGAGATTCTCATGAAAACCCACAAAATATGGATAATCATAACGATCGTCCGGAAGTCATAAATGCTCGTGAAAAAGGGATGGGTACTGTCATCCGATACAGCCATACGCTAGATCAAGAAATGATGTATCTGGCCATTCGGGTGGATACTTTTAAACAACCACTTATCATTAGAACGTCCCTGTCAATCGCATCCTTGCAGAGTAATATTACCGGGATTCGTCGTACGATCCTTCTTGTTGGAATATTAATTTCCATTTTGGCAGGTGGAATCAGTTTTATTCTATCAAAACAAATTGCCAATCCGCTGGAAGTGATGAGGCAAAGAGCTGAGCAATTTGCGAAAGGAGATTTTTCCCAAAAACTTCCAACTACCAATACTTCAGAACTGAACAGTTTGGCAAATTCACTCAATCGTATGACGGTTCAATTAAATAATCGAATTCAAACCATTCTTCAAGAAAGAAATGAACGTGAAGCTGTGCTATCCAGTATGGTGGAGGGTGTTTTAGCCGTGGACACGGATGAAAAAATTATAAGTTTGAATAAAGCAGTCGCCCAACTATTTCATATCGAAAGAAAACCGGCAATCGGAAAACAAATCAGCAGTATTATCCGGAATTCAAATTTACTTAATTTTATTGAAAAGGTGTTAACGAGTAAGCAATACCAGGAAGCCGAATTGATTATCCATGATACGACTGATCGATTTTTGAATATTACCGGTACTGTATTACATAATGAACTGGGAAGATCAACGGGTGCTGTATTTGTATTAAATGATATTACCAGAATCAAAAAACTGGAAAATATCCGCAAAGAATTTGTTGCAAATGTGTCACATGAACTGAAAACACCCATTACTGCTATAAAAGGATTTATCGAGACACTTCGTAACGTGACAGATTCGGCTGATCGTCAACGGTTTTTGGATATCCTTGAGAATCAAAGCAATCGTTTGAATGCAATCATTGATAATCTTTTAAAACTTTCAAGGATTGAGGGGCAGGAGGATTCAGCTGAAATTTTATTTGAGGAAGAAACGATCAAATCCGTATTAGTAAGTGCAGTAGCAGATTGTCATAAAATAATAGAAGAAAAAAACATCATTGTCCAGGTAAAATGCGATGTGCATCTTTCTGCAATTATTAACGCACCTTTATTACAGCAAGCTCTGGCAAATTTATTAGATAATGCCATCAAATATAGTGATATAGGTGATCAGGTCATTATATCTGCCAAACGCAAAGGGAATCAGATCTCGATGACCGTTCGCGATTTTGGGATCGGGATATCCGAGGAACATTTTGAACGACTGTTTGAGCGGTTTTACTGTGTTGATAAAGCCCGCAGCCGAAAATTAGGGGGAACAGGACTGGGGTTAGCTATTGTAAAACATATTGCATTCATCCATAACGGCAACGTATCCGTCCAAAGTGAAGTTGGGAAGGGGAGTACTTTTTCTATTATCATCCCGGAAGCAAAATAGATTCTAACAAAAATCTAACATTATTCAAACAATCCGCTAATATATAATCCTCATTTTTCTCACAGTAAATCAGAAAATCTCTGCTAAAATTTTAAGAACTAATAAAAAATTGAGGAGTAATCTAATGAAAAAATATGGAAAACTAATTATAACCAGTACAATAGCAGGGTTGTTACTAATTGGTTGTGGGAGAAAAACAAAATCGGCTGAAGCGACATTTCTCACAATCAAAGGGTCTGATACAATGGTACACTTAGCCAGCAATTGGGCTGAAGCTTATATGGATGCTCATCCGGGGATCGATATTTCCATAACCGGTGGAGGTTCTGGTACCGGAATAGCTGCGTTACTGAACGGAACCACTGATATCTGTATCGCTTCCCGAAAGATTAAGGACAAAGAACTCACACTCGCAGCGGAAAAAGGGCTTCAGCCTAATGAAATTGCCACCGCCCGGGATGGAATCGCAGTCGTGGTGCACCCGGCAAATTCACTGACTACACTTTCCATTGAACAAATAGGTAAAATTTATACCGGCGCTTATACCAATTGGAAACAGTTAGGCGGAGCGGATCAACGGATTATTGTTCTTTCCCGGGAATCCAGTTCGGGAACGTATGTCTTTTTTCAAAAACGGGTGATGAAGAAAAAAGATTACACACGTGATGCTATGCTGATGCCTTCCACTTCTGCAATTATCCAATCGGTTTCTCAGGATGAAGGGGCGATAGGTTATGTTGGTTTAGCTTATGCCTCCGAAGCCGGGAATCGGATCAAGGTGTTGATAGTGAAAGACGGCGACAAACCGGCAATTAAACCATCCATTAAAGCAGTTCAGGCAGGAGATTATGCCATCGCCCGGCCGTTGTATTTTTACACTAATGGAGAACCAAGCGGTATAGTGAAACAATTTATTGATTATGTTCTTTCCGATGAAGGACAGAATATCGTGTTGGAAACGGGTTACGTACCGATCAACTGAATATGACGAACTGGCGTGAAAAATTTATTGAATTACTGCTGATCGGAGCAGCTTCAGCGAGTATTCTGATTGTTCTGTTGATATTCCTGTTTTTAGCAAAAGAAGCATTTCCATTCGTTTTGGATCCGGGAATAAAAGAATTGTTGGGATCTCAATGGATTCCGGTTTCATTTAAAAAAGAAGTCTTCGGGATTCTTCCTCTCATTACCGGCTCCTTATTGGTCACCGCTTTGGCAACAATTATCATGATTCCTTTTGGTGTACTTGGCGCTGTGTATATTGCCGAAATTGCTATAGGGAGAGAACGGGCATTTTTAAAACCATTTATAGAAATAATGGCCGGAATTCCTTCCGTAGTAATCGGTTTTTTCGGATTAATAATATTAAGTCCTGTCCTGAAAAAAATATTTCAACTCAACACAGGATTGACTGCATTATCCGGAGCCATTCTGTTGGCACTGATGGCAATTCCCACAGTGATTTCAATTTCGGAGGATGCTATACGGAGTGTTCCAAAATCATATAAGGAAGCCTCCCTGGCACTGGGAGCCAGTCGTCTACAGACAATTTTCAAGGTAGTAGTACCGGCAGCGTTACCGGGAATAATTGCTGCTGTCATGCTGGGGATCGGCCGGGTGGTAGGCGAAACAATGGTTGTTCTCATGGTGACGGGGAATGCCGCAAAAATTACGTTTAATCCGTTTGAATCTGTCAGAACAATGACGGCCACTATCGCCGCAGAAATGGGTGAAGTCGCTTTTGGAAGTGATCATTACCAGGCTTTGTTCTGGGTAGGAATAGTACTGCTGTCAGTTACCTTTGGTCTCAACTTTATAGCACAAAAAGTCTTAACTCGCTACCGGATGGGATGAGAAACAAAAAAGTAACGGAGTATTTCTTGATTAGTTTAATCCGGTTAGTCACTTATATAGTTGTTGCTATCGTGGGTTATATTATTATCGATATTTTTATAAAAGGCCTCCCGACGCTGAGTTGGGAATTTATTAGTGGTTTTCCTCGCAGAAGTGGCGCAGAAGGCGGAATTTTACCGGCAATTGTCGGGACGATCTGTCTGGTAACCGGAGCTATTTCCGTTGCCCTTCCTTTGGGAATGACCAGCGCTATCTATTTAACTGAATATGCAAAACAAGGGCGATTCAAGGAAATAATAGGTCTCGCAATCAGTACTCTGGCCGGTGTGCCATCCATTGTGTTCGGACTTTTTGGTTTAGGGTTATTCGTGTTATTCTTCGGATTTGGTGCTTCCATTCTTTCCGGAAGTCTGACCTTGGCATTTATGATCCTTCCAACCATTATCGTTTCCAGTGAAGAAGCGTTGCGGGCAGTTCCGGTAACTTTGCGAGAAGGAAGTTTAGCTCTGGGCGCCAGCAAATGGCAGACCATTGCAAGGAATGTATTACCATATGCTTTGCCGGGGATGTTCACCGGTTCGATCCTTGGGATTGGTCGGGCAGCCGGTGAAACAGCACCTATCCTGTTAACGGTAGCTGCATTTTATCTACCGAAATTACCGCGTTCCATATTCGACCAGGTTATGGCTTTACCCTATCATCTTTATGTACTTGCAACGCAGCACCCGGAAGCAGAAAAGGTTTTACCAATGCAATACGGTACCGCGCTGGTTTTATTACTGTTGGTGATTCTTTTTAATTTATCTGCGATTATCCTCCGCAATCGATTCAGGAAAAAAATTCAATGGTAAGAACAAACGTAAAGATGGAAATGCGTGCAGTAAATTTTTATTATGGTAACACACAGGCGTTGTTTGATGTGTCCATAGCGATTCCGGAAAAACGAGTGACTGCACTGATCGGACCGTCAGGTTGTGGGAAATCAACTTTTTTGCGAATGTTCAACCGGATGAATGATATCATAGACGGTACCAATCATACCGGCGAAGTTATGATTGACGGGGAAAGTATTTATCAGAATAATAACAGTTCTGCGGAATTGCGAAAGAAAGTTGGAATGGTATTTCAGAAATCTAATCCATTTCCAAAATCGATATTTGAAAATGTCGCCTACGGCCCGAAAATCCATGGGATTAAAGAACGCACTCAACTCCAGGAAATCGTGGAAAATAGTTTAAAAGCTGCCGCTCTTTGGGAAGAAGTAAAAGACCGGTTAAACAAAAACGCAACAAACCTTTCCGGGGGACAGCAACAAAGATTATGTATCGCCAGAGCCTTGGCCGTAGAACCGGATATATTGCTAATGGATGAACCGGCATCAGCGTTGGATCCTAAATCCACCACCAGGATAGAAAATTTAATTAGTGAATTACAAAAAAACTACACGATTGTGATTGTGACACATAATATGCAGCAGGCTGCGCGTGTATCAAATTACACTGCGTTTTTTTATGAGGGACACTTGGTAGAGTTTGACAAAACCAATAAGATATTTACAACGCCAATAAAACAGCAAACAGAAGATTATATAACGGGTCGCTTTGGTTAGAATAGAAAGGGAAAAATATGAATCAACATCTACAACGTGAAATTGAAAAATTAAAAAAGAATATTATGATTATTGGTACATTGGTTGAGGAAAGTCTGCGGGATAGTATCAAGGCAGTTATAGAGCGGAATACAACACAAGCTCAAACTATCATTAAGGATGATTCTATTATTGATGATAAAGAAGTGGAGTTGGAAGAGGAGTGTTTAAAAATTCTTGCCTTGCATCAGCCCGTTGCGATTGATCTTCGCTATATTATATCCGTATTAAAAATAAATAACGACTTGGAACGGATAGGAGATTTGGCAGTGAATATTGCTGAAAGGGCAGTCCACTTAACCTCCCAACCTCCCATAAATATCCCGGAAACCATTCCGCGCATGGCAAATATAGTGCAAAATATGCTGAAAGACAGTCTGGATGCACTTGTGAATATGGACACTATACGAGCTGGCGAAGTATGTGAATCTGATGATGAGGTGGATGATTTGCTGAATGGAATGTTTCCTCTCGTTCAATCAATGATTGAAGAAGAACCTGAACGAATAGACACCTCGTTGCAACTTTTATCCATCTCCAGATATTTGGAGCGAGCTGCAGACCATTGCACCAATATTGCTGAGGACGTTGAATATTTAGTGGATGGAAAGATAAGAAGGCATAGTTATCAGGTATAATTTTATAAATGGTTATAGCTTGTTAAAAGGAAAATTGGTTTTCGATTGACATAGATCGATTTAATATTCCATATAATGACAACATAAACCCCGGCTGGATACTCTAATTCGTGATCAGCCCTGACAGAAACTCCGGGAGAAACCATTGATGATACCGATTTTTCCCCGGCATCCGGGCACTTGATAAAGTCGGTCAACAGCGCATTGTTTGGTCGGAACAGAATCAATTTCATACGCTAAACGAATCCTGTGTAAAATTTCCCTGCCTTAAATGGGGGCTCGGTACTGACTGACATAAGTATCAAAAGGCATAGGTTCAATAAAGCGGATAATCCAATTCCTATCCCGGGTTAATTCCACAAATGCTGGAATTTCCCACACATTGATACCGGGGAGCATAACAATATTAATTTTTATAACAAAACCACTCAAGTAAGGCTGTTCAATATTGTTAATAACTTTCTTCGGAAGGGATTTTACGGTAATGAATTTGAAGGATTTTTCCTTAAGACTGTCAAGGGTGAAATTTAGCTGGTTGATACCAATTTTCTGCAATTTATCCAGATATTTATTGACCAAGATACCGTTAGTTGTAATCCCAATATTTAACTCTGTATATTGTAGTTTTAGACTCGACAAAAATTCGAGCAACCCCGGCCTTACACCTTATTCGATAACTAGCGGACGTGGGTGTTTCGGCTAAGAGATTTTTCAAAGAAAGTTATATTATTCAAATATCTCCAATGAATAAAAAAACCGTTAATAAGGTACTCGATTTTCGGGGAAACTCCTGATAAAAATACTCTTTTTCTTTATATCTTTTTAGTTATAATATTGCATGCATAGTTAAGCAACGATACATACAATAAGGTGTTATCATAGAACAATACGTTGAAAAATTTAAGGCGATCGGTGATATGACGCGGTTGCGTATTATTAGTCTTCTTATTTTAAGCGAAGAGTACATCTGTGTGTGTGAGATAGTTGATTCTTTAGAGGTAAACCAATACAATGTTTCAAAGCACCTAAAATTATTGAAAAATGCCGGACTGATTAACGAGAGTAAAGACGGACGGTACAAATACTTTTCACTAATCAAAAGTGAAGATTTATTTATTACCAGTCTTCTTCAAACTATATCTAACATTTCTCACCAGATAATAACTGAAGACCATAAAAGGTTAGAAAAACGGTTTGATATCAGAGTAAAAAAGAAATGTGTAGTGGGGGTACAAAATAAACATTTATTGTCGAGAAAAAATTAGGAGGTAATTAATATGCAAAAGGAAAAGAAAAAGGAAAAAGGGTTGTTATCAGCAATTCGAGAAAGGGTTGCATTTCAGTCGTATGCAGTTCGACACTCTGGTTGGGGGCAAGAGTAGATTCCCATATTTAATTGAACTATTTATAGATAAACATTTATCACTAATTTAATCAAAAACTGGAGGATGAACTTGGCAACAATTAAAAAAGGATATAAACATATTTTAAGCTATTCTGTTTTATCTACCTTGGTTTTGTTCATTGGGCTTTTCGGTTTTGGGATTACAACAGGTTATGCACAATCTATGTCAGGTACAAAAAGTATCAAATCCTACCACAAGATTCACACGAAAGAAGTAGGACTGGATTGCACACACTGCCATACCGCAACTAAAGAATTAAATCCTACAATGAAAAGTCTTAAAGGCAAAAAAGGTAAAAAGTACAAAGATGCGTGGTACATTGTAAAAAAGTTCGGCAATCTAATGATTTCCCCTACAAGTGCCTTGAGCAGAGTGAATCGAAAAGTATGTCTGAATTGTCACAGTTCCGGCGATAAACCATGGTACGGAGATAAAAAAATGAAAGCCGGTGACGCCTACAAAAAGGAGGTGAGATAAAATCATGTCAAAAAAATATGTTTTTGTTATTGATCTGAGGAAGTGCGTCGGTTGTTATGCCTGTCAAGTTGCTTGCAAACAAGAAAACGATGTGCCTATTAGTAATTTCCGATCCACGGTAAAACTCCGTCAGGATGGTAGATATCCGGACGTCACGTGGCGTTTTCTTCCTGTACTTTGTAATCAGTGTGACAATCCGCCTTGCGTTAAAGCTTGTCCTGTTCCGGGTGCCACCTTTAAGCGGAAGGATGGCCTCGTTCTTATAGATAAAGAAAAATGCATAGGCTGTGACTACTGTGTAACTGCATGCCCCTACGATGCACGATATGTGTGGAAAGACAAGAAAGCCGATAAATGTGATTTTTGTTTACATTTATTGA
>CAJVYU010000102.1 GCA_913009735.1 uncultured Fidelibacterota bacterium
TCTCTCATGTTTTTTTTTTTTTTTTTTTTTAATGATACGGCGACCACCGAGATCTACACTCTTTCCCTACACGACGCTCTTCCGATCTGTCCTAAAAACGAAATAACAGTATTCTTTTATCCTACTGCAGACGGACCCTGTCGCTTTGGCCAGTATCAGGATTTTATGCATGATCTGATCGGGAAACAGACCTTTAGAAACGTTACTTTTTTATCCACATCAAGTAAGGATGGATATGGGGGGTTCGGAAATAAATTAACCTCATTAATATGGAATTCTGTGATTATTTCGGATATTTTTGAAGATATTTATCATGCCATGATCGTTAATGCCAAATACCCCGAAAAAGCCCTGGAAAAACTCCAAAAAATATGGGGGCAGGTTCTGAAAGGAATTGAGGGAGGAAAAAATACATTTTATACCGCGATTGAAAAAGCCGCTAATGATTTAAAAGACATTGAACAAAATGCACATTTAGAGGCATTACCCCAAGTGTTGATTGTTGGAGAAATATACGTCAGGAAAGACGGGATTTCACGACGATGGCTGCCTGAGAGGCTTGCGGAGAGCGGTATTATTTCTCATGTAGCACCATTGCATGAATGGCTGCATTATGTGGATTGGTCGGTTTATAATAATTATTTAATTAATGATATTACTTTATCAGAACGAATAAGGACTAAAATCAAAAATAGTATTATGGTTCGTTCTGAAAGGTCAATTAAAAATATTATGGAAAAATCCGGCTGGTATATTAAGCGATTGATAGACATTGACCGCATTATCGATGCATCAAAAAAATATATTTCTCCCAAGTTACCCGGAGAAGCGATAATAACGGTGGGGGGACCAATGGCAGAAGTTGGAAAAGAATTTTGTGGAGCTTTAGCAATTGGGCCATTTGGCTGTATGCCTAATCGACTAAGCGAATCTATTCTAAACTTGAAAATGGGAAAAGATCAAATTCTTAAATATAGAAAAGATGATATGACAAAGGCTGTCATGAATGATATCCCCCATTTACCGTTTCTTTCCATTGAAAGTGACGGGAATCCATTTCCACAGGTAATCGAAGCGAGATTGGAAACGTTTATTATTCAATCTTTCAGATTGCATGAGGTTATGAAAAAATTTAAGAATATCGAGGCGCTGGACTCGCCCGGTTAACGGGCTGATATCCGGAAAAAGAACACATAATATAGAATTTATTTGAACAGGAATATTCGTTTCCTATATTTGACAAAATGGCTCTAAATGCCTTTACAAAACGATGAATTATAAAACGAGAGCAGTTTGACAGAGCTATCTTTTTTACTATGTTTTTACTAATTTTATCCGGTTAGAAAGGAAATAATAATGAAAAGTAAATCAATACTTGGATTAATCATAATTTCCCTGATGGGTTGCGGACCGGATTTATCGCATTATGACTCATTGGTTAAACCGCAAATCGTTACTAAATCTTCACAAAAAATGTTGACTTATGAAATAACAGGCGATCCCAATGAAACTGCGGAAATCGCCATCGGAGCATTGTACTCAGCTTTCTATAAGCTAAAAAAGGACCACAAAATGAATTCATCTCCGCCAATTGCCAGGTGGCCTATAACAGCTGATACACCAAGAGATGAATGGATTGGAATTTTTGGTCTTCCTATTTCAGATTCAGTTACCGAATTGCCGGATGATATATTAGAGAAATATCCTCAACTTAAAATAGATAATTGGGAATACGGTGAAGTCGCTGAAATTCTTCATATCGGTTCATATTCAACTGAACATGCTAATATGGTAAAACTCATAAACTTTATTGACAAAAGTGGCTATGAGATAGCCGGAGCGCATGAGGAGGAATATCTTAAAGGTCCGGGAATGTTTTTCAAAGGAAATCCGAAAAAATACAAGACAATTCTTCGTTACCCCGTACAGGAAAAATAACGCTTCCAATATTATACTTGACAGGTTGCCGACTTGAATGAATCCAAAACTCAATCAGAAATTCATTTTGTAAGTACTATAATCGCCGTTTCGGATCTGGAACGATCAACACAGTTCTATTCCGAAATCTTCCAATGGAAATTGTTCCTGCAAGAGGAAGCCGTTACTATTTTTGAACTTCCTGATAAAAACCATTTTATGTTGTATAAAAAAGAATCCTTTGCCATAAATCCGGGTCAGCAGCCTATCATGGTGCCGGATGGTTCAATAACAGCTACGGAATTCTATTTTCACACTCAGGGTCTTGAAGAAGTTATTCAGCGACTGGAAACACATGGCGCCAGGACGTTGTCACCATTAGCCGAACGCAGTTGGGGTGATGAAGCCGCATACTATAGCGATCCGGATGGAAATGTGATTGCTGTGGGAAGACCTTTAAAGGAAAAAAAGTAATAATAATGGCACATTTGAATAATTATGCAGTCGTCAATTCTATCCAATCCAGATATTCGTGCAGGACCTTTCAAAACACGCCTATTTCTGCCGGGCATAAATCTGAATTGCTTCAGTTTATAATGGATCATCACACAGGGACTTTCGGCGCCAAGCTACGTTTCCAGATTGGTACAATCAAATCCGGATTAGCGATCCTGAGAAGATTGAATACGTATGGTTTTATCAAAGGCACGGATGAATTCCTTGTCGGGGCTATGACGCAATCCATTGATGGGTTGGAGTTGGAAGAGTTCGGCTATGTACTGGAGAAAATAATCCTGAAAGCAACATCATTGGGGCTGGGTACCTGCTGGATGGGAGGGACGTTCAGAAAAAGTGTTTTCAGAAAAATGATCTCATTGAAGGAGGATGAAATTCTCCCTGCTGTTATTGCTATTGGGTATCCTGCAGAAAAGCGGGGAGTTGCCGATTATGTCATCCGGGGGTTTGTAAAAGCAACCCGGCGAAGATCCTGGGATAAATTGTTTTTCCTTGAAGACTTTTCAACTCCGTTAATAAAAGAAGAAGCCGGTGCATTTTCAACGCCCCTGGAGATGTTACGACTGGCTCCATCAGCATCAAATAGACAACCGTGGAGAATTGTAAAAAATTCCCATGGATGGCATTTCTTCCTGCAGCGTACCGAAGGGTATCAGGATCAAGCGATTCTGAAAATGACTGATAAAGCGGATCTGCAGCGGATTGACATGGGTATTGCCATGTGTCATTTTGAACAAACACTGAACGAGATGGAGATGTCCGGTAAATGGCATATTAATACACCACAGATTACTCTACCGAATGACCTGACTGAATACAAAGTCAGTTGGGTTCCCGAATCCAATTCAGTTTGACTCTATAGAGAAAACAATGGATTTTCAACAAATACGAATTTATTTATTATCAAAACCGGGGTGTGCGGAAACATACCCTTTTGGCCCTGATCCCATGGTGGCAAAGGTAGGAGGTAAAATGTTTGCCTTGGTGCCCAGAGATTCCGACCCCTGTAAAATTACCCTCAAATGTGATCCTGCTGACGCCCAAATTCAACGCAGTCTGTACGATGCAATCCAACCGGGATACCATATGAACAAGGAACACTGGAACACCATTACACTCGATAAAACATTGCCGGACGAATTATTTTATCAATTAGTGGATGATTCGTATCACTTGGTCTTTTCCAAACTTCCGAAGAAATCGCGTGATTCGTTGCTAATATAAATGATTTTGTCTAAATGTATAATACGCCCGTTTTGAATTTTCTTTACCCATGACTGCATTTATATCATATTCATCAAATCAAGAACCATAATAACAGGTCACCAACGCCGTTGTTAGGCAATATTAGAAAAACTTTAAAATGGACATTATTTCAATAATATTAATAGCAATTGGTCTATCCATGGATTCGTTTGCTGTTTCCATAACTAATGATCTTACAATTAGGGAATTAAACCTTAAGAAAAATCTCATAATATCTTTTTCCCTTGCCATATTTCAAGCTTTGATGCCATTAATTGGATGGTTTGCCGGTATTGGAATCGAAAAGTATATTAAAGAATTTGACCACTGGATTGCGTTCATACTTTTGTCATTTATTGGAATAAAAATGATTTATGAAGGGATTAATAAAAATGATAATACAGAGGGATCGGAATTAAATTATTTAACATTAATAGGGCAGTCTTTTGCAACGAGCATTGATGCTTTTGCAATAGGAATTAGTTTCGCATTATTGAATTTGTCCATCGTAACTCCCATTTTGATTATTGGAGTAATTACATTCGGTTTTTCATTAATTGGATTACGGTTAGGAAAATATTTTGGAAAAAATATTGGGAAATCCGTTGAAATTTTTGGCGGACTGGTTTTATTTGGGATTGGCATCAAAATTTTAATTGAACATATATATTTTCAGTAAGAACAAAAAAGTTATCTAACAAGTACTGATAAGTAAAACAGACACAATTCAATATAACTTTACGATACAATCTAGCCGGGATACCATATGAACAAAGAGCATTGGAACACCGTGACGCTTGATCAAACATTGCCAGGCGAATTACTTTATCAATTAGTGGATGATTCGTATGACCTGGTTTTTTCCAAACTACCTAAGAAAATGCGCAACTCGTTGATGAGATAATTGATTCCCGCCGGAGCGACAGTACGGCAGGAAGTCGGCCTTGGCTTACAAAATAAACTTTGCAGAAGCTAAAGGAAAACCGGGAGGTTCTTTTTCAAATATATTGCATTTACAAAACAAGAACTTCCGTAAAGATTGATATTTCTTTTTCTTATCCACAGGTTCCGGAAAATTCTTGATTCAATATTTAACTTAAATTACCTTGAGAAGGTTGTAAAAAGGTATATTAGTAAATCACAAATTTCACATCCCACCTTCTCAAGGTTGTAAAGGTTGTAATTTCTGCGAGAAGGGTAAGTACAAGAAGTTGGTTTCAATAATAACAGGGATGATAAAGTAATCTACCATGGGTCAGGTTTCACGGGAAGCAATTAACTAACAAAAAGATCTTCATTTAAGATTCTTAAAAAAATATGTGATACATGCTTTTGATTAGGTTATTAAAAATCGATAATGCCGGATTATTTTCATTTCAGTGCTGTCCAAAATAAATTAGTTTTCACATATTTTTGATAAAGAAGTTTATTTTTCTTGAGGATCGAGGACGGTTTTGACCAGAGTTTTCCACTTGTTAAAGAATCAATCCCGCAAAATGAACTTAAGAATACTAACTGTTGTTATTTTGTGTGCACAATCTAAAACATTATCAAAGAATTTTAATTTACCCCGTCATTTATGGCGGGGGTATGTTAAAAACCAACCGGCGCGGGCTTCAGCCCAATAATGTGATTTGTTATATTCAGGGATACCTGTCCGCCACCTCTTAATATTTTTCAAATGGGGAAGGCGGGAATCCCCTTTTTGTTTGTATATCCGTATCCCCGCCATAAATGACGGGGTAATTATTTCATTTTTACAAACGTTTTGGACAGATGTGTTTTCATTTAGCGTAAATAGATAATGGCTATAATGATATATTGAATTATATTGATATGACTAACATACGCTCCACAACAATGTATTTAAAAAATAAGCGGAACATTAGTAATTCTAAGGATTGTAGCTCGCTTCAATCTTTGTGCAACTTGATACTGAATTGCCATGCAATCGCCTACTTTTCATATATCTAACGTTAACCTCAAATAAATAAAATTATGAAAACACACTCATATTTCATTGCAGTAGCTCTCAGCTTATTTGTTTTTTTCATCACTACCAAGTCAAACGAAAGAGTTGAAGATTACCCAACTATTTTCGGATCATATGGTGCTTCAACAACAGCAAGAAGTAGCCTTTTGGGGTGAATATACGCCGGGGTACGAAGTAATCATTTTCGCCAGTTGGGGAGAAGAAATTTCAACCAAAGCAGATAGTAATGGGAAGTGGAAACTAAAATTGGTAACCCCTGTTGCAGGTGGTCCTTACTCAGTTAAAATAGAAACCAGAGACAGCACGATTGTCCTCAATGATGTGCAGGTTGGAGAGGTTTGGCTCGCTTCAGGCCAATCCAATATGGAAATGCCTTTAAGAGGTTGGCCACCCAATGACCTTATTCTGAATTCAGACCAGGAAATAGCTGAAGCGAATTATCCACAAATCAGAATGTTAACGGTAGCCAGAAACCTCTCAGAAACACCTTTGGATACTGTGTCCGGTAAATGGATATTATCAACTCCTGAAACCGCTGGAGATTTCAGTGCCACGGCTTTTTTCTTTGCCCGCAGACTCCGCAAGGAACTCGACGTGCCGGTTGGAATAATCCATTCAAGTTGGGGAGGTACAGTTGCGGAAGCCTGGACAAGTGAAGAACAACTTAGAATGCTGGGAGACTTTGATGAAATTATAGACGATATGAAAGGTTCGGATAAGCGAAAAATAACAGAGGATTGGTTTCACCAATGGCCCACAATTCAAGTTCCCGGAACTAACGAAGAATGGCAAAACATAAGTTTCTCCGATCGCAAAGCCGCTGAAGCCGATTTCGATGATTCACAGTGGGGTACTATCGAACTTCCTGGAAGATTTGATCAACTGGCCTCAAGAGAATTTGACGGGGCTGTGTGGTTCAGAAAGACCTTTACTATTGAAAATACAGCATCCGATTATGTGCTTAATATCGGTGCAATTGACGATATGGACGCAACCTATGTTAACGGACAAAAAATCGGGGGACTTGCCGGGACAGGATTTTGGAACATTCCCAGGGAAATGACTATTCCTAAATCTCTACTCTTACAAGGAAGCAATACAATTGCTATTCGAGCCATTGATACAGGTGGTCCTGGTGTTGTTAGTGGACCTATGACATTATCCACCAGCGCAGGTGATATTATTTCAATTGAGGGCAGTTGGAAATATCAATTGATTGCAGAAATCTTCATGGGTGAGTTTTATGTCTACGATCTGCAAACTGGTATTTCAGAACGACCTAATGTGTTTCGATTTCACCCCAACCTTCCTAGTGTTCTTTTCAATGGCATGATACACCCGCTTGTTCCTTATACAATCAGAGGAGCAATATGGTACCAGGGTGAGTCAAATGTCGGTAGAGATGAGCAATATAGGCGGCTGTTTCCGGCCATGATCGAAGATTGGCGAAAACAGTGGAGATATGATTTTCCATTCTACTTTGTCCAGATAGCACCGTTTATTTATAATCCTAATCCTGCAGAGCAAGTATCCCAAAAATTGAGAGATGCTCAACGTTATTCGTTGAAGACTGCCAAGACGGGTATGGTAGTGACTTTAGATATAGGAAATCCAACAAACATACACCCTGCAAACAAGCAAGATGTAGGTAAGCGGTTGGCGGGACTAGCGCTTGCCAATGATTATAGAAAAGATCTGATTGCTTCAGGCCCATTGTATAAGCAGGTGAAAAAATCGGGTAATAAATTAATTGTTGAGTTTGACCATGTTGGAAGCGGATTAATTGCAACAAACAAAGGGCTATCAGGATTTGAGATTGCCGGAAGTGACAAAAATTATGTTTCTGCTGCAGCCAAGATTGTGGACAATAAAGTAGAAGTGTCCAATCCTTCGGTTACTTCTCCTGAATTTGTCAGATACGCCTGGAGAGACAATAGTGTTGCTAGTTTGTTCAATCTGGAGGGTTTACCTGCTTCAACTTTTACGTCTGAAGACCAATGATTTTGAACGAATTATTGAACACAACGATAAACAGATTCGAAGAGTAATTAAATTGAAAAAGAATCTAAACTGGCTGGACTTTTGATTGGTTTACGAACTCTACATGAAATTTGAAAAGGAGTAACAGAGATGACTAATATACACAAACCAACCACCGGCCATTCAATTGGCGGATTCCTTCTGATAGCAATAGGAGGAATTTTTCTACTAGATTCACTTGATGTGATGGATTTTGGTCATTTCATGCGGGAATGGTGGCCAATAATATTAATCCTCGTTGGGTTATCAAAATTTCGGAGAGATCGTCAATCTGGTGGATTATTATTAATTGTTCTTGGGACTATATTTCTCTCTGCGACGCTGGGAATAGTAAACTTTGACAGAATCTGGCGCTTCTGGCCATTAATTCTAATTGGAGTTGGTATTCAGATAATTTTACGTTCTCGTAGTAATCAGTCATTTACAAAAAAGATAATTAGGCAGTCTGAAGATGAGTATTTTAATCTATATGGCATTTTTAACGGTAGCGATCACCGGATACATTCTAAAAACTTTAAAGGTGGCGAAGCGTTCGTACTATTCGGTGGACTTGATATTGATTTAACAAAAGCCAAAGCCGACCCGGATGGATGCAATTTTTCATTTACTACGATTTTTGGGGGAATTGACATTAGAGTTCCGGAAGACTGGAGTGTCGTGACGTCAGGTACATCGATTTTTGGAGGAATATCCAATAAGACAAGTTCTAGTAAAGATGATAAAATAACATCAGTTAATCTGAATGGGATAGTTTTGTTTGGTGGTATCGAAGTCAAGAATTAATTGACATTACGCCTGATCAAATTTTGCTTTTAAGTAAATATGATGAATAAAAACGCCATAAGTGTTTATAGCCTGCTTCTATCTTTGAAGCACGGAAGCATATTTATATCGTTCATGATTTTGTCGGGATTTTTAAAAGCTCAAGAGATTGAAACGTATTTTTTGCATTATGCAATTTCAAAATATGATACAATAATCTATAAAAGAATTATTGAATTTAATAAAAACGCTAACTTGTATAATGTCCAAGACTATTTTGAAAACGGCCAGATTCAGATGCAAGGGACATACAGTAAATTCGATAAAAATATTAAAGAATCTTTTTGGTGTGACTATAGAACCAATAAAAAACAGGGACGATATCAAGAGTGGTTTGAAAATGGAAAGATTAAATTTATTGGAAATTATAAAAACGGATTACGTACAGGGCTAAGCCATAGATGGGCAGAGAATGGACAAATGATTGAAGAGGATAATTGGGTAGATGGTCAATTACATGGAAATGCTAAATATTGGACTGAAAAGGGCGAATTGCAGTTTGATTTGATATTCGAGCATGGATTAAATCTAAATCCGAAGAATGTCAAATATCACTATTTGTCATATCTTCCGACTGATTATAATGTTGATACAACAAAAAGATGGCCATTGATAATTTATTTACATGGTGGTTCGATGCGAGGGACTGATTTGAATAAACTATATACATATGGTATACCTGACCAAATTTTTAGAGGAAGAGAATTTCCTTTTATTATTGCGTCACCTCAATGTCCTAAATATATGTGGTGGTCAAGTGATGATTGGTTTGAGAACTTTTATAACGAGTTAACCACGAAATATAGAATTGATACGAATAGAGTTTATTTAACGGGTGTTAGTTTGGGTGGTTCTGGTACTTGGTATCTTGCAGCAAAATTCCCTGAAAGATTCGCAGCAATAGCACCAATAGCTGGCGCAACAAGCCATATTGATTTTATCGATAATAATATTAAAAAATTAGTTGATGTTCCTGTATGGGCTTTCCATGGTAAAATTGACAATGTGGTTCCATTTGAAGAAACCGAAAGAATTATTAAAAGACTGGAAGGCATAAATAAAGATTTAAAATTCACAGTTGAACCAAATATTGGTCATTGGATCCAATGGTTAGTTTATCCAGAACAGGAATTATATGATTGGTTTTTAAAACATGATAAAGGATTAAAAGACAACAATTAACAGGATAAAAGAACGGATCAGATTGCCAAACGTTAAGTGAAATAAATCCGGAATCTAAAAATAAAACGGACCAGTTCTCAGTCGGACAATTTATTATTTGATAACGTCATATAAAGTAAATTTCTAATTACAAAATGGCAATAAAAAGGATAAAACAAACAGTACAAGATCTTCTTGGTTATGCAGATGTTAAAATTGACGGAAAAAGACCTTGGGATATTCAAGTAAATAATCAAGATTTCTATCCAAAAATTTTAGCAGGTGGATCCCTCGCTTTAGGCGAATCATATATGGATGGATGGTGGGAATGTGAGGCGCTTGATCAATTTATTGATAGACTTTTAAGATTAGAATTAGATACAAAATTCGAGTCTACAAAACGTTATGTATGGAATACGATCAAAGCCAGAATAATAAATCAGCAAAGAAAATCAAAAGCCCACGTGGTTGGAGAGCGGCATTATGATATGGGCAATGACCTCTTTATAAATATGCTTGATGAAAGAATGAATTATAGCTGTGGTTATTGGAAGGATGCAAAAACCCTGGATGAAGCCCAAGAGACCAAGTTAGACCTGATTTGTAGAAAGCTGAAGTTGAAACCGGGCTTAACTATTATAGATATTGGCTGTGGTTGGGGAAGTTTGGCAAAATTTGCAGCGGAGAAATATCAAGTTAAAGTAATAGGCATCACAATTTCGAAGGAACAAGTAGGGTTAGCGAGAAAGCTTTGTGCGGGTTTTGATATCGAAATATGCCTTCAGGATTATAGAGACATTAAGGGTAAGTTTGATTGTGTTGTTTCAGTCGGCATGTTTGAACATGTAGGCTATAAAAATTACAGGAGATTCATGAAGGTTGTTGACCATTGTTTGAAAGATGACGGCCTGTTCTTATTACACACCATCGGAGGGAATGAATCTGCGAAAGTTAATGATCCCTGGATTGACAAATATATTTTCCCAAATGCGATGCTTCCTTCAGCAAATCAAATTACCAATGCAGCTGAAGGTATATTTAAGCTTAAAGATTGGCATAACTTTGGAACACATTATGATAAAACCCTAATGGCTTGGCATAAAAATTTTAATGAGAACTGGGATAAAATCAAAATTTATTACGATGAACGGTTCTATAGAATGTGGAACTACTACCTCTTAAGTAGCGCAGGAGCTTTCAGGGCATGCAAGAATCAATTATGGCAAATAGTATTCTCTAAAATAGGATCACAAGTAGAATATGAAAGCATACGTTAGGTCTTTCAATGTTTACAAATCAAAATCTCCTCATTATCTATTCTTTATGTATCATAGATCTATGAGCCTCCGGTTTAACTCAAGCCACGCTGCACTCTCACTTCACTTCACTTCGTTCCGCTCGGGGTATATAACAGCGTAATTTAATATAATGGAAGAAAAAATTAAAATACGGTTATTATTAAAACTAGCACCAAAAAGTAGTCATTATACGTGTATTTTCGGTTAAAATCTCTTTGCTTATTAACAAGTAAACCCGCTAATCTAATTACGATATTGGGTTTAACGAGAATTTCAAGCACCTTACAGTTAAAGACTCAGTAGATAGTGGAAAATAATGAGGATCTCAACAAAAGTTAAACTGGTCGTTCCGCCTATTATTTCTTGTATAATTTTTTTTAGGCCTGCTTTTCCATTAAGTGATCATT
>CAJVYU010000103.1 GCA_913009735.1 uncultured Fidelibacterota bacterium
AGTAGATCGAAAAGATTTAGGATAGCATTATTTTTTTTTTGTCAAGCAGAAGACGGCATACGAGATAAAGGAATGTGACTGGAGTTCAGACGTGTGCTCTTCCGATCTGATATGTGTCAAGTTATCACGACTATAAAGATATGCAATCAAGCGGATATTCGGTTCCAATCCCTTAATTGTTAATGTAGCGAGAATAGTTTTCTCATCAGGATTTTGAGCTGAGTCATTTAATTCATTCGGGATAATGACAACTGTTTCCGCCTCACTCAGACTGGCTTTTTCCAGAATTTTTTCATTGGTATAATCACCGGCGACAAAATGCAGGTGTATATCCCGATAGCGTGTTTTAAGGCGGGCTATTTCTTCTTCATCAAGATCGTTGATAAGGACCAGATCTTTTCCACTTTTTTCAGATAAATACTGGATGGAATCGATGACTTTGTCAGCATTCCTATTCCACCCGCAAAGAATGATATGATCATTTACGTTCACTTTTTCCAAACCTTTTTCCTCTCGAATTCTTTTTGCAACAAAAATGGATGATATGACCGCTGTAAACATGGCTGTAAACGAAATACCCGCAAACATAACCAGTACAGCAAAAATGCGGCCTTCAGGTGTTGAAGGAGCAAAATCCCCATAGCCAACCGTTGTCATGGTAACAATAGCCCACCAGAAAGGATTTTCCCCTTCTGTAATTTTTCCTGTTTCCAAGGTTCGCAAAATCAGCCCCCCCAGAATCATGACCACAAAAATACCCAGGCCGACCTGGAAAAAACTGTTACGAATTAGTAATTTAAACCAACGCCGCATAACAAAAAATTTAAGTCAGTTATAATAAAGAAATAAGCGTTGAATAAAACAATAACATAATTATGTAAAACGTAATTATTTAATACGTGGTGGAATTTAGTACGATTGATTGGATGATTACTTGTCAGCCGCAGGTTCCGGAAAATTCTTGATTCAATATTTAAAACATAAATTACCTTGAAGGTGGTAAAAAGGTATATTAGTAAATTACAAATTTCACATCCCACCTTCTCCAGGTTGGTAAAAGGTCCTTTTCCCTGACTTTAGCACGGGGACGCCTACAGCCTGAAATTCGAATAATTTTGCAAGTGAGCTTTATTCTTCATTTAATATTATTAAACCGGCAACTGGTTAGTCGCCCGCCCCATTTGAAATATAGTGTAGGGGGCCTTTAGGTATTTTGAAACCCCCAGCTTACACTGACGCGAAGGATTTTTGTATGGAATCCTTTGACCATCTCCCCCCAATGACTAAATCCCCATCTAAATCCCTGTCTGCCGCAAGCCTACCGAAGGAACGTAGGTTGCGACTGCATAGGCATGGGGAAGACTTCAAAGGCTGGGAAGACTTCAAAGAATGGGGCAGGAAAATGGGGTTATTTAAATTGGAAATAATATTAAATATCATACGATTAACACTTGTCCGTTCCGCAGGCGGATATGCCTGAGTAATATTATTCACTCTTTTCCAAAATACCCACCGTCTCAATATGAGGTGTATGGGGAAACATATCCACCATTGTAAGTTTTTTAAGTGTGTAACCCTCTTCAAGTAATAGTGCAATATCACGAGACTGCGTGGTGGGATTACAGGAAATATACACTAACCGCTTCGCTCCGAATTTTGGCAATGCACTGACAACATCTTTATGCATCCCAGCCCGGGGCGGATCAATCACTATCACATGAGGATCAGGTAAATCGTTTCTATTTTTTCCTTTCTTAAAAAAGAAATCCAGGTTTGCCTTGTGAAAATATACATTGGTTATTCCATTGGAAATGGCATTGCGCGTGGCATCCTCTATGGATGATGTTATGAGTTCAAACCCATGAACTTCTTTTGACTTTTGAGCTAATAATAATGAAATGGACCCCGTCCCGCAGTAAAGATCGTATACAATTTCTTCCCCTGTGAGATTTGCACCGGTCAACGCTGCTTTATACAGTTTTTCGCCTTGGTGAGTATTGGTCTGGAAGAAAGAATTTGCAGAAATCTCAAATGTCAGATTACCGATTTTTTCTGTAATAGTGGGTTCTCCATAAAGGAGTGTTTCATATTCACCAAAAGCAATATCTGCTTTTTTAGTATTAATGTTATTGATAATCGTGGTTACCTGCGGAAATTGTTCATGAATATCATCTGCCAGCGGTTGAATCAGTTCGGGGTTTTCATAACTGGTGACCAGGTTTACCATTACATCACCGGTATTGTGGCCAAAGCGCAAAACCAAGTGGCGAAGAAAACCATTATGTGTTTTTACATCGTAAGGTTTGAGTTTTAATTCTTGTGCTGTTGATTTAACTGCGTTCAAAATATCACTGCCCAGTTCCGGTTGGATAAAGCATTGATTAATATCCAATATTTTATCGTAGCGCCGCGGTACATGGAGTCCCAGCGCAAAATCTTTATATGCATCTTCCGCTTCGCCCGGTAAAACCCACCTTCTGTTGGAAAAAGAAAATTCCATTTTATTGCGGTAATGATAGATTTCATCGGCACCGATTACGTCATCAATTTTGAAATTTACTATTCCGGCCTGTCTTATAAATAAGTCCTCAACCTGCTGACGTTTTTGATTGAGTTGTTCTTCATAATCCAGTTGTTGAAAGGTACAGCCGCCACAGAAAGCAAAATGTTCGCAAGAGGCGTCTGTTTTGAAAGATGACTCTTCTAAAACTTCTAATGGACGTGCTTCAGCATACCCTTTTCGTTTCCGGTAAATGAGTGCCCGGACTTTTTGCCCCGGGATGGCATTTTTGACAAAGACTACAAACCCATTTACTTTAGCAATACCTTTTCCGCCGTATGCCAAAGATTCAATGGTTAATTCGTATTCCTGACCTTTTTTTATGGTTGTTTCTATCATGATTTAGTGAAATGGTTGGAGTTCAATGAAAATGTCGCCTTCTTTATCAGGATCTATTTCATATATGATGTAATCTACTTGTTTTTTTGCTTTATTATTTTTCCTATCAGGGCCTAAACTATATATATACAAATTGTCGTCTCTTTTTAAAATTTTATATGGTCGGAATGAGTTCCAGGGATCTTTATTTAAAAATTTTAAGTTCTGGAATTCTTTTTTATTTAGAGCAAATGGCCATCGCTTATGTTTTTTTTCAAATAGTTTAATTGCAAGCCCAATAATTGAAATATCCCAAGATGCTCTTGTAATATAATATCTTTCTACCATTTGGGTGTCCATCGAAACTGTTAGTCCAACTAATAATGAAGCTGCTATTTTCGTCATGTCATCAAAATAGGATTTTTGAATATAATGATCCGGATTTTCTCCAGTTAATAACATTACGTCATTAATAGAAAGTTTAATATCTGTTATAAAAGAAAAATCAAAATCATTTTTCTCATAATCTAACGACTGATTATTATTACAATATTTTAAAAGAGCATCTAAATACTTATTATACTCTTTTCTATAATTTGTAACTAACCGGTCATAATACATTTCAGTTAATTTATTTTTCGTCTCATCTGATACATTTATAGAACTGTCAATTAATTGAGAAATTAACTTTTCTTTATCATCCTCAATTATGGCTGCAAAAGTATCAACATCTTCTACTCTTTTATACTTTACCCATTCACCTAAACCACCATCTAGTTTTTTTGCATTAATTGAAATATTTAACAGTTCTTGCAATTGCTGGGATGTTGTTGCTTCATTTTCTATAACTTTATTAATTAATTGAGTTAAATCATCAATCATTAACAGTTCAACTGACTTCCACATTATTATATTACCTTGATTTTGATAACCATGCTGTAGAATTTTTGTCATTTGTTGATATCGTTTAATAACAGTATCGATTTTAGTATCTACAAAAGCATTTAGAGCGCTTAAATACAAAAAAGTACCGGCATTATATAGTGGTCGTAAATCATCAAATATGCTAAAATATTTATCTTTTGATTTATTGAAAAAACATGTGTCTAGTAATAGCGCTTTTTCTAATATTGGAAATTTATCTTCATTTTTTTTCAAATATTCAGATACTTCACTATTAGGTAATTCAATTTTACCATGCTCAATATCATCTGTAAACTTGGAAGGGAATGGAAATAACTTCATTTGTGAATAATAATACGCAGCATTGTCCGGTTTATATTCCTGACAAAAGACGATTGAAAACAAAATTGGATAGAATAGTAGTCTTTTCATTTCTTATGCCCTCTAATTTTAATCAATCAACTTAACAAAATTAGCAATCACCGGCTTCGAGGTTTTTATTTAAAAAGTCAGGAATACGATTCCAAAAAACCCACAAGCAGTGATTTCAAGTCTTTCACGCCTATGTTGGCATTTTCCATAGTTTGCTTGTGGCTCAGCACTTCATTGTCCATCCCGGCGGCCATATTGGTAATGACGGACAGAGCCGCAACATTTAATCCGGCATGACGAGCCAATATTACTTCGGGTACGATGGACATACCCACAGCGTCTGCCCCCATTATCCTGGCGGCACGTATTTCTGCCGGCGTTTCAAAATTGGGGCCGCAGAACCACATATAAACACCTTCGTGAAGTTTGATTCCGTTATCTTCCGCAATTTTATGGAATGTTAATCGAATTGCCGGATCATAGGCATCTACCATATCAACAAATCTGGATATTTCTTTTTCACCAAACAAAGGAGAAACCCCGGTGAAATTAATGTGGTCTGTTAAAAGCATTACACTTCCCGGTGTGGCTTCTTCCACCAAACTGCCGGCAGCATTCGTCAAAATCAATGTTTCACAACCCAAGCCGGCCAATGTACGAATTGGAATTAACATCTCATCGGGGATACCGGATTCATAATAATGCACACGGCCTTGGAGAATAGCGATATCGGTTCCTTTTACATTCCCCAAATACAGTTTTCCTTCATGACCGGAAACACCTGCTGCAGGAAAACCATCCAAATCATCATATGAAAATGAAATTGGATGTTCTAACACATCCACAAAGGACCCAAGCCCTGAACCCAGAATAATTCCAATTTTTGGTTTCAACCCTTTTGATCTTGATTGAATCAATTCGACTGTTTTTGTGATATTCATTTATTATCTAGTGTATTGTTAAAGTAAGTAATCAGATCCCCACCGGATGCCAGGTTGTTTTTGTTTCTAACGTATTTAAAATACGATATGGGTCTTGTCCTTTATTATCCAGCCAATTTTCATCTGAATAAACGATAGGACGTTTCACATTTAATGCGGCTTTTTCCTGAACTATTTTTATTTCATCTTTATTACTACCGCAATAAACAATGGCATTCACATCCATGTGGGAAGAAAAATGTTCCAATAGTTCTGAACGATAACCGGTTAAAATATTTACTACGCCGCCCGGGACATCAGATGTATGGAGAACTTCTGCAAATGTAATCGAACAGAGCGGTTTGGTCTCTGATGCTAAAACAACTACAGTATTCCCGCCGGTGATAATCGGAGCAACAATTGACACCAGTCCGATAAGAGATGTTTCCTCCGGTGCAATAGCAGATACCACACCGGTTGGTTCCGGATACGAAAAATTAAAATAAGATAATGCCACCGGATTAACCCGGCTGAATACCTGCTGATACTTGTCAGCCCAGCCTGCATAATAAATTAATCTATCTATGGATTGGTTGATTTCATTTTCAGCCGCTTTTTGGGATTCGCCCTGAAGCATCAATTCATCCATGAATTGGCTGCGTCTGCCTTCCAGCATTTCTCCGATTCTATACAATATTTGACTGCGGTTATACGCTGTTTTGGAGCACCAACCGGAAAATGCGCTTCGAGCAGAAACAACGGCATTTCTGAAGTCTTTTCTGGAACCACGGCAAATATTCACTGCTGTGGAATTTTTCGGATCAATCCATTTAACATATCGTCCGGATTCTGTCCTGGGGAATTTTCCGCCAATATATAATTTATACGTTTTTTTTATATTTTCACGTTTACTCATAATTTTTTCCAATTAATCAAATTTATTAGGGCAAAAGGATTGATTGATCAAATGATTTCCTGCCACCCGAAAGCTGGGTGGTTTAACTAACATCTTAACGCCTAACTTTCCATATTTCCCGGAATCAAATGATTGAGTGAAGTCTCCTGACTTCGTGAGCCAATCACCAGTTACCAATCTACCAATCACCATCTTACGCTACACCAGATTAACATACGGCTGAAGACCTTCCAATCCGCCTTCACGGCCCATGCCGCTTTCCTTATAACCACCAAATGGTGACGACGGATCAAATTTATTAAACGTATTCGCCCAGAGAACACCTGCGCGAATTGCCTTAGACACTTTAAATATTTTTGCCCCTTTGTCGGTCCAAACACCGCCAGATAATCCATAGGGTGTATTGTTTGCTTTGGTGATGACTTCATCTACCGTACGAAATGTCTGTACAGCCAGAACGGGACCAAAAATTTCTTCCTGCACAATGCGATGAGACTGGCTGACATCTGTAAATAATGTCGGTGCATGCCAGTATCCTTTTTCAGGCAATTTACATGAAGACTGATAAACCGTACCGCCTTCATTTAATCCGATATCTACATACATTTTAATTTTATCCAGCTGCATTTTCGAATTGATAGCGCCGATATCCGTATTTTTATCCAGGGGGTCGCCGACGATCAATGTTTCCATTCTGTTTTTTAATTTTGAAATAACCGTTTCAGCTACACTTTCCTGAACAAATAACCGTGATCCGGCACAGCATACATGACCCTGATTGAAGAATATTCCGTCGATAATTCCTTCCACCGCCTGATCAATAGCTGCATCTTCAAAAATAATATTTGCCGCTTTTCCTCCGAGCTCCAGCGTGTATCTCTTTCCGGTCCCAGCCACAGTTTTCATAATCAATTTTCCAACTTCTGTAGAGCCGGTAAATGCAATTTTATCTATACCTGGGTGTTCCACAAGTGCCCTGCCTGTTTTACCATCACCGTTAATGATATTCACTACGCCGGGAGGTAAATCCGCTTCCTGAATAATTTCAGCCAGTTTCATGGCGGTTAGTGGTGTTGTTTCAGCCGGTTTCAATACAACCGTATTTCCAGTGGCAAGGGCCGGCGCCAATTTCCAGGCCGCCATTAATAATGGAAAATTCCAGGGAATAATTTGTCCGGCGACACCAATGGACCTTGCTTGTTTTCCGGGGAAGGCATATTCCAGCTTATCTGCCCAGCCCGCATAATAAAAGAAATGGGCAGACACCAACGGAATGTCAATATCCCGGGATTCACGAATTGGCTTACCGCCATCCATGGTTTCAATAACAGCAAACTCGCGGGCACGTTCTTGAATTAATCTGGCAATACGGTAAATATATTTTCCCCGCTCAGCCGGATCCATTTTTGACCAGACATTTTCATATGCTTTTCTTGCAGCAGTAACTGCTGTGTTTACATCTGCTTGGTCTGCTTCAGCAACATCCGCTAATTTTTTCTCATTGGCCGGATTAATGGTTTCAAAATATTTTTCTTTCTCCGGCAGAAGAAATTCACCATTAATGAAAAGATCATACCGCTGATTAATGCGAATATGATCTGTACTTTCAGGGGCTGGGCTGTATATCCAGTCCGTTTTCAAATCTGATTTGTTTGTTGTTGTTTCCATTTTTGAATTACCTCAGGAGACCTCTGCAAAACTTATAGTGTGAAGAAAGAAGTGTAAAATTTGTCTGATTAAGGCGGAAAAGGTAATTAATAGCATAGCTATTAATAAGATTTCTAATCCGCCGGCTGGCGGACGGAATTTTAAACTTTTTAATTTGTGCGATAGGTTTTGTAAAGGTCTCATTAATCAATAGAAAAATAATTTGCTGATTGGTAGACGCCTGTTGATTGTTTTACAATCTGCATTAAAACATCATTGGCCAGGGAACTGGCGCCAAAGCGAAATAAGTCTGCGGTCAGCCAATCTTGCCCTAAGGTTTCGCGGACCATTACAAGATATTGAACTGCCAATTTTGCTTTGCTGATTCCGCCGGCCGGTTTCATGCCAATCTTCTTACCGGTTTGTTTATAATAATCACGAATGGCTTCCAGCATCACAAGAACCACCGGGGGTGTCGCTGCAGGAGTTACTTTCCCGGTAGATGTTTTAATAAAATCAGCGCCGGCTTCCATGGCAATCTCACTGGCAAATCGAACATTATCTAATGTCACTAATTCACCTGTTTCCAAAATGACTTTCAGATGGGATTTTCCACAGGCTTCTTTCACCCGGGCTATTTCATCGGAAACATATTGATATTCACCCCGAAGAAATTTTCCTCTGGAAATGACCATATCTACTTCGTCTGCTCCGGCATCAACAACCATCCTAACTTCCTCCAGCTTAAATTCAAGGGAAGTCATCCCGCTTGGAAAGGCTGTCGCAACAGAAGCGACTTTTATTCCTGTGCCCTCAAGGGCTGTCTTTGCTGCGGAAACCATAGTTGGATAAACACAAATAGCAGCGACGGTAGGCAAGTGTGGAAATTGATCATGTAAATGGGCGGCTTTGTAACATAATTGTTTCACCTTTCCCGGCGAATCTTTTCCTTCCAGCGTGGTTAAATCAATCATGCTCAAAATGGTTCTTAGAGCGTTGATTTTGGATTCCTTTTTGATACTTCGGGAAAAAAGCCTGGCGACTCTTTCTTGTGCGCCTACTTCATCAATTCGATGTAAAAATGTTTCCATAATTATTTTTTTCCCGAATCAGGAATTTGTCCACGGTTGTATGGTCATAAAGTTAGGTTATGAGACTTCAATTTATGATTCCTTTGACTTTATCAACAAGCAATTGCGCATTATCCTTTGTTATCCCTTCGGCGTAAATACGCATGATGGGTTCGGTGTTTGAAGTACGGAGATGGATCCAGCGATCCTCCCATGAAAATTTTATACCATCAACTTCATTGATATTGGCATCAGGAAATAATTCCCTGGCTTTTTTAAAAACATCTGCCTTGTCAATACTATCAATCTCTATTTTATCCTTTACAATCCTGAACTGTGGTAAAGCGTCTAAAATTGAGCTGATAGGTTCTTCCGTCAGAGCCATGCGGTGCAGGATCATAGCAGCGGCAACCAGAGAATCTCTTCCGAGATGGGCCTCTTTTAAAATAACACCCCCATTCCCTTCGCCACCAAGGTTTGAGCTTAATTCAACCATTTTTTGTACAACATTGATCTCACCTACAGCAGATCGTTCAACAGTAGAATTATATTTTTCCGCCATTTTATCCAAAGCAATTGTAGTAGATAGATTTGTTACCAGCACTTCCGATTGTCCTGACGATTGTAAATATCCTTCTGCAGCAAGGACTAAAGTATATTCATCACCTGCAGTACGACCATCTTCCAAAACCACCGATAAGCGGTCACCATCGGGATCAGAAGCAAAACCAACATCCGCATTATTTTCTACAACCGCTCTGCATAAATCATTCAGGTTTTCCGGGAGCGGTTCCGGTTTGCGGGCAAAATCACCATTGCCCTCACAATATATTTTGATAACGTCACACCCGAGCGCTTCCAACAGCACAGGTAAAGCATGGGAAGCTGCGCCATTGACAGCATCAACAACGACTTTATAATTTCGCTTACGGATTTCGTTCTGTTTAATACAGGATAGATTTGCCACTCGGATAACGTGTTTTTGAATTGCATTTACATCCGGATAATGCAAACCCGGTTCATTTTCTGATAGTGAAATATCGCTATCAACAAGGTTGAATAATTCCTCACATTCACCGGGATGTAAAAATGTACCATCAGAACGAACAAATTTTAATCCATTCCACTCAATGGGATTATGACTTGCGGTAATGATGATACCACCGGCAGCATCGGTATTTTCCACCATGAATTGAACTGTAGGAGTGGGAACAATATCCAAATTGATTACATCCCTTCCCTGCAAGACTAGTGCTTGAGCAAATATTTCCAGAAATTCTTCTCCGCTGGGACGAGTATCTCTGCCAAGGATAAATACCCCTTCCTTTTGCATGGTGTGAAATGCTTGGGCGTATTTTTGAATGGCTTCTAAATTGAATTCAGGACCTGTTCCTCGAACTCCCGATATACTACGTATGATCATAGGTTAAAATTACAGTATTTGAATACAATAGTTTCAAATGTTACAGAAAAAAAGGCTCGGCATAAGCCGAGCCTTTCAATGTTGATGAAAGAGTATGATTAGCGTTGAGCGATGCGTCTCATTCTTGCCATGCGGCGTAATGCTTTTTTACGGGAAATCCGCTTTGCGTCACTGGGTTTTTCGTAAAAAGATCTCTTTTTTACATCCCTGAGTACACCGGCGCGTTCCCATTTCTTTTTAAAACGGCGCAGTGCCTTTTCTAGTGGTTCTCCCTCTCTAATGGTCACTTCGACCATGTGCAATCACCTCCTTCCAATTATCCTAAATATGTTCTTAATGTTTTACTGCGTGAACGGTGGCGTAAACGACGGATTGCTTTTTCTTTGATCTGTCTTACTCGTTCACGAGTTAAACTAAATTCTTCGCCAATTTCATTCAGTGTCAATGCATAATCCCGATCGATTCCAAAATACATTTTGATGACTTGACGTTCCCGTTCTTTTAATGTATCCAAAGATTGGCGTATTTCATCTTTCAATGAATCATTCATCAACGGTTCATCCGGAGATAATTGGTTTTCATCCTTGATCACATCAATCAAAGAATTTTTATCTCCCTCGCGGAAAGGGGCATTCAATGAATGATGGCGACGGGAAATACGCATAGCGTCAATGACTTCATCAGGAGTCATTTCCAACTGTCTGCCAATTTCTTCTTCATTGGGAGAACGTTCGATTTCCGCTTCCAGCTTTTCAGCAGTTTTTGTGATTTTACTAATCGTCCCGACTCGGTTTAACGGCAATCGAACAATTCGTGAATGTTCAGCCAGCGCTTGAAGAATAGATTGACGAATCCACCAAACGGCGTATGAAATAAATTTAAATCCACGTGTTTCATCAAAACGGCCTGCAGCTTTTATAAGCCCTAAATTACCTTCATTTATTAAATCTGTCAGTGGCAAACCCTGTCCTTGATAATCTTTTGCTACAGAAACCACAAAGCGCAAATTTGCCTTTACCAATTCCTCCATGGCAACTTGGTCACCTTTGTGAATCTTTTGAGCCAATTCCACTTCTCTTGATGGTGGAAGTGGTTCATAATGGCCAATTTCTTCTAAATACCGGCTG
>CAJVYU010000104.1 GCA_913009735.1 uncultured Fidelibacterota bacterium
GGAGGAGGGGGGAGTAGGGAGAAGGGGAAAGACGAAACGAAAAAGAGGGGAAAAAAGGGAAGAAAAAGAAAGAGAGAAAAGAAAGAAGTGAGATTTTTTTTTTCAAGCAGAAGACGGCATACGAGATAAAGGAATGTGACTGGAGTTCAGACGTGTGCTCTTCCGATCTGCAATCGCCAAAGCAGCAATGCCAAGGATTGTAAATGTCGTATGAATTCCAAACATTGGATTATGAAGTAAACTATTGGTGGGTCCGCCGAAAGATATAAACATGGAAGAGAGCAACTGGAAGCTAAAAATGATCCCTAAAAAGAATATACCTGTACGATTCTCACCGGTCTTTTTTTCGATTACATAGTAAATAATCGCTAAATCTAACGTAAACATTGTCATGGAGGAAAAAACCGTAGCAATCGGGAATATCCGGTAATGAATACCCTGGCTGACAAGAAAAATAATATGGACGATAATTGTTACAAGTAGTAACCGTGAAGCTGTCAGTCCGGTTGAACGCGCCCCTTGTAAGAAATACCAGGCATATATTCCAAATACTGCACCATAGAGCAATGGCAGTAATACATTGAGACTTTGAAAAAAATGATCCATACTATTTGATTGAATTATCCCTGGTATAATAGTCTAATAATTAGAGGGATAATTTATTTATATATGTTTATACAATAAAACAGCAAAAAGTAATCTATTCATGGACGAATAGAAACCCGTGCAAAACCTATCGGTTGGCTTTCCTCCTCTGTTCTAAAAACCATACTAACCACACCGCTAGCAACAAACAAACCAGAAACAGAATGTAAAAGGTTAATTTGATAGGCCAGTAATCAGAACTTTTTATGGGGTCATCCGGGTGAATAATCCGAGGAACTTGATGTGTCAATACTATCAGGAATCCGATAGGGAAAATACTCACTAAACCTCGTATTACAGGAGAGTGAATAATACCTTCAAGTAATTGAATCACAAGAAGCGAAACGAGAATCAAAAGGGCCACAATAATAAGTGGTTCTGACCACGAAACGGAACCCCAAGCAATTTTTGCGGCAACAGTACTGATAACAATAGCAAGAAACCACACGGAAAGAGTCACCCTCCCTATGGCCTGCCGCCAGTGATCCAGTGGCTCATGTCTCCAGAAAACGTATCCGACTCCCAAGACAGCCATTAGACTCATTCCCACAGTCGCCGACCAAGTTAACGCTACATGAAGGTACACATACTTGATCGTACTGCCGAGAGACCTCTCCAGTGGAGCTAGCCAAAGTACGAATATGATAATTAAAACAAACAGGACAGGTATTAACTGTAAAACTTTTTTTATGATCATATTATCTTCAAGTCTCAATTTTAGAATGTTAGAACCTTATTGCTCTCTATCGTCCATTCCGCAATAGTATCCAAACCGCTCTTTACTACACCATCAATTAGCATTTCTTGAGACACCCCCCGGGCATCGCTACAACTTCCTCAAGTGTGGACATCATACCCGCGTTTAACCAGACTTTTCATCATACGTCCAATATTGTAATATCCCACAGGTGTATCCTGATTCTTTATAGCACAGAAAATACCATCATCCATCATGAAAATCTTGACTGGTTCCTTTTTCTTCACAATGGCTAAGGCTAACCTGAGTGCATTGTATGATTTCTCATTCCCATAAGGTGAGTTATTTAGTAATAATGTGATCATCAGACTATCTCCTTATATTTTTTATTAATCCCGGATCTCGTTGACTCATCATTTTCACTCGGGTAGCCGGCATATCAATTCTCATCCCGATACACTCTTTACCAACCATATCCCACGACTGACCACCCATGATTACTACGGAGTTTTTTTATCCATCAGGACGCGAAACCTATAAAGGCGCTAAAGATAAGAACGCCTATGGCGAATTTCAAACAGGTATCACAGAGTGCTTTGCGTCGGGCTCGTAGTGTAAAGAACTGTTTTTCATTGTCTGATTGCGGTTGTTCACCCTGTTTAAATTGAGCAAAAAGTTCCCGTAATCTGGGATTAATCTTGAAGAAAATGATAAACATGATGACCATCATGGCGAAAACACACAACAGTTTTAACACAATTGCAGCCCAGGCAACCACATGTAACTCCTTGAAAGCTCCAACGAAAGCATATTGGTTTAACGGCATACCAATACCGGTTGCAAAAAGCGTGGCGATGAATACTATACAATATGGCGCATTCCCTTGAATCGTATCTTCGACTACTTTATCAAGTTCATAGTGAAGTTTTGGACCGTACTGCCCACGCATAAACACTAAATTGCGATTGTAAAACGGCGCCGCCGCGCAACCGACCAAGGCTATGTTATGTAAAGCCAACAGTAGACCATGAATAATGTCTTGTATCATTTTACTTTCTCCTGTTTCAGTTTATCTCGTTGTAATCTATGTTTTTGTACAGAATACCATTATTATTGACAATCATTTTAACTGGGGAACTCATAATTGATTTGCTGATATAATTCATCGACCGAAATCATATTTGATTTTGTTTCACCGAACCACTGCCACTCAAAGCGGGAAAGAACCGCTTTACCAAACCCGGTAATAGGGTTAAAGCAGCCAATAAGCTCAATGCTAACAATCCTTTGTATAGCAGATTCTCTCCCCCACCAATAGCTTCACGTCCAACATACCCTAAGTACGTATAGGCTGCAGAGCCGGGACTCATGCAGATTAGAGTGGCAACTATATAATGCCGACTTTCAATTTTTGTTAACCCCAGTGAATAATTCAGAAGATTAAAAGGAAATAATGGAACCAAGCGGACAAAAGCCACAAAACGCCAGCCTTCTGCATTAACGCCGTCTATTATTTCTTTTAATTTTCCACCCACTTTTCCCGCGATCCAATCAGAGGCTAAATAACGGGCAATAAAGAAAGCCAAAGTCGCGCCAATGGTAGCGGCGGTCAGGTTGTATAAAGTACCTTGAACAGGACCGAATAGAGCTCCTCCAGCTAATGCAAAAATGGATCCGGGTAAAAATAAAACGGGAGCTATTATGAAGACTGACATGAAAACAATGGGGCCCAGAATACCAAATTTATTGACCCAACTTTCCACATTTCCAACAGTCAGTTGTGAATGGTATTTAACAATAGCTAAGGTAGTTGCAACAATGAGAATACTAAGAATAAACCATTTTACCAGTGATTTTTTTCTCATGACTCAACGCTTTCTTTTTGATAACTGTACCCTCCCATTTTACCCCGGAAAGGCAGAGTGATCAAGTGACTGCCTCTTTGCCCCAAAGCTCCTTTAACATATGTTAATATCTTGGGTATACACGTATTATTAAAATCCCCTGCCATCAGATCGTTTGGATATATTCTTCCCTTAATTTTACAGCTTCGTCAAGCCGGTCTATTAGGACCTCACGCATTAGTTGACATGCGGATATTATCTTCGGATTGGTAATTTTGTAGAAAATGGAAACACCTTCCCGCCGGGATTGTAATATACCGTTATTTTTTAACACTTGTAAATGTTGAGACAGGTTTGCTTTTGAAATTCCCATTTCCTGTACCAAGGTGCCGGCTTGTTTTTCATCGTCTTGCAACAGGTCGATTATTTGGATCCGTTTGGCATTACCTAAAGCAGCACAGACTTTGGCTTGCATCTCATATAAAAGTTTATCTACCATAATGACTCTCAAATTAAGTATCTTAATATATTAACTATAATATTTCTAAACAATGAATTACCACTAAAACTCTTATGTTAAAAATGCAATTGTATATTTTAGCTAAACCGACTGAAGGCGTCAAATATTGAAACAAATAAATACTAAATCTGTTATCGCCCTCCTACACTTTGTTACGGCGGACAGGCAGTCATTGATACGAAGTGAAAAGACGTGGCGATCTTCCCCCGCCTGACCAAGTCATTCGGGCAGGTTGGGTATGTAAATGTCCGGAGATTATGGATGTCTTTGCATTATACACAGCAAGGAGATTGCTTCACCCAACACAAATGTTAGGATTCGCAATGACAATTATTGAGATTTTATGAAGGAAGCTGTCTATCTTTGTCTGGCGTACGAAGACTTGCCAAATAAAGATTTTAATATAGTCAAAGAGGTTCAATCCATTCTCCAAGATGAATTCTTCTCCCCTTTTGGCGAAGTGAATGAATGCCCGATACTGGCAATATCCCATGATTACATATCCTTAATATTCACGATATTAGGTATCCATTCATCATGGATAGGTGGAAAAAGGGAATATCAGAATTGTTTTGGAGGAGAATTATTATGATTCAATTGAGCAGGATAATTCAAATATATGCGCTTATCTTTTCTAACAGTTTTTCTCTCTTGATAGGCTTTGATAAATAGTCGTTACATCCGGCAGCCAAACAATTGTTCTGATCTGTAGTAAAAGCATGAGCGGTAGTTGCAATGACCGGAGTCTTTTTCCAATTCTCGCTCTTCCGCATCCATCGAACTAAACCTAACCCATCCTCATTCCCGACTAATGATAAATCCAATAATACCAAATCTACCGGGTATTTTTTCAATTGTTCTTTAGCCTCACCTACAGATACGGCAAAACATAAATCGTATTTTTCCTTCAGGAAAAACTCAACGAGTTTTCGAGAGCCGGGATCATCTTCCACTAACAATATCAGTGGCTTTTCTGCTGAATCAGGAGACAGTGCTATTTCTTTTTCTTTTTTTTCAACCTTCTTTTCAGGAAAAAGCTTTTGTGCTTGTTTAAAGGTAAGTGTAACAATCGTACCGACGCCTTTAGTACTCTTCACATCAATGTCTGCCTGGTTCATATCCAGGTGGCGCTTGGCAATAGCCATCCCCAAACCAATTCCCTGGTACTTCTTCGTGTAGCCTTCACTCTCCTGGGAAAAGGTCTCGAATAGATTATCCAGATATTCTTCAGAAATACCAATACCCGTATCTTTGATTGAGAGTACATATTGCTTCGATGATTTTTTTAGCAGAATAGTAATCTCTCCCTCTTCTGTATACTTGATGGCATTATCTATAATATTACTAATTGCCTGTGATATGCCATATTGATCGGCTGTGATAAATGCGCTATCAATTTCCGATGTATACTCTATCTTCAAACCTTTTTTAGCAGCTGCCGGTTTCACTCCATTTACCAGATCATTTACCAGTGCCACTAAGTCAAGTTGTATCATTTTCAAATCATACGTTCCGGCTTCAATCTGGGATATATCCAGTATCTCATGCACCGTCTCCATTAACCGGTTACCGCTCTTTATGATTGTATCGAAAAAACCCTTTTCCTCTTCACTAATGAGATGGCTTGTGCTGGTTGCAAGCAGATCCGTAAATCCCAGGATGGCATTTAAGGGCGTCCGGATCTCATGGGACATATTGGCCAGGAATAGAGACTTTACACGATTTGCCTGTTCTGCTTTCTCCAGAGCTTTTTCAAGCTTTTTCCTTGTTTCAACCTGATCAGTAATATCTTTTCCTGTTGAAATGAAGTTGATGGTGTTACCATCTGCGTCTTTAAGAGGTGTTATAGTCTGGTTATGAATGAATAGATCGCCATTCTTTTTCCGGTTAATAACATCAGTTTGGATGGATTTACCGGATTGGATTGTGGCCCATATATTCTTATAATATTCAGCACTCATCTTCCCGGATTTTAGTATGCGCGGTGTTTGACCAATAGCTTCTGCTTTGCTAAATCCGGTTATCCTCTCAAAAGCAGGGTTCACATATTCAATATTACCATTTGGATCAGTAATAAAAACCATATCAGGTGACTGTTGTACAACTTCTGACAGTTTCTTCACTTCCTTCTCTGCCTTCTTGCGCACAGTGATATCCATCATTATTCCCCGAAGTTTTACCGGTTTATCTTCTTCAACTACCACAGTAACAATATCTCTCAACCAAATCGTCTTCCCATCAGTAGTCAGCATTCGATATTCAAATTCCTGTCTTTGCTTTTTTTCTATTGCCATTCTACAATAGGCAACGGCCCAGTCCCTGTCATCCGGATGAATGTGACTCTGCCAAAATTCCGGTTCGGATAACCAGCGTTTCGCAGGATATCCAAGCAGTCGTTCGGCTTGTACGCTGACAAACGAAAACTGAAGATTCCTCGCATCTGCTTCCCATACAATACCTTCAATTGTATTTACAAGTGTTTCATAATTCTGTTGCGAGTTTCTAAGCCATTCCTCCGCTTGATTGCGTTCGTTTAAGTAACGTTTTGTTACCACAATGCCGGTAAAGAGCAGAACAAGATTGAGACTAAAGACCGTAATAAAAACCCATAAAATTCTTTCTTTTCTGGTGTGGCTTAGTAATTCGAAACCGGATACAATTTTGCTGGATATGTCCCTGATACGGGGGACATTTGCCTGGATATAATCAATGTTTTTTTTCACTTGTGGAGAGTCTATTGGTTGATCAACTACCAGTAATAGAGCCGGCATGAGATCTTTCCATAATTGTTTTCCAATATCAATTTTATCCCGTATCTCCGGTGGTGGAGGCGATAACCTGCGGCCCATGATCTCACCACCCTGATCTATAATCGCCAAATACTGATCGAATGCAACCACCAGCTCTCGCAGTGGTTCCCGGTCATCCTCCTGACCCATATCATAAACCATATGGACATAGTTGCCAATTTGTTCGGATAATATCCTTTGTCTACTGGCAACATCGATAAACATTACATCGCCTTTTGTCTGGTTGAGGAAAAAATAAAATGTAATTAGAGCAACCAAAGATCCTACGGTAGGTATAATGAGCATCAAAGCCACAGACCTGGTAGCCGAAAACTTCCAGATATTTGTTAATATATTTTTCTTACTCACTGAATAAAATCCATATGATAAGTACTAACAGTTGTTAATAATAAAAAATGTGGTTATAGAAAAACAAATAGAATGTAGCTTTTAATGTCGAATAATTCAAGAGGTTCCCTCGAATCGTTACTGTCGATCAACCCGATCCATTACCTAAATAATATACTATTCAGTCTTGCTCAATTCGAAGTTTCACTTTGTTCAACAAAGGTAATTCCCCACACTGTTTAATCAGTAGTCTATTTAATGATTTCAACAACATTCATCTTTATTATTCGCCTTTTCAAAGGATTCCCTCCCTTCCCGAAACGCAATTCCGGCGATAAACAGCGAACCGATTGCGTCAATGCTGCCAATCTCAAATAATTCATATCCAAGGCTGGCAGCCAGCAAAACAAACGATAACTGCATACAAACTTTTGTACAATTAGCATCTGATATGATGGCATCTGACCCCAATGCTTTTCCCACTTTAATCTTTTCACGAATCAGCCACCACATGACCAAAATCGATAATCCGGCAATCACAATACCCCAAAAGGTTGTTTCCGGATGAGCGCCTGAAATCAAATTATAGATAGATGAAATGATCAGCCCTATGGCCAGCAAATAAAATGCCGATCCGGTAATCTTTAATGCTCTTTTCTCAAAATGATCTCTATGCTCATCTCCATACTTTCTCATCCGCAATACCATGTGCCAGATTCCGATACCTGAAATGACTTCTACAAATGAATCAAGCCCAAAACCAAAAAGCGCCAGCGTTTCATCTTCCAGACCAAAATACACAGCGGCTATTCCTTCAATAATATTATAAACAACTGTTATGACAGCGAGAAAGATCGCTACTTGAAATAAGGATTGTTTTGATTTCATATTTTCACCATATCTTTTTGTTTACCATAAGATGATATTTATTACCGTTTTTTATTTATATTAACGATAGGAAACATAAAAATATTTTATGCTCTGTCCTGAATGAATTTTGTTCTGTTCGTTAATGAAAATTCTGCACGTGTCAACTCTTTTCCCAAATAAGCAGCGTGGGACATCTGAGATACCCAGCCATTATTGAGAATGGTTAAATATAGTTCACGGGCATTTCTACCCTCAATTACCCTCAACAGAGTATTATCATTTGCGTAATGTTCTACAATGATCCTGTTTTTGTCCTGTTGTGGAATGATAACAAAATATCCATATCTGTCTAACACAACTTTTTCAATATTTTGTGCCACTATTTTTTCTAAGCGTGATTCAGAAACATCCACCAGTTCATTACAATCACAGGATGATTGGACCTTATCGGCGCATTCTGCCACCTTCTGCAATATCGCATCCACATCTTCACAATTTTTCATATCAAATACTTGAATTTGGTTACGGAATGCTTCAATCTGATTTTTATCAAGATTTTTTAAAACAGGCCGTCTTCCCTTAGCATTGATCACTTTCATATTTTCATCCACACCATTCGTCCATATTGAAAAAAGAGTGTCACCACTAAAGTGTTTTTCCGGTTCATTACCAGCAATGATTAAAAATTTGATTGATTTATTACTGATGATATTCTGAACAACTTTTTCAATACCAATGTTTTCCGTTTCTGTTTTGCCGGCAATACACAGCCCTTCCGGTTCTTTTTTAATCAGTTCTTCCGCCAAATCGGGACTTGCCAAAGTTGATACCGCCACAGGATTGGAAGAATTATAAACAAAATATTCACCCGGGACGGGTGGCCACTCCTCCGGTGTGTTATCGCAATTTATCTCTGTTTGATTGCATGTCACATTTTGAATTGCGGCGTCAGGAATCATATCATACAGTAAATTTTCAGCAACAGCAGGATAGCAATGCTCACAGCCCAGGCAATCATATTTTATAGGAAGCATTTTATCAGAAAGGGTTTGAACAAGATCAGGAAACTGTTCAAATGGAATTTTATTTTCTGAAATCAGTGATTGCAGTGAATTGATAGAGCTTTCCATACAACCACAATGCCGGCACTTTTTGAGGGTAATACCTTCTGACAGTTCATTCTGTATTTGCTTATATGCTGAATCCATACTTATTAACGACTATCATTTATTGACCGGTTCACGTCCACGACACGAATCTGATTTTCTATTCACCCAAAAATAACCAATGACTACGGAAATGAGAGTAATTACCAAAATGAGAGGTTTAGTAAATCCCAATATTTTTGAACCAAACAGGCCGAGATAAACTGCCAACATAGGAGAACCACAGCATGCCACCAGAAAACATCCGCCAAAGTAGAGAATCCCTGTTAGAGTTAATCCACCAACCATACCACCGGCAGCAATGCTATTTTCTTTAAAACGCATAACAGCATATACGGTAAACCCGACGGCTAATCCGTAAGATAGCCCAAGGAAATAATTTTGATTGTTCCAATATTCCAGAAAAGGATTTAGTGGTTCAAGCTGAACCCATTGCGAGTAAATTTGCATCCTATTCCAAACATCCAACAGTATGTGCAAAATGAAAGTGATTACAAATCCTGATACGGAAAGTAATATTTTTTTCATTGATTCTCTATAGATACTGCTTTGAAAAAAAACTGTCCGTTTTCTTTGAAAATTTTTCCGTAAGCAATAATCTCATTATTTACTTCCGGAAATTCGCTTGCATATTTTACGGGGATACCTGCACAGGCGTCCTCACAACCAAGAGAGAACATTGATAATTTCTTGGTAGTGTTTAACACAAAACCTTTTACTCCAATATTGCCTTTATATTTATGTGGATTTTTCATGACGGCGTCAACCGAAACAATCCTGATTCCATTACTTCCTTCTTTTGAAAGATTATTCCCTTTGAATAAACTAAAAGATCCAACAATGATAATAAACAGAACTCCAATACTGATAATGGCTTTTGTTTTCATTTTATTATTCTACTTTCACTTTTTTTATTTCGTCAATCCTCCGGTAGTCGGGATCGGTTTTGATTTCCCCTGAAGGTGTTTCTTCTGAATACCGAGAAGACATTTTCCATCAATTCTGACATTAAGACGTTTATCTATTTCTTTATGATCTTTCAATAATAATGTTGACGGGATATGTTTAATAGCTTCCAGTATTGCCTGATAAAAACTGTCTGATGAAGTTGATAAAGAAAAATATACCCAGCGTCCCTCTTTCCTTACAGTGATCAACCCCGCATTTCTCAGGATTTTCAGGTGGCGTGAGACATTATACTGTGGGATTTCCAACGCATCGGTGAACTCGCATACGCATAACGCTGTTTGTGCGGAATGCAGCAGGTTTAATATCCTTAATCTGGTTTCATCGCTAAGTGCTTTAAAGATTTCGATGTATTCCTGCATAATTTGTCCCGTATTTATTTGTATAGTTGCGCTACCATGCAACTATTGTACGTTTATTTCCATATATTCTACAAGTTAAAAGTCGATTTAATACAATAGGGTTACAGTTTTGTGTTAACCGGTACTCCTATGAAAGCAACGTAGCATGGATTATTTTCTAAATATTAGCTCGCAAACACAATGCAAAGCAGTGATGAGTTCTGTATTTTTCATCGTAATTAAGTACGATTTTTTCTCCTGTTCGTAAACTTATGGATAATCGAAATTCTAAATTTCCTTTATAATACATTGAGAGGCAAATATCGACCGGTTTTAGACAAATATTCACCATATTCATCGCCATGGTTAATTAATAAATATTCTTCTTCACATCGAACCTGTACTTCTATACAAAAGAAAAATATAGTCGCAAATATCCCAATCGTCCATGTTGGCCAAATCAGCCAGGTTCCGATTAGTAGCAGAAATAATCCCAAATAAGTCGGGTTTCGGATATACGCGAAAACTCCGGTAGTAACCAGGCCTGTCTCATTTTCCTCATCGATTCCTACTCTCCAGGAATTACCCATTGTTTTTTGAGCAATTGCACAAATCCCAAGACCGCCTAAACCAAGGAGAAAACCCATCAGATCGACTGAAAATTTGTCCAGTGGTGGAAAAGGTGAAAAGGCTGAATAATATTGGAATCCGGTTGAATGAATGAATATTAACATAACTATAAAAACTGTCAGGAGCTTAATAATTCTGCTAGATCGGAAGAGCACACGTCTGAACTCCAGTCACATTCCTTTATCTC
>CAJVYU010000105.1 GCA_913009735.1 uncultured Fidelibacterota bacterium
AATGCTTCTGCGGGATCCCAGAGATCATTGCCAATATCTTCTGTTTCTGCATCATCCCAAATATTATTATCGTTGCAATCAGTATTCACACGGAACATGAGGGAATCGCTGCTGAGTTGTTTTCGCTGAAAGTTAAACGTATAGGTAAACTCAAACGGTTGGTCAGAAACATATGTATATGTTGTATCCACCCATTCTGCCTTATCGACAAATAATATGCCTTGGTCGATTAAAGGTGTATCTACTACAGCTCTATATGTAAAAACAGACATGGTATCAGCATATAAGACGGTTGTTGCATCGGAAATCCAGTCAGAATTATTCGGCTTATACCTTTGCGCTTCCGGTTCCGCATCAGTATCCCAAAACATCGACTCAATATTTTTAAATAAGGAAGACTCAATAAATATTGAGTCCGGGATTACAACATTTTCCATTGTCAGCGAGTCAACAACAGACCTGTGTGTATTTTGCTGATCATTTGGAGTTACCGTAACGAGGTATTCCGGAAAACTCCGCAAGCTTAAGGTGGTAGGCTCTGCTTGAAAGAGGTTTAAATATTGTTCATAATCAAAGGTGAAATAACTAGAACTAAAACGATAAAATTCTACATTTACGTTGGCGTCTAAATCATAAAAATAATCGGTGATGTAACCTGTCGCTCCTCCTAGGTCTGCCTGTTCTAATGTATTAGACAAATCATTGACATTTGTTTGTTGTTTTTCATCAGAATCTTCGCAATTGAAGGTGACCATCAAAAAAAGAAACACAATGATTAAACTGGATATTTTTCTCATGTAATAATTTTTACGAATTTAAACCGGCGTATACTCATTGATTGGATTAAACATAAAGCGGTACTGTCATTATTCCAGACAGCACCGCTTTAACTTTAATACTTTCTCTGCAGTAGTTCAATCTACATCTATTTCAATACAACCAACTTGCGAGTTTGAGTTATGCCATGCTGGGTCATTTTATAATAATAGACGCCGCTGGCAAGATTACTTGCATTTAATTCAAATGCATAATCGCCGGGTTGATTCCTTTCATTAATGAGTGTACGTACGCGTTGACCCAATACATTATATAAGGCCAATTCAACAATACCGGCTTTGTCGACCGTATAGGAAATACTTGTTACTGGATTGAACGGGTTTGGATAATTCTGTTTTAAAGAGAATTTTCCGGGCAGTGTTTCTTCATCACCAATCCCAACAGTGATTGTATTTCCATAGGTAACAAACCAAAGGTTTTGTTGAAATGCTGCCATGCTCGCAGGATCACTTAAGTGATTTATGTTGTAATCCGGTTGGTAGTAAACAAAGAAGCAATTCGAATCGGTTGCAGTCGGAGACATATGCACATACATTTCGTCTTCCTGTAACCCACCGGTCATGGTTGTATTTTCCGGCTCGCTCCACGTCACTCCACCATCTTCAGATTTTGATAAGAAAATATCCCAGTTAAAACCCGAAGCAGATGTATCTCCCAGAGCATGATATGCCACCCACATGACATCCTCATTTTGATTACTTATGGCGGAAGTGCCAAAAACGTTAAAATGATTTCCTCCCCCGGTACCATTGGGCATCCCGTCTAAAGCAAACGTCGTTGACAATTCTGCAATTTGCGATGCCTGCCATGAGCCGGGATTTGAAGGGTCATCTGACCAAAGGTGATACAGACCAACTCCTTCTATTCCGGTATAAATATATCCCGCTTGATCGGATTCGACGACCATTGTGGTAATTATGTGCAACGTTCCACTTTCGTCCACCCTGACTTCGTGATCATAAAGGGGGAACACGCCCGGAAGATCCACTAGTGTGAAAGTAGTATCACCCGTCGTATCATTTACAGTATAGAAGTTCACAGAGTCCGGTAGAAAGCCTGATTCGACGAAAACACGACGCATTGTTGAATCAGGAAGATAATAATAATCATAACCGCCGAAACCGTCTTCACTCCATGAAATACCGTAATCAGTCGTTTTACGAATGATGAAATTATGCCGTTCCGACTTTGTCGAATCTGTTAAATAAGCAGTGCACATGGCATAACCAACACCACTGCTGTTAATATCTACTGATGTTTGAGAAGTCGTACCGGTTTCACCTGCTCCGCCCAGATCATTTTGGTTAAATAATAATTCAGGGAGAGTGTAAAATTGATAATTCCCGGAAAAATTGATTGTTGACCGCATGAAATATGCCGATTTATCCGGGAAATTTTCATCGGGAGAAGAACTCCATTGCGTGGATGTTATCACCATCGCTTTATTGAAACCATCATCCACAAGAACCGGACTGTTCACCCATAAGTCACCGGCTGCATCCAATGGATCAGAACCATTGTACCATCCATAATTAATATCGATAGTTGGTTGGAAATAAGAACCGGCAAACCAGCCAAATTCATCATAACTATACATGGGTCTGCCGCCATTGTTCGAAGCGCTTCCTGTATATAAGGTTGCTTCTGTCCATACAACATACGGATAATCTTCATCCGCAACAGCACTTGGATAGCGGGCTTTCAATGGACCATCAATCACCTGTGTATTTGGGCCCATTATTTCATCATTTAACCCCGAGTAAATAGAAAAGTCGATTCCATCTCCAGATAAAGCTGATTTCACAAATCCGCTATTATTCTCAGAACTTGTATTGCCTTGTTCATCTGTAAAGGGGGGTAATACCCAACCACGATATCCTATAACAAATCCTTTCCCATCTACATAAGCTAAAGGACTGGTTTGTGGAACAACCATCCCATAACCGTGGACGGAAGAATCAATTAATACTGCCGTCACATTTGGATTTTGCGGAGATCGGAGAGATTTGCTATTCCTCAGTACTTTAGGTAAAGCTTGGTGTCCATTCATTTGAGTTTCACTAATGTTTTTAGTGTATTCTCTGGAAACAGGTGTTTGTTTTTCAACAGTGAGTACCCCTGCATTTAAAGACGTAAATACAATGATACTCAATAAAACAGCTAACCTTTTTTTCATGATTTTACCTCTGAAATGAAATTAACAATTATAATTACTAAACAAGTTGTGGATTGTAGCTCAATCATCTATTTTTTACAAGGATTAAAAGAATTCAAACTACACTATATTTAGTCCCTTGAAAAGGATCACATATTAATGATAAAACGAATCTTACTAATCATTTACTCAATGAACATTTTATGGGCGATCAGTTCCTATCCGGGGATAATCAATGTCTTTCAGCCTGACGGAACTCCTATCGACTGTTTTATTAAAGGGGATGAATGGGCAAGTTGGCATGAAACACCGGATGGCTGGAGTATTATTAAAAATAATAATGATATTTGGGTGTATGCCGAGGGAGTTAGTGGCATATTCTTATTACCGGGGAATAAAATCGTTAATCAAGATCCACCACCGCAATACATTAAAAAGCATCTAAAGCCGGATCCTGTTTTTCGTCCAATTCATCGTTCAAATATAAATTTGAATGCATCCAGAACAGATACATTTAGAATACCCGTAATCTATTTTCAATTTCCTGATCAAGCAGTTACATATCCGGTCGGCGATATGGATAATCTTTTCAATCAGGAAGGTTATGGCCATCCCGGATTCCCCGGGTCGGGTAGTTTTCGGGAATTCTATGAAGAAATTTCTTACAATCAATTCAGTCCAAATGCCACAGTAGTCGGTGTATTTACTGCTCCCAATAATCATGACTACTATGGATCAGATGGACCAAATTATGGAACGCGTGTCCGCCAACTGGTTCGGGCCATGGTTGATTCTGCTGAAGCCGCCGGTTTTGACTGGTCCCAATTTGACAATGATGGTGATGGCGATGTAGATGGCGTTACATTAGTCCATTCCGGCTTGGGAGCGGAACAAGGAGATGGATCAAATATCTGGTCCCACCGCTGGAATATAGGTAGTAATGCCGTTACCTATGATGGGGTATTAATTAATGATTACAGCATTAATCCGGAGATGCAAGGCACAAACATTACCGCCATTGGTGTGCTCGCTCATGAGTTCGGACACGTATTAGGCTTACCGGATTTATATGATACAGATTATTCATCATCCGGAGCCGGCAAACTGGCGCTGATGGCCAGTGGTTCTTGGGGAACGTCGGGGAATACCCCTTGGTTTCCTTCGTCCATGAATGCCTGGAGTAAAACAGAAATGGGCTGGTCCAATGTCATTGCCATTAACTCAGGACAGACCAATGTTGAACTGGAACAATCTCATACAAATAATACCATTTACATGGTAGATAATCCTTATGACTTAAGCGAGTATTGGTTGATTGAAAACCGCCAGAAAAAGGGTACTGATCACCTGATGCCGCAGCCGGGAATTTTATTTTGGCATATTGATACAGAGAAAACATCCGGGTGGGGTGTAAATACTGATGAACCTCACTACGGCGTTGGGTTGGAACAGGCTGATGGTTTATTCGAACTCGAAAATGACGGTGCCAGCGATGGCGGTGATCCATACCCCGGCTTAACAGGTAACCACGAGTTCACCCATTGCTCTGCACCAAGTACGGTCAGCTATTATTTTGAACCGTCCATGGTTGCTTTTACAAATATTTCCAATTCGGACTCTATTATGTCCTTTGATATATCCTTTGATGACGTGGAAACCGGGAGCATGTCCGCAGTTGGTTTCGGTGATGCTTACGCTGTTGGATATTTATCCATATCCATGACAAATAACATCGTTATCAATGAGTTTTCCTTTGAATTAACTCAACATCCTGGCATTTTATCAATTCAGTCCATTGAACTTTCCGGACGGGCCAGCGCAGACACAATCATCGTAACCGGTAATTTGATTGAGTTAGTTAATCCAAATATTCCTTCTGGCAGCGGGGAAATATTAATGCTTACAGTTTTCGCCAATACCGGTTCAGACGGAACGGTAAATATAAACGCTGATAATATCAATGCCATTGATGATAATGGAAATATGGTTTGCCTCATATTTGATGAAAGTACATTTGTTGTAAACCCGATAACGCAATCAGTGTCAATGGATTCAACAAATGCAAGTGCAGGTGGCACAGGTTTAGTTGGAATAAATGTTTATAATAATATTCCATTAAAAATGTTTTTAATTACAGTCAATAATTCGCCGGATTACTTAACCCCATTTGAAGAATCTTTTACGGATGGGAATCAAAATGGTCAATTCGATGAAGGAGAAATATTCACGGATTTAAATGGTGATGGTGAGTGGACTCCAATAGTGCAAACAACAGTTCGTACAGCATCCTGGGATTTATCTTATCAAATTAATGATGCCGGAATTATGGTGGCCGGCTTGAATTCCATTGATTCCATCGCAATCGGTGACGGTCCCATTTTTAAAATCAATTATTTAGTGGACAACAATGCTCCAACAACGGACATAAGTATGATATTTTATTCCGTAAATCTGACAGATATTTTCGGTAATTATAATTTGCAGTATGAATCGTCTAACAGTGTTTTTGTTGTGACAGGATTAAGCACAGAAAACGAGGAATTCATCCCGAAAACATTTTCCATGTCAGCAAATTATCCCAATCCGTTCAACCCTGTCACTCGTGTGGACTTCGATGTACCCGAACAATCGAATGTTTCATTCACAATTTATTCACTTCTCGGTCAGGAAGTCATGTCCATGACAAATGAGTATCAACCTGGGACTTATAAGCTATCCTGGAACGGACGTGATGAGTTTGGGAATTCAGTTCCCAGCGGAGTCTATATATTGCAAATGGCAAGCAAGGGATTTAATAAAAGTCAGAAATTAGTTTTACTCAAATAATACAAGCGCACACCCACATTTTTCAATTATTACTCTTATATTCCAATGTAAGGTTTAGATATATACCTTACGTTTAGCTATCATTTATGGCAAATTTTATTGTTTGGATTTGGGCATTGGATGATCGCTCCGAGACTGAAATTCAACGTGTCAGGTTTCAAATTTTTTAGGAGGAAATAATGTTAATTAGTACTCAAAAAAAACTAGTTATTATCGTAATAAATATCTTCAGTATACTTTTAGCTAAACCTACGTTTAATAATGAAAAGCTTGAGATAAAAACACCTGTTAAAAATGTCGAGAGTTCTAAATTAATATTAGCCGAAAATCAAGACAATAAAAACCTTGACGGAATTGCTACATTTGGAACAAAAAACGAATCAATTCATTTAGGGCAACCAATTCATCGTTTTCTTAATAACTATTCACGTGATATAACTACAGATACTCTCGATTGGGGCATAGAAGGTACTGTAAACTTTGGCTTTTGGCCCGGGGATGTTATGATGGAGGTGTACCGGGCACCCAGTGACCTTATAATGTATGGGGTTGGTGTAGATGTTTTTGCTTGGAACACTGACGGAACAACACCTTCACTTAAAGTGGAAGTATGGCGTCCGGGAACCGGCGGTTATCCATATTTATCTGATGGAACTACCTATCCAAGTACGGTTGTCGATGGCAATGGTTGGGTCGGTTATGCACACCCTGCGGATAACGATACTACCCACTACCCTGATATCGATCCATTCTTTGGAACCGATCTGGTTTGGAATGGTTTTGCCAACAGCGGCACATGCGAAAACAATCCCGAACCAGCTAACGGTCAACCGTTAATGGGAACGAAAGTATTACCAACTGGTTTTGTGGATTACACCATTGACAATCCAGACGATGGGTCAACTGGTCTGTATTGGGTTGATTTCACAGATGAAGATGATGTTACATTCGTCACAGATGAATATATTGCTATTGTAGTTACATACCTTACAGAAGGTGCAGGAGATCCATCGAACGGTGATACACGCATAGGTTTGAACGCCGGAGATGCTTCTGCAATTTATCCCTATCCCGCAATGAAATTCTATGATGAAGATTGTGGTGGGACCAGTGGTGAACATGGCTGGCATATTCGTCATTACAACTGGCGTTTTGCATATGTAGTGGCATTTGGTAATGCAAATGCAGGTTCAGATCAGGAAGTTGAATTTGGATCTCTAGTCACATTAGATGGCACATCGAGTATGGATGTTGAGTATCAATGGGCACAAATTTCGGGAACAAATGTAACTCTTAGTTCTCAAACTGATCCGATAGTAACATTTATTGCACCTTTTGTATTTGATGTACTTTCATTTCAACTAACTGTAACTAATTCATCAACAGGTATTTCATCTTCAGATACAGTAGATGTAAATGTCATAGCTCCTTATCAATTAATAGTGATTAATGAGATAATGAACAACCCGTCGGCAGTTCCTGATGAGGATGGAGAATGGTTTGAATTATATAACGGTACTTCAGATTCAATTGATTTAAGTAGTTGGGTTATAAAAGATAATGAAAATGATTCCTTAATGATATTAGATGAAAATACTCACATCATACTGCCAAATAGCTATTTTATTCTTGGAATCAACGATGATACAACTACGAATGGTGGTATTCATGTTGATTTAGTTTATAACAGAAACGATTTTCATCTGGGTAATAGTGGCGATGAAATAATTCTTTATGATCAATATGATCGGGAAGTTGACCGTGTAGAATACGATAATGGTATAACTTTTCCTGATATAAATGGTAAATCAATGGAGTTGATTTATTTTGAATATGAGAATAATGATGGTAGTAACTGGTCTGAATCTACTCATTTACTTCCCTCTGGTGATTATGCTACACCAGGTATATCTAATTCAATTATATACCCTGAATTATTTATAGATTTCTTTGAGAGTGATGAAGACGTAATATTTTTAGGAGCATATCCAGCAATAAATGATTCGCCAACTGATACAGTTTATTCATATCTACTCACAGTCTATAACAATGGTACTGGTGTTCTTTTACTTTCATCAATTGATACTCATAGTGGTTTAGTTGGTGATGAAGAAAATTTCACTTATACAGAATATGATCCAGATAGTATTATTGTGATTCCCCCATTTCAACAAGGCTATATAGAAATCTATTTTTATCCTCAGTATGCTTCAATTTTTCATGATAGTCTAATGTTCACCACAAATGATTCAAATTACTCGTATATTGAAATTCCAACGGAAGTATGGGCCACTGAAGAGGAACGTGATATTCATGTTGAATTTCCATCGAATGGTTTAGTTTTTGACAGTTTAGCGGTTGGACAAAGTCAAGAAATTGTTTTTCAAATCTATAATCTTGGTAACACAACTTTAGAAATCGATGAAATATCTACAGAATCTCCATTTTCAGTTTTTCCAGTAGATGGATTGATTGATAGATTGAGTTTAATGGATGTTATAATATCTTTTAATCCTGACAGTATTGGTTATTACGAAAGAGAATTATTAATCGAAAGTAATGATTCTGATGAAAATACTCTTACACTGACATTGAGTGGTTATGTATATGTTCTGGGTGTCGATGATGATAATAACCAATTACCTTTATCATACGTTCTCCACCAAAACTACCCAAATCCCTTCAATCCAATCACAGCAATCCGCTATGATCTGCCAGAACACAGTTTTGTGAATATTAAAATCTATGATTTGCTTGGTAGAGAAGTGAAAACATTGATAAATCAAACTCAAGAGACTGGTTATAAAACAGTTATTTGGGATGCAACCAATGATCATGGTAAGCCAGTGAGCGCTGGAGTCTATTTATATCAGATACAAGCTGGTGAGTTTGTGCAGACCCGGAAGATAATGTTGCTCAAATAAGGAAGTACCTCCTAATAGAAAATAAGGAAGAGTTGAGATATACTAGGAAGCCACTATAAAAAAGAGGAGTTATAATCATGAATTATGTTTTATCATTTGTATTAATTATGTTTACCGTAATAAAGGCGGGTAATCCGGATGTATCCTACAGTCCACTCCGCACACTTGACCATGTCATCTGGGACGGGAATAAAATCTCCACCTGGCATGGAAACCATGGTGATGTTGTAAGTTATCATGCAACCGGAAATTCAGGCCTCGAATGGCCCATCGGCAGCGGAAAAACAGCTGTATTTCATTCGGGCCTTTGGTTAGCAGCCGGAAGAATCAATGGTGTTGAAGAAATCCGAACAGCCGCTTCTGAATATTCCAGTGAATATGTACCGGGAACTTATGGTTCGAATCAGAATGCAGAAGTATTTCATATCTATTCCATTCATGCAGGGGACGATGCTACTAATCCGGACTGGCAGAACTGGCCGGTAGATCAGGGTGCTCCCTGGGTGGACGTGGATGGAGATGGTGTTTACGATCCAAATGTAGACAACCCCGATATTACCGGTGACATGTTTCACTGGTATGTGATGAATGATAGTAATTTTGCAGCACACTCATCATTATGGTCCACACAACCTCTTGGAATCGAAGTCCGAGTTTCACTGTTTGGCTTGGACCAAAACTCGCCTCTGAAAGATGTGTTGTTTATTAAGTGGGAAATTGAAAATATAGGCGGTAATCAGCTGGACTCGATGTATGCCTCTGTTTGGAGTGATCCGGATATTGGTGACGCTAACGATGATCTTGTAGGTTGTGACCCGGAATTAAATCTGGGCTATAGTTATAATGATTTCGGTGAAGATTTGATTTATGGGACTACTCCTCCAGTGGTGGGATATGTTTTTTTACAGACGCCAATTATGCCCGCACTCGGCGATACAGCCTGGGTTTCCGGCGATACGATCCTCGATTATTCCAATATTCCCATGAATGCCTTTTCGATGTACATGAGGGGCGATGACCTTTTTGGCGACCCGGAAACAGCGCAACAAGCATATAATTATATGAATGGACTTATTGGGATGACAGGACAGCCTTACATAGACCCCACCACTGGTCAGCCATCGACATTTGTTTTTAATGACGATCCTGTAACTGGTAACGGATGGGTGGATTACAATTATTACCCGAGTGGTGATCGTCGTTTTATGATGACAGCCGGCCCCTTTTCCATGGCTCCGGGTGACACCCAGGAAGTTGTGGCCGCCATTGTCATTGCCCAGGGAACGGACAATATAAGTTCTATCACCCTATTTAGACAGTTGGCTCCCTGGATTCAATTAGCTTATGATACTGATTTTAGTGTGATCGGTCCGCCGCTGGTGTTCAGCAACCATATTGTGCCTACTACTACTGACGACGCTATTGGACCCTACCATCTGGAAGTAGATGTTCAAGCAAATTCTGGATTTGAACTGGATACCAACTCACCAATTGTGTATTACGGAGTTGAAAATATTTCTTCTGTTGCGCCGTTGGTCAGTGGAGGTGCTGGTAATACATTCAGTGCAGATGTTTACGGCAACGGCTCTGCTGGTATGTTTAGGTACTACTTTTATGTTGAAGATACTGATGGAAATAGTGTTTATTATCCTCCGGGAGCCCCTACAGGCTATTTACAATTTGAAGTCGGTCCAGACCAGACCCCGCCAGTTCTGGAAAACTTCACTGAACTATCAAATTCAATTTATCCGGCTGGAAGCGAGGCAGTGAAGATAACCGCCAGTGATCGCTTTTCTCTGGATGTAGACCTCAATTACCAGGTAAATAACGGCAGCATCCAAAATCAAGAGATGAACCGGATACTAGAAACAGAACGTTATGAAACAACATTAACTTGGTCCAATCTCATACTTGGAGATCAAATTACTTACTGGGTCGTTGCCGTAGATGGCTCCGGTGCTTCTAATACGGCTGTTTCCGATACACACACATTTACCATAGATCGGAAGAGCACACGTCTGAACTCCAGTCACATTCCTTTATCTCGTATGCCGTCTTCTGCTTGAAAAAAAAAATAAAATATATAAAACGCAAAACACCGGAAGACATCTGTCTTCGAATAACGCAATCAACCACCAGCTACATTCGTTCATTCACTT
>CAJVYU010000106.1 GCA_913009735.1 uncultured Fidelibacterota bacterium
AAGCATCTTAAAGATTTTATCAATAGAGAAACCAAGCTTAACGTATTGAAAACTTTCGCTGAATAAGATTAAATCGTATTGCTGCTCCGTGATTAAATCCTCAAATCCACATACATGTACATGAGCATTATTTCCCAGTTTTTTTCGAATATTCCCCGCAAGGAACTCACTGGGCAAAACACAATCCACTTTATAACCCAAATCCATCAGCTTCTTTGCCAGGTTTCCTGAACCGCTGCCCACATCCAGAATTCGTTTCACACCATCGGGAATATGGTCAATAACAAGTTGGGAATGTCGTCTTTGTGCATCCGCAAAATTCTGTGCTGTGGCTGTTTTATCATCGGGCCAGTAACCGTAGTGGAGATCTTCCGTATCCATAAAAAAGCGTCCGATCAAAAGTCCAATATCAAGACCGACAGCTTTGGAATCAATTTTCTTTTCTTTAGACATTATCTTGTTGACCTGAATTATTTACCAAAAGGCACGCTCTGCTAAAATTCGCAAAACACTAACGCTGTCGCTATTAAAGAAGTTAGCATGATTGATTATTCTCTTATGTTAAAAATAATTTTCATAAATATTTTTTTATCTCTAAATCCGTGTTTATCTGCGTTAATCCGCGGCTGATGAATTAATGAGTTAAGTGAATATTCTTATTTCAAATTGGGGTGATAATTCTACAAAATTTTCATGTGTAATAAAATTCTTAAGATTACTTTATGGGGAAGGTTTGGAAATATAATTAATACATGGCTCATGATTTAATCACATTAATATATTCTATCAGGCTAACCCATGAATTTATCTTTCTTCAAACCGTTCAATAATGAATGGATTACTTTTAGCATATTTTTAACTGCCATCTTTTTGCTGATCGGCATTGCTGAATTTATCCGCTCCAAATTAAAATGGAGTCCGGTCACAGGCAGAAAAATAGTTCATGTCCTCTTCGGACTCACGGTTTCCCTCTGTCCTTTTATTTTCACATCGAATATCCAACCCATGACGTTGGCAATGATTTTTATTGGTGTGAATGCAATCACATTAAAATCAAGTGCACTCAAGGGTATACATGCCACAGAACAAACAACCTACGGTACCGTTTACGTTCCCCTCGCCTTCTTGATTTTAACAGTGTTTTGGTGGGAAAAGCCAATTACCCTCGTCTTATCTGTGCTGGTTATGGCCATTGCCGATACACTGGCATCTTTTGTTGGAAAGCATGAAAAACACCCACTGAAATTTCGATTGTGGAATGACGAAAAGTCTCTTCAGGGCAGCGCGGCTATGTTTCTATCCACAACATTGATTATTTATGTGGGCACGGACTTCTTTGCCTGGTTTTTTGGGGCTGCCTTCTTTTTACCTCTGGAAGTGCTCATCGGTTGTGCAGTATTTACCGGAATGGCAGCCACAATTGCAGAAGCCACCAGCAGTAAAGGGTCGGATAATATTTCTGTTCCCCTGGTAACTGCCGTTGCATATAACATCTTTCTTATCAATTACATACACGGTACGTTACCCGGATTGTTGATTTGGACCCTCGGTTCAGCTGTTATCATTTATATGGCATATAAATTGAAATCATTGAGTGCAGGAGGAACCGCCGGGGCATTTATTATGGGAATTTTCATTTTTGGAGCAGGCGGAGTGCAGTGGATCACTCCAATAGTGGCTTTTTTCATTTTATCGTCCATACTGTCCAAAATCGGGAAAAAGTCAGCAGAAGCCGCCCTAAAAGACTCAAAACGGGATGTTTTACAGGTACTAGCCAATGGCGGAGTACCTATGATTATTGCCCTTGTAAATCTCTATCAACCCTCCAACTATGCTTACGCATTATTCCTTGGAGCTATCGCCGCCGCTGCCGCGGACACCTGGGCTACGGAAATCGGATACTTCAGTAAAAATAAACCAAGGCACATTCTAAATTTTAAGACAGTTGAAAAAGGAACGTCCGGAGGTGTGACGTTTTTAGGTTTGTTTGGTTCTATTTTGGGAGCGGGTGTGATCGGTTTGATTGGTATGAATTGGCTAAATAATTTTCCAATTCATTGGATAGTGTTGGCTGGTTTTATCGGGAGTCTTGTAGATTCATTTTTAGGTGGAAGTGTGCAAGCTATTTTTCATTGTGCCGTTTGTAATAAGGAAACTGAAAAACGAATCCACTGTGATATATATTCAAACCACATTCGCGGATTCAAATGGCTGGATAATAATGGTGTGAATTTTATGAATACGTTAGTAGGCTCGATGATCGTGTTCTTATTAATCTGGCAATAGTTAGTCGTATGATAAACCCCTTTGTGTTTCCCCTGTTACAGGGGAAAATGAAAGGATTTAATAATGGAATCCTTTGACCATCTCCCCTGTTATAGGGAAAAATTAAAGAGGGGTCTTTCAAAATAGATGGAACGGTGAATATCATACGGATAACCAACGCCGGAGTAATATAACCTTACGAAGGTTGCAACCTTCGTAAGGTTTCTTGTTAAATTATTTCAACCATCGTATGCACATATTTTCTAGTATCTTAATTTGTCGATTCCGCTCCAGAAAACCTCATTCACAACACCGGCTACAGTTAGTTAAACATTTAATATATCAGATAGATTTAACGAAAAAATAACGGTTTTTTACGCCGTCTACTTAAATATATTCAAGTTAATTCAATTTTAAGTTCTCGTTTTTTTATTTCCGACTTAATTTATATCTAAGTATTCACACAACGTTTTTTAATCTTACAATAAATTTGTTGAAATAGGGAGAATCAAAACTGTGAGCATTAGCCAATTAGCGCGTTCAATTCCACCTTCAGCCACTTTAAAACTAAACGAAATGGCAAAGATGCTGAGGAAAAAAGGGGAAAAGGTAATCCATCTGGGCGGCGGAGAACCGAAATCGAAAGCCCCGATCGATGCCATTTATGCTGCATCGTCAAAATTAAATTCCGCCGATATTAAATATACTCCTACCGATGGGACCGTGACATTAAAAAAGGCGATCATTCGTTATACCGAAGAAAATTATAATAAATTGGTTGCGCCGGAAAATGTAATCGTATCCAATGGTGCCAAGCAGTCGCTTTCGGTTCTTATGCAGGCCATTATTAATCCCCAGGATGAAGTTATCATCCTGACACCATATTGGGTAAGCTATCCGGAGATGGTCAAGATCGCTTACGGCGTACCCGTTATTGTTACTCCCGAAGATGGTGGTGTTCATCCGCGGATTAAGGAAATCGATGAAAATGTCGGGTCGTATACCAAGGCCATTATTGTGAATAGCCCCTGCAATCCCTCCGGCGCCATGTTTAGCGAAGAGTTCATTGCTGGAATTGTGGAATATTGTGAAAAGAAAAAGATTTATTTGATAATGGATGATATCTATTCGCAGCTTATCTTTGACGGACGGACACGCATTTCACCCTACAAATATGCCAAGGAAGACAGCGACCATTCACGGTTGGTGGTAATCAATGGTGTGTCAAAGCAATATGCCATGACCGGTTTCCGAATCGGCTGGACCATTGCCAATCCTCAAGTGGTGGAAGCGATGGACAATATCCAAAGCCAAACCACATCTTGTCCTTCGGCTTTACTGCAGGCGGCTGCAGCCGGAGCATTGACCGGTATCCAGAGCCATATCGAAAGTCTTCGACTTACATTGGAGAACAACCGCAATGTACTGCTTCAGGAATTGAACACGCTTGATGGTTTACGCACCTATAAACCTGATGGAACGTTTTATTGTTTCCCCGATTTCAGCGCTTATAATAAGGATTCACGGGCTTTATCTGAATTCCTGCTGGAGAAGGTGCTGGTTGTAACCGTACCGGGAGTTGAATTTGGTATGGAGGGTCACTTGCGGTTAAGTTTCTGTGGAACGATTAAAGAAATAAAAGAAGGCGTCGAACGAATTAAGTGGGCTTTAGATCCCAATGCACCGAATGAAATTTTTATTGGTGATCGCAAACTTGTGAGGGACTGGCTATGAAGTTACACTTAGGAGTTAAATCACCTGCCTATAAAGAGGCACATACCAACGCCAGTGAGTTTGGATTAAACAATCATGGCTTGAAATTTCTCCATCGCGCTTACTGGAATTTGCCTACACCGGCATTATATGAAGAAGCGCTCTTCCGGTCAGAAGGACAGATGATTGTTAATGGACCGTTTATTGTGAGTACCGGTACACACACTGCCCGTGCCGCCAATGACAAATTCTTGGTTAAGGAACCTTCTACGGAAGATCAAATCTGGTGGGGTGAGTATAACCGACCATTTAACACTGAAAAATTCAATGCTCTGTTAAACCGGTTACAGGGTTTTCTACAGGGACAGGATGTTTTTGTACAAGACTGTTACGTCGGTGCCGACCCCGAGTACCGCCTACCCATCCGCATTATCACTGAATTCGCCTGGCACAGCATGTTCGTACGGAACATGTTCATTCCGTTGGAGACTTTCGATGAAATGAAAAAGCATATTCCCGACTTTACTTTAATCTGCGCTCCCTCCTTCCTGGGATCACCGGAAATCGACGGCACCAATTCGGGAACATTCATCATTTTGAATTTAGATCAACGTTTGGCGATCATCGGTGGAACCGGTTATGCCGGTGAAATCAAGAAATCTTTCTTTTGCATCATGAATTACCTGATGCCCTTGCAAGGAGTGATGGCGATGCACTGTTCAGCCAACATGGGGGATGATGGCGATGTGGCGGTGTTCTTTGGTTTATCCGGTACCGGAAAGACCACTCTTTCCGCTGATCCCAGCCGCAAATTGATTGGAGATGACGAACATGGCTGGAGCGATGAGGGAATATTTAATTTCGAACACGGATGTTATGCGAAAGTCATTCGTCTAAGCCCTGAGGCGGAACCACAAATTCACCAGTGTACAGAGATGTTCGGTACTATTTTAGAAAACGTTATCTACGATCCGGTTTCGCGCAAGCTGGATTTGGATGATGATCAAAGAACCGAAAATACCCGTTGTTCCTATCCGCTGTCTTTCATCGATAATGCGGTTGTGGAAAAGAAGGGCGATCATCCGCTAAACATTTTTATGCTGACCTGTGACGCTTCCGGCGTACTACCGCCGATTGCCCGCTTGTCACCCGATCAGGCGATGTACCATTTCATCTCCGGCTACACATCAAAAGTCAGCGGTACCGAAATCGATCTGGGCGTCGAACCGGAAATCACTTTCAGTGCTTGCTTCGGAGCCCCCTTCATGGTTCACCATCCCTATTTTTATGCCAAGTTGTTGAAAGAAAAGATCATTAAAAATAATGTCGACTGTTGGCTGGTAAATACCGGCTGGACCGGTGGCCCTTTTGGAGTTGGTAAAAGGATGAGCATCCATCATACCCGGGCATTGCTCAATTCCGCCCTGACCGGCAAATTGAAAGACGTTGAATACCGGACCGATGAGGTGTTTGGATTTCAGGTACCTGCCAGTTGTGAAGGTGTTCCTTCCGAGGTGTTAGATCCGGCTAATACTTGGGGCAATAAAAAAGCCTATGACAGCCGTTATCGACAATTAGCATCGCAGTTCATTGAGAATTTCAAGAAGTACATGGAAGGCGTTCCCAAGGATATTTTAAAAGCGGGTCCCATTAGAAAATAATATCGCGTCTGTTTCCGCGCGAATATATCGGTTAATCCGTAAAAATAGTATGAAAAAACGGGGAATGGACGGACCAATCCCCGTTAAAACCTCCTTGTGTTAAATCGTCTTAAATTACTTTGTAGACGAGTAAGCCCACCATGACGATAAGAGAAACAAAGATCAATGCAACACCTATGTTGCCTTTTTTGATCTCTTCCCATTCGTCAATATCGGTGGAAAGCCAATCAAATACCTTAATGGCTAAACCGATACCGAAGGAAAAGCCGATTGCCGCAGCGATAGACCAGCCAATGGCTCGCAAGTAGCTCAATAAGGTTGATTCAATTCCAAATGGATCCATGAAGACCTCCTATAGTGTTACCATTGAATTTTTAATTAAACGCATAAATTCGGCAGAATCAATCTTGCCGTTTGCCAGTTTCACCACTTGATCTGCCGTAGCGCTGGCAGTTATTATCATTTTATGCCGGGTGACAGGCACAAAAACTGTTATGTGAGCCGTAGTAGGTTCTTCGGATTTTTCAATCAATCCCTTTTTTACCAAAGAACGCTGATGTTTGATTGCCTGACCTACAGACACAAAACCAACGATGAGTGCCATTTCAAAGTTATTTCTGTTACTATTGACAGAAAGATAAAATTTGTCCGAATTATTCTCTCCCTTGCCAAAATACATTTCCCCTTCCCGGACGGTTATTCGGTAGGCTTTGCATGTATTGGTCACGATACGGTAGAAAGCATAATTAGCAAAAAGGCCTTCAGCACCAAGGAGTAACAGAATTGTAAATATTACTGATCTAAATCTTTTTGTTATCATAATGTCTTCAAAACAGATGCAAGTTTACGCGGATCGTCATCGTGAGTCAATTGGTTTTCCATTCTTAATCACCATTTTAATAGGTAAATCAGTCACAGAGTAGGGGATTTCCATCAGTTTCTCAACATCCCAAACGATGATGTCGGCCTTTCGACCAATGGCAATTGTCCCTATTTCATTTTCCAAATTCAATGTTTTTGCAGAAAAATACGTTGCCGAAGCAAATGCCTGCTCGATTGTCATTCCCATATAAATGCACACCAAGGAAATAATAAACGGCATGGACTGAATATGACAGCTGCCGGGGTTAAAGTCAGTAGCCAGGGCAACTTCAATATCATTTGCCAATAATATTTTTGCAGGTGCATAAGTATTTTTGCCGAGAAAGAATGTCGTTCCGGGGAGTAAAGTGGCAATAACATTCGTTTCTGCCATTTTTTGAATTCCTGCATTACTAACAGCCATAAGGTGATCGGCTGATATAGCACCAACATCAGACGCCAATTCTGCCGCATCGGAATCCTCGAACTCGTCTGCATGGAGTCGTGGCGTTAAACCGTGTGCCTTTGCCGTTTCTAAAATCCGTCTGGATTGTTCTACGGTGAAATATCCATTTTCACAGAAAACGTCGCAGTATTTTGCGATACCCTGTTTCGCCACTTCCGGAATCATTTCATGACATATCAAATCCACATAACCTTCATGGTTGTTTGCAAATTCCGGAGGAAACGCATGTGCGCCCATAAAGGTTGGAATAATGTCAATTGCATGAACCTGGTTTACTTCATGCAATACTTGAAGTGATTTTAGTTCTGATTCTATATCTAAACCATATCCGGACTTTGCCTCGATGGTTGTTGTGCCCAATTTAATAAAACGATCCATCCGTTTTGTAACGCGTTCAGCTAACTCATCTTTCGATGCATTTCGAACCCCATAAATACTGGAATTAATACCTCCGCCCTTTGCAGCGATTTCTTCGTAAGTAGCGCCGGCCAGCCGCATGGCAAATTCTTCTTCTCTTCCATCTAAGAATACGGGATGAGTATGAGAATCCACAAAACCAGGTGTGACGAGTGAGCCTCCGCAATCAATAACTTCACCACAACTGTTTTCAACGAATAACCCATTTTCCATGGATAGTGAGGTATTCGATATTGTCTCAACTTTCCCAGTTTCGGGGTTGAAAGTTGTTAATTGTCCGATATTCTCGAGGAGTAATGATTTATGATTGTTGATTGATGATTTTTGATTATTCATTTGCGACTGGCAGTTTTTCTTGAGGAAATAAAGATGGAAACAAGTTCGTTCGCTTCGTTCATTAAAGGAATAACTTTTTCTTTTTTCAACAATGTTTCATCTATAATAAATTCAAGCCAAAATAGTGATTCATCAGCTTCTTCTACAACAATACTGATTTTAGCGATAAAACTTTTTTTAGATTGAGCGACACAAGTAGCACGATAATTTGAAGCAACAGAAGTTGAAGATCTTAATAATTGCCCCTTTACAAGACGTCCGAGATCATTATTTGGTAGTGACTTACATAATTTTATACAACGATGTGCAAATTCCTTTGTTCTTCTCTTTAATTCTTCTTCATTCATAATCAAATTTATTATTAATTATATTGGAATCTTCAATCGACAATCATCAATCAAAAATCATTTATTTAGCATTGGAATATCAACATCCCATTTTTTGGCGTTAATAACGGCCTGATTATATCCTGCATCCACATGTCGGAAAATTCCCGTTCCCGGATCAGTAGTCAGGACCCGTTGAAGCCGCTCTTCCATTTCCGGAGTACCGTCAGCACAAATAACCTGTCCGGCGTGAATAGCCAGCCCCATACCCACACCACCGCCATGATGAATGGATACCCACGTGGCACCGCTGGCAGTATTTGCCAATGCATTTAATAATGGCCAGTCAGCCACAGCATCTGACCCGTCTTTCATGTTTTCAGTTTCACGGTATGGCGAGGCTACTGAACCAGAGTCTAAATGATCACGCCCAATAACAATCGGCGCTGATAATTCTCCACTGGCCACCATGCGGTTTAATTCCATACCAAACTTGGCTCGTTGCGTATAATCCAGCCAGCATATTCTCGATGGCAGTCCTTGAAATTGCACTTTTTCCCGCGCCATTTTGATCCAGCGTGTCAGCGTTTCATCATCCGGAAACATTTCTAATATTTTATCATCGGTCTTAAATATATCTTCCGGATTTCCTGATAAAGCCACCCAGCGAAAAGGCCCCCTTCCATCACAGAATAATGGACGGACATACGCCGGAACAAATCCGGGATAATCAAAAGCATTTTCCACGCCGGCTTTTTTGGCTTGTCCACGGAGGTTATTCCCATAATCGAATGTAATCGCGCCCATTTTCTGTAGTTTCAGAATACCATAACAATGTTCAGCCATAGCTCGAAAGCTTTCATTTACATATTTCTCCGGATCGGATTTACGTAATGCCAATGCTTCCTCAAAAGTCATACCATTAGGTATATAGCCATCCAGTTCATCATGGGCAGAAGTTTGATCTGTTACAAAATCCGGTACAATGCCCATTTCGGCGATTTTTGGTACTATATCCGCAGCATTACCTAATAATCCGATAGAGAGTGGCTTTCCCGTTACAACGGCAGCTCTAGCCAGCGTAAGGGCATCATCCAGAGACTCTGTTCCCATGTCAAGATATTTTGTTTCCAAACGGCGTTGGATACGATAAGGATCAATTTCGATACAGATAACGACACCATTATTCATCGTTACAGATAAAGGTTGAGCGCCACCCATTCCTCCGAGACCGGCAGTTAAAACAAATTTTCCGGTTAAATCACTATCAAAATGTTGTTTACCTGCCGCAGCAAAGGTTTCGTAGGTACCTTGCAAAATGCCTTGTGTTCCAATATAGATCCATGAACCGGCTGTCATTTGCCCATACATCATGAGACCTTTTTGATCCAACTCGTTGAAATGTTCCCAATTTGCCCATTCAGGAACCAAATTTGAATTGGCAATCAATACTCGCGGAGATGAGGTATGAGTTCGAATAACTCCAACCGGTTTTCCCGATTGAACCAATAAAGTTTCGTCCGGTTCAAGTCTTTTTAATGTTTCAAGTATAGCATCAAAACATTCCCAGTTCCGAGCTGCTTTTCCTTTCCCTCCATACACAACCAGTTCATCCGGATTTTCAGCCACATCCGGATCTAAATTATTCTGGATCATGCGGTATGGTGCTTCAATTTGCCAATTCTTACACGTTAATTCATTTCCTTTTGGGGCATGGATGATTCTGGACATTATTTCTCCTGAATTATAATAATAATTTACGTGATACTGATCTGTTGATAAAACAGACTTTCATTACAATTTTTATCACCATATGAAATCCATATTCACTCTTCCAGCCAATAGACTATATTTTCCTGGAATGACACACAATAATTTTATAAATACTAATGGCTTAAATATATAAAAGATACTAATAAATCCCCCAAACCGTAATTATACTACAGTTGTTTATTCGACAGAAAAATAGAGGAAATAATAATTCTTATGTAATATGTATTGCATAGTACCTGTTATTAAATATATTATTGCTATACCATATAGTTCAATTACTATGAAAATCGAAAATACAAAAGCACAAATGCGTAAAGGTGTACTTGAATATTGTATACTTGCCATTTTGAAAAATGGAGAAGCTTATCCGTCGGATATTTTGACGCGGCTAAAAAAAGCAAACTTGATTGTAGTTGAAGGTACCATCTATCCATTACTCACGCGTCTTAAAAACTCGGGTTTACTTTCATATCGGTGGGAGGAATCAAAATCGGGTCCGCCACGGAAATACTATACTATCACCTCGTCCGGTGTCACATTTCTTTCTTCATTAGACGAAACTTGGAAAGAATTAGTTAAAGCCGTGCGATTAACCATTAAAACAAAATAACATTATGAAGAAAACAAATACGATCAACCTGGGTGGAGTCATTTTTCATATTGAAGAAGATGCCTTTACCCTGCTCCAAAACTATCTATCATCCATAAAAGACCATTTTTATGAGTCTGAAGGAAAAGAAGAAATTGTAACGGATATTGAAGCCAGAATCGCTGAAATATTTCAGGAAAAAAAGGTGAAGATCATATCAATCGATCACGTAGAGGATGTGATTAAAAAGATCGGAAGAGCGTCGTGTAGGGAAAGAGTGTAGATCTCGGTGGTCGCCGTATCATTAAAAAAAAAAAAAATGAAAACACAAACAATAAGATTAATAGATGATGAC
>CAJVYU010000107.1 GCA_913009735.1 uncultured Fidelibacterota bacterium
CTCCGGGGTTATAGTTGGACTCCGTTAGGAGCCTCATATCTATAGCACTTAAATGGAAAAAAATGGCACAACTCCTGTAGGAGTTGAATATTTTGGTGAAAATGTATACATGACAGCTTATATCTTCAAAATTATGCTAAATATGGCATAATGTAGGAATTTGAGCTTGGGTGTCCCCGTGCGGAAGACAGGACAATACAACAACATTTTTTTTATTTTCAAGAAAAATTTTGACAGAAAAACGGGTGGACATAATAAAATCAAGATTGGAATTATAAAATAAAAAAATGAGGATGCTGAATCCCTTAACAATAAATTATATCAAAATATAAAAATTATCGTTTCGATACCTTCAATCGATTCACCGCCCGCAGAAGAGAAAACTCATTACGTGTATTATCAATGGTCTTTCCCTGTTTCCGGACTTGTGCTCTTTGCAGCGCTAATTCAGCTCGTGCTGTATCAATTTCTTCGGCTCGTTCATATGATTCCAGTAACAGCTCGACTTTTTCTTTTGTGATTTCAGCAAAACCGCCGCTGGTAGCCAAATAATGATCCTTGCCATTTTGGGTGACTTTGATTTCGCCGATTCCAAGGGCAATAATGGCTTCGCGGTGATTCGCCATCACTCCGAAGTATCCATCTAATCCCGGGCAGCGGACATGCTCCACATATCCTTCATCCAAAACTTTCCTCGGTGTAACTATTTCCAGTCGGTATGTACTCATTGGTGTCTGTCTATAAAGTTAGTGTTTCGTTCAGAATATCCAAGTTCAAGGCTTGCGAAGTATTTAATAATCAGGAGTTTACTGTTGTAAATGACTGATTTGAAATACGAGTATAACGTAGAAATTGGGCATTCTATACAAACACTCATTAGGCAGCAGCTTTTTTGGCGTTATCGAATACTTCATCAAGGGTGCCCACATAAGCAAACATGTTTTCATGGATCTCATCAGCATCACCATTCAAGATGGCTTCAAAACCGGAAACAGTATCTTCCAGATTCACGTAGCGGCCTTCTTTTCCTGTAAACTGTTCAGCCACGAAGAAAGGTTGACTCATAAATTTCTGCATCTTGCGGGCTCGTGCAACGGTGAGCTTGTCTTCATCGGAAAGTTCATCCATACCCAAAATGGCAATAATGTCCTGGAGATCTTTATATTTCTGCAAAACAATTTGTACCTTCCGGGTGATATTATAATGACGATCTCCAATGACGCGGGGGTCAAGAATTCTTGAAGTTGAAGCCAAAGGATCAATGGCAGGATATAATCCCAATTCAGCAATTTTACGTTCCAACACTGATGTTGCATCTAAGTGGGCAAATGCTGTTGCCGGGGCGGGGTCTGTCAAGTCATCCGCAGGGACATATATCGCTTGAACCGATGTAATGGAGCCTTTTTTGGTAGATGTGATCCGTTCCTGTAAATCTCCCATTTCAGTTGATAGTGTTGGTTGGTATCCAACCGCGGAAGGCATGCGACCTAACAAGGCTGACACTTCAGAACCAGCTTGAGTAAATCGAAAAATATTGTCTATAAAGAGCAGAACGTCCTTTCCTTCATCATCCCGGAAATATTCCGCCATGGCCAATCCGCTTAAACCAACACGTAAGCGCGCACCAGGAGGTTCATTCATTTGGCCGAAGACCATGGTTGTTTTCTCAATTACACCGGATTCGCTCATTTCCAGATAGAGGTCGTTTCCTTCACGGGTACGTTCGCCAACACCTGCAAAGACAGAATAACCACCATGCTCCGTGGCAATATTGCGAATCAATTCCTGAATCAGCACGGTTTTTCCTACTCCCGCGCCACCGAAGAGTCCGGTTTTCCCACCTTTGGTATATGGTTCCATAAGATCAACAACTTTTAAACCTGTTACCAGCATTTCCGTAGAAGTGGCTAAATCTTCTAGTTTTGGCGCCGGGCGGTGAATGGGATTCCGTTTAGCTGTTTTGACTTCACCTTTCCCATCAATAGTATTGCCAATAACGTCAAATAAACGACCCAATGTTTCCGGTCCTACCGGCATAGAAATTGTTTCACCCGTATCGATGACTTTTTGGCCGCGAACAAGTCCGTCTGTTGAATCCATAGCAATAGTTCGAACAACATCTTCGCCCAAGTGCTGGGCAATTTCCAGGATCAAGGTTCCATTTTCACCACGGTCAATTTTTAAGGCATTTAAAATTTTGGGTAATTGTCCGTCTTCAAACACGACGTCCACTACGGCTCCCATTATTTGTGATACTTTTCCAACGATTGGCATATCAGTTCCTTAATTCGTAAATAGTTATAAATAGTGTTTTATTCATCTTAAAGTCCTTGAGTTTATTAAGTCTATGAGTCTATGAGTCGGTGAGTCGGTGAGTCGGTGAGTTATTCATGATTTTCTTAGGTAGATTTGGAATGATAATATCATTCGTGAAATTTCATCACATTCGTCATAGATATTTTGAAATAAATCTTTGTGGATATAGTCTTGGTCTAATGCGACATAAAGATGAGATTGAACTTCTGCACACGAAGCGTGAGAATAATTTAAAAAATTAGCAAATTCTTTGTCGCTACGTCGTCCAAATCCTTCAGCTATATTTGCCATGATAGAAACAACAGCATCGCGAATTTGAGCACGAAGTTTAAAATCTTGACTGAATTCTCCTTTTTTTGAAATGTCGTAAATTACTTTCACTAGTTTCCTTGCGCGTTGCCACGCTTCAATATCTTCAAATTTTTCAATTTTTCTCTTATCTAATTCCGTTAAAAGTTTCTGAGTCTGTGAGACGGACATTTTGTTTTCCTCATCTATTCCAAATCCGTCGACTTGCAGAGATGGAAAAATACAGAACTCATAAACTTTTTAACTCATTGAATTCATTGACTCCTGACTCAATGACTCTTGAATCCCAAACTTTCTCATCTTTTCTATTTTAATTATATTCATTTTATGGCAATAATAATTATTAAGTTTGCAATGCTTCGGCGCCACTGACGATCTCCAGCATCTCTGTCGTAATCGCTGTTTGGCGAGCCTTATTGAATTCCAATGTTAAATCTTTAATCATATCATGAGCATTATCTGTGGCGTTCTCCATAGCCAGCATCCGCGCTGCCTGCTCACTGGCAAAAGATTCCAACAGATATTTCCATATTTGAATATTGAGGTGCCTGGGGATCAGGCTTTGCACCAAATCATTTTTATTTGGTTCGTAGAGGCGGTCAACTATTACTTTTTCATCGCCCTCAAACACTAAAGGTAATAATATTTCCGAGGATACATTTTGCAACGCCACGTTAATGAATTCATTATACACCACATGAATTTCATCAACATGTTTATTCGTAAAATGACTAATAATTCCTTCTCCGAAATGAACGGCATTGCCAAATTTCAGTTCATTCCAAAATTCAACATGGCTTTCGATAATATTATAGCCACGTCGTTTAAAGTGATCCCGGGCTTTTTTACCGATGCAAAATACATCCACTTTTTCTTTACCAATAATATCAATCTCACTTTGCGCTTTCTTCATTACATTCGTGTTGAATGATCCCGCCAAACCTCTATCAGAAGATACGACAACATATCCTACCCGATTGATCTCACGGACATCTAATAAATCCAAAAATTCGCGATCCACATCAGGGAGTAAATTAATAATTACACCTGATAGACGATTTGCATAGGGACGTGCTTCTTCCATATGCTCTTGAGCTTTACGCATTTTAGCCGCAGCCACCATTTTCATAGCATTGGTTACTTTTTGAATGCTTTTTACGGATTTGATCCGATCGCGTATGTCTTTTAAATTAGCCATTAATTAAAAGATTGGATTGCTGGATGGTTGAATGATTGAATGGATGATTGGATGATTGATGCTTTATTCTCTGTGTACTTTTTGTTACTGTAACCACCACTGTAACTTTTTTGTCTAACGTCCAACATCAAGCGTCTAACCTTTTCCATCTTTTGTTATACCGTAAATCCACTTTTAAATGCAGTAACAGCTTCATTCAGCTTTGTCTCGGTTTCATCACTAATCAACCCTTCATCCCGGATTGCCTTTAATTCAGCAGCATTATTTGCATCTAAATAGTTAAACAATTCCGTTTCAAATTCGTGGACTCTATCAACCGGAATTTCATCCAAATGGCCTTTTGTTCCGGCGTAGAGAATGACAATCTGTTTTTCTATATCCATCGGAGTGTACTGGTTTTGTTTAAGGATTTCCACCATGCGTTCTCCACGAGTGAGTTGCGCCTGGGTTGCCTTATCCAAGTCTGAACCAAACTTTGAGAATGCTTCTAATTCCCGGTATTGAGCCAAATCTAACCTAAGGGTACCGGCGACACTTTTCATGGCTTTGATCTGTGCATTGCCACCCACACGAGACACAGATAGACCCACATCAATTGCCGGGCGGACGCCTGAATTAAACAGGTTCGTTTCCAGGTATATCTGACCGTCCGTGATGGAAATCACGTTTGTGGGAATGTAAGCAGCCACGTCTCCTTCTTGAGTCTCGATAATGGGCAACGCCGTTAACGAACCGCCACCCAGTTCGTCGGACAATTTGGATGCTCGTTCCAGTAAGCGGCTGTGCAGATAAAACACATCACCGGGAAAAGCTTCACGGCCAGGAGGACGGCGCAGAACCAGTGACATCTGACGGTAGGAAACCGCCTGTTTGGATAAATCATCATAAATAATTAATGCATGTTTGCCATTATCTCGAAAATATTCACCCATAGCACAGCCTGAATAGGGTGCAATGTATTGCATGGGCGCAGGGTCAGAAGCGTTGGCAGCCACTACCGTTGTGTATTCCATTGCGCCATTGGATTCCAATTCATTAACAAGGGAAGCAACCGTAGAGGCCTTTTGACCGATAGCTACGTAGATACAATAAACCGGTTCATCTGTTTGATGGGTATATTTCTGATTAATGATAGTGTCAATTGCAATGGCGGTCTTACCGGTCTGGCGGTCACCAATGATTAATTCACGCTGCCCTCGACCAATGGGGATCATAGAGTCAACAGCTTTGATTCCTGTCTGCAAGGGGCGCTTAACCGGCTGACGCTGCATCACTCCTAATGCCTTACGTTCAATGGGGGAAAAGTCATTGGAATCAATGATGCCTTTACCGTCGATTGGTTGTCCCAAAGGATTCACAACTCTGCCGAGCATACTTTCGCCCACAGGAACTTCCACGACCCTCTTTGTTCGTTTGGCTAAATCGCCTTCTTTCACTTTTCTGCTTTCGCCAAACAGAACCAATCCGACATTATCATCTTCAAGATTCAGAGCCATGCCGAATACACCATTCGGTAGTTCAACCAATTCCGAACTCATGACATTTTCAAGTCCGCTGACCCGGGCAACACCATCGCCAATCGAAATGACTTCACCGACTTCCGATACATCGACGGCAATATCAAATTCCGCGATCTTCCTTCTCAGTAATTCAGTTATATTATCCGTTTTTATTTCCATCACACTTCCTTGTTTCTAGGATTGTAAAAGTTCTCCGCGTAAACGGTTTAAATTGTTTTTTAGAGATGCATCCAAAAATGTATTTTCAATTCTCAATTTGATACCGCCTAATAGCTGCCGATCCAATTGAATATTCAGGTCAACTTTTTTTGCTAAAACAATTTCAAGGTTTTCTTTAAACGATTTTATGACATCTTGTTCCATTTCATTTGCCACATGAGCAGTCACAGCTACAATCCCTTCTTTATTTTTATAAAGGTGGGTGTAAGCCAGAATCACTTGGCGCACAAGTAGAACAGATTTTTCCTTGAGAATTAATCCTAAAAATTCAATAGCAATTGGATGACACACTTCAGCGAGTACGGATCGATATACATCAACTTTCTGATCTAAAGTGATGCGTTTTGATAGAAATAATGATTTAAAACGCGCATCTTTTTTCAGCAAGTTATCTATGTATTGCAGTGAAGTATACACTTCACCACTTGCGTCTTGTGCTGTCTCTAATAAAACAGTTGCCAATTTTTTTGATCGCCGACTAAGCTTCATAATCCTTTAATTGCGTAAGAGATTGATCAATAAGCGCTTGATTATCTTCTGGGGATAGATTTTTCTTAATAAGCTTTTCAGCTACTGCAAGAGAAATATTCACAACTTCCTCTTTGATTTCAGCGATTGCTTTGTCTTTCTCAACGCCAATCTGCTTTTCGGCTTCTGTCGCGATTGCTTTTGCTTTTTCCTTGGCATCGTTGAGAATTTCATCCTTCAACTTTGCAGAAGCAGCTTTTCCATCTGATAGAATGGATTGAGCTTCTACTCGAGCCTTTTTAATGATTTTCTCTCCCTCTGCATTCAACCGTGATAATTCTTCTTTAGCTTTTTCTGCATCTTTTAACGATGACCGGATTAATTCTTCTCTTTCTTTCAACATTTTCAGCAATGGTTTCCAGGCAAATTTTCCCAAAACAAACAAAAGCAATAAAAATGTTAGAATGGTCCAGATGAATAGTCCCGGATCAAGTTGTACTAAAGGGTTATTCATGAAATATCCTTAAAGGTTATTATTTCATCAACACAATTAACAGGGCAAATACTTCACCCAAAATTGCTACACCTTCGAGTAAAAATAAAGGCAGGTTGACGGCGGCTGTAATTTTATCGGATGCTTCCGGTTGTCTGGCAATACCTTCGGCGGCGGCGGCGGCCAGGCGTCCAATGCCCAAGCCTGCACCAATCACGATTGCGCCCAATCCTAAAGCTGCTCCAAAGTAATGTAGGTTTTCCATCGTTCGTTTCTCCTTACTGTTTGTTTAATGGTGAACATTTATTGCCATACCGATAAATACGGAAGACAATAATGTAAATACATATGCTTGTACCAATATGACTATTATTTCCAGCCCATTTATGGCTACAGCCATGGGCACCGAAATAAATGCCATTCCGACCCCGGCGAATACGCTTTGAAATATATCTGCAAAAATCGCCATGAAAGACAGGATTGCCAGTATGGCGATGTGTCCACCTGTCATGTTTGCTGCCAATCGCATTGTTAATGCAAACGGTTTAACTAAAAGACCAATGATTTCAATGGGAATGAGAATTATATAAACAGGCCATGCTAAGCCTGGGGGTACCATATTTTTCCAATGTGTAAAAAAGCCATGCGCTTTCGTTCCCGCAATCACGATGGAAAAAAACGTAATCATTGCAAGCCCTGCGGTCACATTGAAATTTCCTGTTGCTGTCGGACTTCCATGGAGGAGTGTATTTATGAAATTATGCTGATCTGATGCAGGAACATTAAAAATGAAACGGTTGATGGATCCTATTATATCAAAAATAGGAATAAGTCCTATCCCATTGGCAAAAAGAATAAAAAAGAAAAATGTCAATATCATAGGCGCCCATGTATCTGCAAATTTATTACCAACATTAGGCTTGATGATCGAATCACGTAGAAATTTTACAACCGTTTCCAGTGCATTCATCCACCCTGTAGGAATTGGTTTATCCTGTTTTAATAATTTTCTAATGGGAATAATAACTGCAAAGGAAACCAAAATTGAGACAATCCATAGCATTAATACATGTTTTGTGACTGAAAAATCAATTCCAAATATATGCGGTAAAGGAATGAGCGGATGTTCTAAAGAACTATTAGATACATGGCTAATAATATTGTCACCGACGTGGTCCAAGACACCTCCAGCGCCCGTGGGGCCATATTCAGCAGCTGCACTCATTTATAGATCGTTATTGCCTGTTGGTAAAAATAGATTTTAAAAATAACGCCTCACACACGTGAAGCGTTATAAAATAGCCCGAAAAACTAATAATAAATGGTACAGGAGTGAAAGTATAAAAAGTGAAAACATAGATAAAATATACACCATAAAATATCATTTTACCGACAAACATTTTTAACATAGCATTTGTCATTTTTTCAGGTGATTTTTTCTGGATATCATCTATATAAAATATAGACAAAACCCCAATGACTAATGGTGAAATCATGCCAAGAAAAATCTCTTTGAAGTATTGTTCCATACCCCCTGCAATTAATCCAAAAGTGCCTAAACAAAACACACTTATATATATTGAAAATTTTATTGCTGTCATTCTTACTTCCGCCAGATTGTTTTTGCTAGTCCATAAAATCCGGAGAATAAACCCATCATGAGTCCGAATAACATTAACCATGGCTTTGTTCCCAACCATCCATCTAAAAAATATCCCAAAAGCATCAAAATAATCACACCTCCGATTAACGAATATGATGCAGCTGCGGCTGGGCCGGATTCCCTGAGGATTTTTTGAAAATACTGGAACGAACGAGCAAAAAACTCGTTGTCGTTGTTACTCATTAGTGGAAATTGAGTCTTCAGTCAAATCTGTTTCGTATATTGTATTTTCTTGGTTTAAGCTTTCATTTCCTAAAATAATACATTGGCCTTGAAATTGGGCACCTTCCTCGATAATGAGTGTTTTATACGTTAAATCACCTTCCAGGTTTGAAGCGTCTCCGAGCACAGCCCTATTTTCTACAATAACTTTCCCTTCCACTACACCGCCGATATGAATATCACTGCAGACAATATCACCCCGGACTTTTCCCATTTTGGAAACCCTTACAGCGCCCTTGGTTTCAATATTACCAAACACCGTTCCGTATACAATAATACCTTCTTCTAGTTTAATATTACCGTTAAACACTGCATCTTGACCCACCATGCTGTTCATGTTTTGAAAATTAATTTTAGTCATTTGTTTTTACGCTCAAATCTTTCTCTTTATATTCAGGAAAAAATTCCAGCGGGTCAATGACCCTGCTATTTTTCCAAATTTCAAAGTGTAAATGCGGACCGGAAGATATACCCGTACTACCAGCCAAGGCAATAACATCTCCTCGCTTGACAATTCCGTGAGTCTGCATAAGATTTATCTGATGGTGACCATAATGTGTAAAATAACCATCTCCGTGATAGATAATAATCAGATTACCAAGATCATACGTCCAACCGGAAAAAATAATTCGTCCGCCGGCGGCGGCTAAAACAGGTTCTCCTTCACTCACGGCGATATCAATACCATAGTGATTTTTCTGCCAAACACGAGAATTATCTAACATTCGCTGGGTTAAAAATCCGTCAACGGGTGCCTGGGACGGAATATTCTCAACATAGGAAATTGTAAATGCTTTTTCATCTCGTATGCCGTCTTCTGCTTGAAAAAAAAAAACAATACTTAATTTGCTTCGGATAATTTCTTCCATCTGACCCAATCGATTCAACTCACGATATAAGTCCAATACCTGTGTACGTTCGGAAAGCATTTTTTCAAATTGCCGGTCTTTTTCACGGAATTCAGAAATGCGGGGTATATAATACCACAGACCACCACCCACAACCGCCAGGGAAACAATAAAAAGAAGAATGAGTGTCCAAATCCAAAACCGGCTGATTGAAAATCTTTTTTGTGCATCTATATTTTCAGAGATAATATGAATTGTATACCGACTCGATTTCATAATTTATTTAGTCTCATTCATTCATTAACTTTGAAAAATAATGAAAAATAATTGAGAGATTTGGGAGCACTACTGAACATAAAACGTAAACGGTGAACCATTACATCATTACGTTTAAATAATGACTGACTAACATGATTCTTCTATACCCGCTCATTTCTGTACTTGAGGCAAATTATTATCTTTCGGTTGAATATTCCAGGTTAATTGAACGGAGCAGATCTAAAACCCGTTCTAAATCTTCCTCTGAAAAATATTCTATTTCAATTGTACCTGCGCTGCCTTTGTGGTGAATTCGAACTTTTGTTCCTAATAGACCGATCAATTCATTTTCCAGTGTTCGTACAGCTGCAGAAGTTTTTCGAATACGTTTTTTTATAGGTTTTGATGGAGAAGCTGTTTTCCCTTTAACAATATCTTCAGCCGCACGCACACTCAATTTTCCTTCAAGGATTCTACGCCACAATTTTGCTTGTGTCGCAGGTGTCTTCATAGCCAGAACAGCCCGTCCATGTCCGGCGCTGATTTCACCTTTTCTCAAACTGCTTTTAATCTCCGCGGGTAAATTTAGTAAGCGCAGTGAATTTGAAATAGTGACCCTTTTTTTACCGACTGCTTTGGCAATAGCTGATTGATTCAATTTGAATTCATCCTGTAAAACAGCATAGGCTTCTGCTTCTTCAATGGCATTTAAGTTTTCCCGTTGGATATTTTCAATCAGAGATAGTTCCATCAATTCCGCATCATCAGTCACGTTAAAGATATAAGCGGGTATTTTCTTCAATCCGGCTATTTTTGACGCCCGCCAGCGGCGTTCACCTGCCACCAGCATATATCCATCATCTATTTCATGAACTGTGATTGGAGTAATAATTCCTTTTTCTTTTATAGACGCGGCCAGTTCCGCCAAGCTTCCTTTATCCAATCCATCTTTCCGCGGTTGATTTGGATTGGCTTTTATTTTTGAAATGAGTATTTCAGTTATACCTGAGGGTTTTTAGATCGGAAGAGCGTCGTGTAGGGAAAGAGTGTAGATCTCGGTGGTCGCCGTATCATTAAAAAAAAAAAGCAAAAAGAAAAAGTTAAAAATTGATGAAACAAATAGAGTACGTAGATACTTACACGAGTAATGGCATACGCCTACAGGG
>CAJVYU010000108.1 GCA_913009735.1 uncultured Fidelibacterota bacterium
GTCTTTACAGACATTGACGTTGTACCAACAACGTTATCGACAGCAGATCGTACGTTCAGTTGTACTGTGACGGATGATAACCCAAGTGGCGGCACTGCCGGTGTTGCAGCCGTTACATTATCCTATCAGTTGGATTCTCTCACAGCGCCTATTCTTACAGAGTCATTTACGATGACAGGCGGCACTGCAGAAGAGGGAACCTGGGAAGTAACAATCCCCGGTCAGGATGTTGGTACATTTGTGTATTGGTACCTGACAGCAACAGATGTGGGCGGATTGTCCACAGTATCGGCCAATTTCTCATACACCATCTTTGCACCCACAGCCGGTAATGACCTGATTTTTGATAATCAGGATCCATTATATGGTACACTAATATATGCGTCTTGGCTCTATTTCTACTGGGCTGGTGAGACGTTTGATATTTGGTCTTCCGGATATGGCGGTATTGTAGATGAGTTGACTGGTCACTATGATGTGATTGTCGAGCTTGGTTCAGATTATGTTAATGATGATGAAATTGCAGCTTGGTGGGACGGAGATAAAACCTATATCGTCAGTGGCGATGAATGGTTAGGAGCCCGATCAGGTTGGACAAATGGACCAACAGCAGATGGTAGTGTGGCCAAAAGTATTCTGGGTATTGCCTATGAATATAATGACATCAATTATGCTACATCAGGTGACCAGAGTGGCGTTTCACGCCTCATGGCCGGTGCAGATGGCGCTGCAAGCGTATTGGCTGGATTTCTTTCAGATTCTTTGTATCTGAACTATAATCCGGACTATGAAACTGGCGGCAGTAACTGGCTAGACGGAGTTGATGCAGTTGATGGATATACGGTAGATATGACCGGTTATTCACTGGTTTTGGATAGCGCAGATCAGGTAGCTCCACCGACAGATTCAGAGGTATACGATGTCATGATCCACGGTCAAGCCGGAAACGGCGGATTGAGTGCCTTTTTGGCTTTCGACGCAATGGCTCTGAACACTGTACCTGGTTATCACTGGGTAGGCGCATCATGGTATAAGGTTAATGCATCATCATCGGCCGATACAGTAATGCCAGAAGATGCAAGTCCTTTGATTGCTGTTTATGAGTTACTGGGCGCATGGGTAGGTGTAGAAGATGGTGTTGTTACACCAAATGCTTTCTCACTAAAAGGCAACTATCCGAACCCCTTCAACCCTACAACAAACATTATGTTTAATCTCAATGTTCGCAGTGATGTAACGGTTACCGTTTATTCACTCTTGGGTGAAGAGGTTGCCACAATCCATAACAATGCAATGCAGCCCGGCCTGCAAAGCGTCAAATGGAATGGTACCGATAATCAAGGTATTCAGGTTGCATCAGGTGTTTACATTTACCGTGTAGAAGCACAAAATCGTGCTTTAACAGGTAAAATGATGCTTCTGAAATAATCAATCAGAATATTATGTAAAAAAGGGCGGCTTAATTGCCGCCCTTTTTTTTTAAATTCACTCCCTAAATGAAATACAATCAATACATAATTATCAGTGTTTGTTATCTTCTTTTTTCATGTTCCGGATTCAAAGATGTTGCAGCTACAATCCAAGGAGAAAACATATATCTGTCTGAAATATATCAAAATATAGATAGAGCAGCTTTTAATGCATTAACACCAGAAAAGAAAAGAGCATTTGTTAGAAGATATGCAGTGTATAAGATTTTAACAACAAAACCAAAAAGAGAATTGGAAGAAATTAGATTATTTATTGAAGATGAAAAAAATCGTTTGAAACACGACTTCATTGTTCAAAAAGTAGAAAAATACATTGCAAATAATTTGACTGTTACAGACAGCGTTTTGGATTTCGTCGAAAATGCCATCAATACAGATATATATGTAGAAGCAATTACTGTGACGTATAAATTTTCTTTAGGTAAAGCGTTTGATCGCACCAAAGAAGAAGCCTATAAAAGAGCTAAAATAATTTATAATAGACTTTTTTCGGGTGATTTGTCATATCGAGAAGCCTTATCCATTTATAGTGAATCCTCGCCATCAAAAATAAAAGGCAACGAAATGGGTCAGCTTTCTTTTGGGCTCATGCCTAAAAATTTCAATGACGTTGTTTGGACTTCTCCCGAGGGGAAATTGCAGGCTCCATTGGAAACGCCCATTGGTTTTCATGTTGTTATCGTAGAAGTAAGAATTCCAAAAACGGGAAAAAATAAAACGAAAATTGACCAAGTTGAATTAAAAAAAGAATTGATGAAAGGAAAGTATGGTTATCAGGAAGAAAATTTTTCTAATTTTTTTGAGAGCCTTTATCAAATATACAATGTGTCATTAAATCAAGTTGAACTATATAAAACATGGGATTCTGTTCGGGAAATTGAAGGCGTTAATTCAATATCAGGTATTCCGGTCACCACGTTAAAGGAAATTAATCCTAATATTGTTTTGGGTAAAATTGGGACGAAGGAAATAACATTAGGTTGGTTTGTAAATAGAACAAATGATTTTTCATTTTATGAAAATGTATCTATCAATAGTGGCTTCTCGTTCAATAAATTTATTTCTGATGTGTTAGCCAGGCATTTGATCGTTCGGTGGTATAATGATAATAAAAAATTATTTCCAGGGGTTGAGATAGCTATAAAACAAAAAAGTGTAAATAAAATTTACTCACTCTACCTTGATAAAAAGCTGGAACAAAACACTGATCTGACAAAAGAGATTATATTGAACAGATTATTAATGAACAATAATGTTCAAATCAATTATTGATTTTAGTCAAAGACCTCATTCAAATAGTTTACTAATAAATCACTTTTAAACCCCTGTCCTAAATAATATTCCCCACCCTCATCCTGCAAAATCAATTCCCAATGGAGATGAGCGCCTTTTCGGGAACCCCGGGTGCTGGGACCGGTGCCACTGTTTCCTGAAAGGCCGATCATTTGACCGGCAGAAACAATGGTTCCCGGTTTTATTTCTCCATTGATGTGGGATAAATGGGCATAAATAGATACGGCCCTGTAGCCGGGGACCAAGTCGAAACCATGATCAATATACACCGACCGTCCCACCAACACGTGTTCAAACACATCGGAAGGTGTGCGTCCCAGCTGTTTTGTTTCTTTCAGAAGTTGTTGCCTGAAATCGGAAGAAATTTCTTCATAAGAATGATCTGCGCGAATGATTACTCCACTTGCCACTGCCCGGACGGGCGTGCCCCAGTTTACGTAAAAATCAATTCCGCGATGAATACCATTTCGATACGTTCTTGGTGCATTTGGTAAAAGGAGGGCTTCTGTAGGAACAGATACATTTTCAGAAGGTAAAAAAAGTTTCAATCCGGAAACAGCGTCTAAATCCGGAAGAGAAGGTTTTTTACTAAATAGAGGATAAATTATTGTACTATCAGGCTGACTGTGTTTTTGCATGAATGGCGCAATCAAGAGATCAATAAGTTTTTCATTTAATGTATAGATAATAGAAGTAGTATGTTGGCTATACACTGTTGAATCCAATGAATAAAACGATATGTCAAACGGTATATTATTTTTCACCAATGTATAAATATCTGCAGCAAGGGAATCATTGCTGAAACGATTATTTATTTTATTCTCGATGGTTTTATACGGCACTGTTTTTACCGTTTCATTTACAGTGATTATTTGATCAACATTCATACTTTCAGAAAATATAACAGTCAGAAATGATTCATCTTCAGAGATGGTTATTTGAAATGGTATCGTTGTTTTTAATTCTGGGGCTGGCGCCGGCGGAGCACAGCTTTGAACAAAAACATAAGAGCATAACAATAAAGATACTATGAATGATTTAGTATAAAATGACAAAATGATCAGGAGATATACTTTAAGAGAATATCCAAAGAAGAATTAAATACGGATAATGGGTGTCCAACCGCTGTTTCATTACAAACCGGTGTGAATATTGAATCTGATTCATTCAGGGTTAAATATGGATCATCTAATAAAACCTGTACACTTGGTAAATCAGATAAACGCAAGGCATCCAATATTGAATATTCATAACGACCCCAGGCTGCAGGAGCAATCAATATTCCAACCGCTTTATTTCGATTCCTATGGATAAACGAAACTGCCTTTTCGGCCTTATGTGTTTGCAAAAATCGCAGTTGAATCTCCAGGCTTATATTATGAGCATATTGATGCAGCGCTTTATTGATTTTATCAAGCGTAATCCGTTCACCTGCGTTTGCCGATTGAACGCCAATTAAATTGAGATTTGGTCCTTGTAGTACAAGAATATCCACGACTTATCTTAATGGAAAAATATGTCCAATGATGTAACCAACGACAATACCAACCAAAAGAGCAATCGTTAAAATCCTGGATTTTATGAATTCGTTGGAATATCCTTTTTTAATGGCTATGACGCCTACGAAATAACCCAATGCATTAAGAATCCAGAAAAATGGAATGGCAAATACTTTTACGATTAAAGGTCCTATGAAAGGAATCATCGAAAGTAATGCAGCTAAACCGGCAAAAAGTTGTGTGAATAGGCCAAGAACCAACGTAATAAAAACGACAATTTTCTGATCGATCCCCAGTTTAAGAGCAACCAGAATAAATACAGCGATAAAGAACCAGAGAATGATGTGCTTTTTATATACTTGAAAAAAGGAGGGTTCAGTCATGAGCCAATCTCGCGATAATGGTTAAGCCATACAATTTTACAGATGCTTGTACAATCCTTCGGGGGATGGTTTGTTCCACCCAAATTTGACGAACGGCCTTTTTAGCAATGATGTTATTCATAAAATAGTCTGATTGCTCTGGTAGAGATGTTACATCTTCTACTGCTTTGATGTCCAGTCGGTAATGATCACAAATTTTTTCAGCACTGTTAATTAAAAGAGTGTCTGTTTCAGCCCAAAGATATCGAGACTTAAATAATTGACCATCGTGTTCCATTGGAAACCATTTTGTATCTAAATCTTCTTTCTGTTGTTCTTGTACCCGGACTAACATTGAAAATATGGTCTGTATCTCCGGAGGACGGTTTAATGCAATATCATCATAAAATAATTGTTCTGTTTCAAAATTATATTTAGAATTTAAAGAATATGTTAAAGATCCTTGATGGATCTTTTTTTCAAATTGTTTGAAATCATAATTCGATGAGTCATATGAAATAGAATATGTATTATCCGTTGGCCATAAGTAGTCTAATAGACCGGAGGTCTGCGCTTGAAACGTTAACTCTCCGGGGGTTTTTTCCATTGTGACAGAAACAAAGGGAAACCCGAAAATGGTAATAGTATAATTTTGTCCACAAAGCGGGGATACAATCACTAAACAGATCAGTGAATATTTTATGAACCCTTTGATGCACCTCATGGGTGAAGAAAAAAGACTTAAAATTTGTTTGATTGAGGCGGAAAACATAGCCAATCTGCCAGCTGGCTGACCGAATTTTAAACTTTTTAATTTGTGCAACAGGTTTTTCAAAGGGTTCTTTATCATTCTTTCCATGTAAATTTTCCTATAAGCCCCGCAATACCAATAAAAGGGATATATACCGGTTGCAGCACACTCCATACAATAAATATGATTGAAGGCACAAATATATGAAGCATAGAAGCACCGGAAAAAATGACGAGCGCATCACAAACAAACTTTATTCCAAAAACCATAGGAATGTCACCCTGTAAGCTAGAGATGAAAGATCCGGATAAAATTGCAGTGTTCAATAAAAATGCATTGAACAAAAACAGCAGAAAAACCCAATCGGTTTTTGCAGCCAACCTCGAATTAGATGACCAGCGAATGCGTTGATTTAAAAAGGTAATTATTGATTGAACAGGCCGGGTTTTAATAAAACTGTTCGCATCAGAATTAAATGTACATTTATGGGTTTTTGAAATAGCCTGCACGAGATACATATCGTCCCCGGATACACGATCCCTAACGGGATAAAACCCATTTAATTTTTCAAAGGCAGATCGTCTATATGCCAGATTTTGACCTGTTCCTGTCCAGCTAAATCCCCACCCGGAAGCACCGGCATTTGCGGTGACTAACGCCAGGAAATCAATCATCTGGTAATGGGTAAACGAGGAATTGTTTACACTATCGATTGAAGCCGCCCCAAGGACAATCCCGCTCCCGGATTCTAAATGATTTACCATACTTTTGACCCAACCCTGCGGAATGCGGCAATCGGCATCTGTCGTTAAAATATATTCACTGCTTGACTGTTCTATTGCTTGTGTTAATGCATATTTCTTCGGCGTCATTTCAGTTGACTTATTCCGAATCTGAATACCCCTTATATAGTTATATTGTTTTGAATAATGTTCAATAATTGACCACGTTTTATCTGATGAACGGTCATCCGCTATAATGATATCCAGTTTATCCGTTGGATAATCCAGTTGAGAAAAATCTTGTAATAAATTTGCTATATTTTGTTCTTCATTACGAGCGGCAACCACCACAGCCACCTTTGGCCAATCAACTAATTGCTTGGGTACCGGTTTAAGTTTGCGTAAGCCTGTAAGAAAAAATAGAACAAATAAAATGTAAACGCCCAAACTACTGAAAAGGGCGAGAGATAAATAACTCATGGTTCTCCCTCAGGGACTTATGGGTTCAATGGTACAATGGAAAAAATAATTATTTAAAACGCCTGTCTGCTGAAACGACAGCGCAGGCAGGTAAAACGTAAAAAATGGGATTAAATATTTACGTTTTACATAATTTGGTTTTAGCACTGACAGGCAACCAATCATATTCCAGATACATTAAATAATGAGGTATAAAGTTTCATGCTAACGGCAGAATAACGGATGCGATCAGAAAATAAAGAGTCACACCGACAATATCTATGCTTGTTGCAACAAAGGGTCCGGTAGCTACTGCCGGATCAATATCAAGTTTGTTTAAAAACAGAGGAACAAAAGCGCCGATGGATGTGGCGATGGTCATGGATGCTGTGATGCTAATCCCGACAACAATTCCCAGGTTGGGGGAAAATGCCACAAATTGTAACTGAGCAAATAATCCCAACAAAATTCCATACAAAATACCCAAAATAATTCCCACTCGAATTTCCTTTAACAGCATTTTGAAATTATTTCCAAGATTGACTCTCCCCGTTGCCAATCCTCTTACAATAATGGTGGACGTTTGAGTGCCGATATTGCCACCCATTCCTGTGATGATTGGAATAAAAGCAGCCAATGCTAAAGTATTTTCAAGAATATTTTCATTGAGTCCAATAATTGTAGCTGTACCAATACCGCCAATCCAACTGGCAAACAGCCAGGGCAGTCGGCTTTTGGCATTATTCCAGGTGGATTTGAGCAAAATTTCCCGATCTTTTCCAACACCGGCCATTTTTAAGAAATCTTCTGTTGCTTCTTCACGGATAACATCAACCACATCATCAACCGTTACAATTCCTAGTAAATGAGAGTCCAGGTCAATCACCGGAACAGCGAGATAATTGTATTGGGTCACAATTCGCGCAACCTCTTCCTGATCGGTTTCGGGAAAGACCGAATGAACCTTTCGAATCATCATATTTTTGAGTAATGTATCCGGCGCAGTCGTCACAAGGTCGCGTAAGGAAATAATCCCTGTTAACTGACCATCGTCATTGGTAACGTATAAATAAAAGACCATTTCTGCTTCTTCTTCATGCTGTAAAGTTGCTATAGCATTTTTTGCTGTTGTTTCTTCATGAAGAGTAAATACGTCAGTATACATTAACGAACCGGCACTATCTTCCGGGTACGCCATTATTTCTTCAAGTTCTTCTACTTCCTCTTTTTTTAATAATTCAATGACATTACTTGCTTGTTCTTCAGAAAGGGTATTTAAGATTTCAGCCTGGTCATTTGAACTGATTGGTTCAATTAATTTTGCAATACGTTCAGGGGATAGGTCTATAAACAAACTCTGAAGCGTTGAATCATCTAACTCAGTAAGAAATTCACCTGTAGGTTCATTTGGCCGCATGAGATTGAATAATTCCGTTTGCTCGCTTTCATCAAAATAGCGAAATAATACAGCAAGATCGGCCGGGTGAGTCTTGTCAATCAGTTTAATGAGATTCGTATGGGCGTGTCTGCGTATTAATCTGCGAAAAGTATCTCTGAGAACATGAATTTCCCGCTCAAACATTTGTTGTTTCATTATTGTGCCTCAGCTGTTTTATTTAACCAAGTGAAACCATAATAAATACATAAAATACTCAACAATAAAATCCATGGAGCAACATGTCCATTCCACGTATAAAAACCCGCTAGAGATTCATCATAATTTGTAAACATCAATGCAATAAAATTATTAGCAGCATGAAGAATGAAACTTGCCCAAATAGAACCGGTTTTCCAGACAAGATAACCAAGCATAACACCTAAAACATAGATTTGAATTAACCAAAATGGATTAAAATGAATTATTGCGAAAAAGAGGCTGGTTGCCAACACAGCGCGAGTAACGTCTTGCCAATGTTCCTCTAAAAATTTTTGCAGGAAGCCACGGAACAATAATTCTTCACCCAAAGGCGCTAATATTACAATACCAAACATGAGAAACAGGGCCATACCAAAAGAATCAAACTTCAACATAGAACCCATCTGGTTCAAAAAATCAGGAGATGTAAAGAAAAGGCTAGACAGGCGATCAAACTCATCGACTATGACGATTAAACCAATGGATAAAACCGTGGATGCAATAATGACAGGGGATGAAATTTTGCGGATACGTAATCGTTCAAATATGGGTTCTTTTCTTGCCGTTAAAAAAAGAAGCAATGGAACTATCATAAACCCTTGTCCAACAAAAAGTGCGAGATAATTTGCAAATAGAGTATTTTCTTCAGGAAGATATACTTTTCCAACGGAGGCAATAATGGTGCCCACCACAAGTGCGGATAGCACTGAAAGAATGACTATTCCAAAAACATTCTTTATGGTTAAAGTGCTGTTCATATCTTAATCCCCTCGATAAAGGGTCGGTTTCTGTTGGATCCATAGGCTAAAAAATTACGGAAGGTCAACGGAAAAGCAAAGAGACCTTGCAATTCTTATTGTAATCGATAGTAGTGTGTATATATGTTCTAAGCCAATTTATATCGAAAAAATTTCAAACCAGCACCTGAAAAGCCCTCTCGAATCTTCGAGAGGGCTTTTTATTTCTTTTTCGTTAAATGTTCTATAAAATGCCCACGGGCTACAATTGCACAACTATTTATATGACCAAAAATTCGCGTAGAAGTTCTGTGTTATTTCAATAGGAAAAATCTATTGTATTTGCTAATTTTATTAAAGTTGATAATTATTGGGAAGTACACATGAAATATCTACTATTGTACTGTTTAATAACATTGGGGAGACACCATTCTGTGATACGATTAACTCCGGACCCACTCAAGCACAAATGGACTATTGGGATAGTTACACCCGCCAGTTGGATGAAGCTTTGCTTAAGCTTCATGTCCATTTGATAAAAGACAATAACGGAGGAGGTTCTCATGCAGTATCTACTCAAGAGTCTCATTTTGCAGTAAATAAACTCGCCAATTACTTTAATGATGATGATATTTTTTTCTATGTTGATTCTATAACTGAAATACACGATAACGACAGATATTCTGGATCGAAAGCCTTTATTTTCGAAGAGAACTATCACAATGATGCCATTGACATTTATATGTATCCAGATAATGTAGTAAACTCCGGGCAATCAAACACCGTTATTAGTACCGGTCTGCTTATTGGTGGTGTCATCGACGGAGAAGAAATTGTACAAACTGGTGTACTTGCGCACGAAGTAGGACACTGTTTAGGATTGTATCATACACATCGTGGAGCTTATGGTGAATCCGAAGAAGAAGGAGAACCGCCAGTCTGCATAGAAACAGAAACTAATGGTGACACTTGCGGTGATTTTATTGTCGACACACCCCCTGATCCCGGATTATTTAATTTCCAATATGATTTTTTCTACATTTCTCAGACCGGTTGCAATTTTTGTTGCACCGCGGACACATCTACTCTTGACCCCGATACCCATAACCTGATGTCCTATTCGAGACCAAATTGTTTATCTTGGTTTACTTCCGGCCAATATGATCGAATGTTCGCAACTTTTGAAAATGAGACAGAAATTGATAGTGTTATCATTGATGTGGGTAGTTATTCTGCTCCATCTGCACCCACAGGACTTTCACTTTCTAACTTAAATGGTCATCCAAAGCTCACTTGGAATACGCACTCTAATACAAACGTCGCCGGATATAATGTATACCGAAATTTGGGTGGTTCATATCGCTATATCGGATATACACCAGGTCGAATCATCACAACATTCTATGATCCTAAAGTAGATATAGTAGGTCCAAAATTTCCGCCTAACACCGGTTACTACAAAATCAAAGCATTCACATTTGATCGTAGTGTAACTTCAAATTATTCCAACATTGTTTCAGATCGGAAGAGCACACGTCTGAACTCCAGTCACATTCCTTTATCTCGTATGCCGTCTTCTG
>CAJVYU010000109.1 GCA_913009735.1 uncultured Fidelibacterota bacterium
TGACACGTCGAGAATTTGCTGAGCATACACTTTAGTTCTGCCGCTTCTAATGTATTTTACTTTCTTTTTTTTTTTAATGATACGGCGACCACCGAGATCTACACTCTTTCCCTACACGACGCTCTTCCGATCTCTCAGGGTATACAACGATGGGATCTTCTTCCATTATTTCATTACTAGCAATAGGTGTATTATAATTTGGGTTTGTATTAAATATTTCTGAATTATCCGTTTTAAGATGTGCGATATACGCTTCTTCGCCAATCTCATTCAATATGTGACATAATTTGTTAAGTACAATTATACCACCGCTATGTAAAGTAAATGATGGTGTTACAATAACATATTTTTTCTTTTTCATGTCATTATCCTCTTAAATCTATTGTCTATAATCATTCGATTCATCTTCTCTCATACATATTCCAAAGGGGAGATCATTTTTTTTTTGCATTAAACTAAAGATTTTAAAATAAAAATAGGACGATTAAGAAATTCTCCCAACACATCAAATCGACAAATATTTTTATTGTTCAAATCGCAATATTTTATTTTATCATTTTTGTATTCTGCTACTCCAATTTTGAGTATTTCCCATTTATTTTGTATACCTTTTTTGATGAATCGAATCATTTCTTTTTTACTTCCATGTTTAAATAAATTGAAATCTGTATTCCCTTTCCAATTATACCCAAATTGAAAAACCAGTATTTTTGCAGTACCAGCTAATCGATTCAGTTGTTCGATAAAACCAAATTTTGCTTCTTCAATTGAAATTTGATTATCACCATAATCGTCGCCAAAATGATGTAAAACATTTAGCAAAATAGCAATGTCATAGATTTTGTTTTTTAGTTCATCTCTGAAAGTAAAATAACCATTAGTAATTTCAATTTCATTATTCATTCCAAGGAAATCTGAAGCGAATTTGACAAAATTTGCATGTGTTTTATTCCCTTCGTAGTAATGGACACTTGTTGCTCCATTATCAATTAATTCAAAAGTAAAAAATCCAGTATTACCGCCTACATCAAGGACTGTCTTATCGATAACATTAATTTTACTTAATATATACTTTAACCTTTCATTTTCATATCTTGATTTAATGTTGAAACCATTTTCTCCTACAATTGAAGAGATACAATTTGGTAGGATTTGATAACCAGAATGTTTACTTACTTCTAAATAAAGAGATTTCAGTTTGTCAATTTTTTTCATATTTATATTAATTCTGATTTAAAATAGTTTATTGTGTCTTTCCTTCTGTAAATATCTGCTTTCAGCCAATTCGGTAGGAGAGAGAACATGGTTAATTCATCTTTTTCATGGAACATTAATTTTTTGTTTTGTTTTAATGTCTCTATCACACCACCATACCAAAAATAGTTTGCTTTTTCATTTAAATTTTTCAGTTTTGGTACGACCTTTAATACATCATTGTCATAGAGAAAGTGTTCAAATAGATTTATACCAGCATCAACAAAGAGCTGTGACGGACCCCAGAATCTTGGATTGGCTTCTATCATATAATTACAATGTGGGGTCCTTCTAACTTCAATCATTACCAATCCATTGAAATCGATATTATGAAATAGGTTTTCATATTTTTCTGATTCTCCGTTTAAATGAAAATCTAAAGAAATTGCTGCAAAAACCGATCCGCCGTTTGGCTGTTGTATTAAGTTTTTTTGTGAGAATTTTATACAACTTCCGTTTCGGTATATATAATAAAGTAAATAAACGCTTTCCCCAATTATATATTCTTCAAAATAAAAATCTGTTAGATCATAATTATTATAAAAATTAGATCTATCATTATCATTTAAAATTAGGCAGGGTTTATAAACTTCACCACTGTGAGAAAAATATTTATTAGGTTTTGCAACGAATGGAATCTGAATATCGTTATTACAATCTAATCTTTTAGGTATATCAATTCCATGTTCGTTGCATAATTTAGAAAAACTGAATTTATCTGAGATTAATTCATATAATTCTTTTTTTACTAAAGGAATTTTGCACCCAATTGATTCAAAATGAACACGATACTGTAATAAAAATCGATTTAAATACTCCGTAGATGGTGCAATAATATATTCCTTTGCTGGAATTTTCTCTTTTATATCATTAATGCTTTCAACTAAATCGCTCAATACCAAAGGAATAGATTTTCTAACAGCCCTTACTTTATCTTTATAATCTGTAAGGAAAATAGCATCTTTATTTGATATAGCAATTATAGCATATGGTAATCTGTTTGCTTCTAAAGTTCTCAAAAAAGCAATTACAGCTCTTTGGTTAAAACCAGAGAAAACTATTACAACTTTATCCGTCATGATGTTTTAAGTGAATAAGTAATTCGTTATCCATTTGTCTTAACCAATCTATGTAGTTCAAAAAAAAAGAAGGAATTAGATTGCATAATTACCGGTTCCATCTAATGTCCTTCAGAATATCGATAATTCTGTCTACATCAGTATGGTCTAAATCGGGGTATATTGGCAGGCAAATGACCTCTTTACTTATTTTTTCTGCAACAGGTAATTTTTCCGGGGATGATGATGAAAGGTTAACATATTCCTTAAAATGGCTTATGAGCGGATAAAAATATCGCCTTCCAAAAATATTATGTTTTTTCAGCTCATTATATACTTCGTCACGACTTTTATTAAATTTTTTCTCATCAATTAAAATCGGGACATAAGCATAATTATATTTAACATGTTCCTGAATATCCAGAAATCGTATTCCCCTGATACCATCCAGACCCATCCTGTATAAATTTGAAATGGCTTTTCTTTTTTCAATAATTTCGTTGAATCGGTTGAGTTGTAACAATCCTATAGCCGCCTGAATTTCGTTCATTTTTCCATTAATGCCCAAACCGGTGACCGTTACTTCATCTTGAAAAGCAAAATTAATTAAATCATCTATCTTTTTTTTCATTTCTGCTGTATGCGAAACAATTGCACCACCCTCGAAAGTATTGAACACTTTTGTCGCATGAAAACTCAGAACCGACAAATCTCCAAAATTCAGAATTGACTCGCCATTCATTCCTATACCAAAGGCATGAGCTGCATCATAAATAACTTTTAAATTAGATTTTCGGGCAATTTCCATAATTCTATTGTTATCACAAGGATTGCCGTAAACATGAACAGGTAAAATTGCTGATGTATGCTCCGAGATCGCTTCTTCTATCCTGTCAGGATTTAAATTGCACGTGTGAGATTCAATATCAACAAAAACAGGTTCAATTTCATTCCACTTTATTGCATGGCTCGTTGCAACAAAACTATAAGGTGTCGTTATGATCTCGCCTTTTAATTCAAGAGCTTTTATTGCCACCAATAAAGCAATAGTTCCATTGCAGAGTAGAGAAATATGTTTTATACCCAAAAATTCGCACAGCGCATCTTCCAGTTCGCAATGAAATTGCCCCCTGTTTGTTACATGCTTATTAGACCATATGACCCTTAGATATTGCATAAATTCATCCAGCGGAGGTAAAAATGGTTGCGTTACAGTAATAGGAGCCTGATTTTGTCCATTCTTGGAAGATGCAATACCGTTAATAGCCTTAACGTTTAAAGAGGGTATTCCTAAATCCAAGAGATCCGATGTGGTTGAAAAAATGTCTTGATATTTGTTATAATTACCCATAGAATATTTCTACTTTATTTGAATTAAACCATATTTTTTTGGTGTTACTATTTGCTGCATTTGACACTGCACATTCTTTTTGAAATTCATTTTTTAAGTTCAAAAACACCGAACTCCATTCTTATGGAAAATAACAAACGTTTACCTATGTGGAGGACTTATTAATTAAGCGCAGAATTTTCCCCCAATAATATTTTGATAATAAGCCTAAAAATGATTTGGCTTTTATATACCGTCCACCAGGTGTGATATATCGATAGACTTTTATCATCTATACCTGCTTGAGATAGAATCAAGCAATTTGGTTGTAAAACGTTCAGATACTAAGGCTGCCTGGTTTTCTGCTTGAATCTGATTATAAATTTCTTCCCTATGGACAGGTATGTGCTGGGGTGCTTCAATGCCAAGTTTGACTTGTCCTGTGGAATTTTCGACAATAGAAATGATAATATCTTTCCCAATCCTGATTTTTTCTCCTGACTTCCGTGTCAATATTAGCATAGTTCTTTCTCTATTTTACACCTTCCGGAGGTTACGCATCCGCGGAAGGTTGTCAATTAAGTCAATTCCAAAGGATGCTGAACATCCAGCGCCTGATGATCCAAAATAACTTGTGCACCCAATTGTTTAGCAGGATTGATAATTACGGGCGCTTTTGTGTTGGCGGTAAATTTTCCTCCTTCGGAAGACATTTTTAAAATTACATAGGTCTCAAATCCGTTTTTATCTTTTGTCTGGATTTTTTCAAGGTCTTCCGTTTTTACATCCAGTTCGTCTCCTAATTCCATAAAACGAGATGGCAAAACAAGCATGGCTACTTCCGGCGCTTCTAATGATTGCAACACCAGAAATGGCGGATATTCAAAAAGTGGTACAATAAGAAATTGGCTCAAAAATTCAAACCCCGGGATCCCCTGCTCAAAATGAATTACATTGTTAAAATCCACTTCCGTCCCATTACCATTCAACATGGCGTATTCCCCGGAGTGGAACCGATGAAGATAATTTTCTGTTTGTGATTCAGAGACAGTTTGATTTATCATTTTAAGAAATCCATTAAGTTTAAGTTCATGACTTTGGCGGCTGATTGCAATGCGACACGATAGGCCATTTCTTCAGCATTATATTTGGTAATGGCTTCTGCCATATCTACATCTTCTGTTTCAGAAAGATAGGATGATAAATTCATGTTTGCTGTTTGCAGTCTATCTTCAGCAAGTGATATTTGGTTTTGAATCGACCCAACACTGGAATTCAGACTTACAACATTATTCAATGCTGTGTCTAAAGATTCAATGGCTGTATTTATCGCTTCAGTATTATCATTCTCCAATCCCGATTTCAGGATCAGAGCAGCAGTAAACAGGTTAGTATCCATTATATCCTGCCCGGTCACATTTACATTGACTGTAAGATGTTCGGTGATTTTTCGGTTTATCGCGCCTGTATTGCCGTTATATGTCACCGTTGTTCCATCAAATGAAAAAGATTCATCTGTCTTTGTTTTTGTCCCGGCAAACAAGTTTTTGCCAAGATAGGTTTCGTTCACTGATGATAATATTTCTTCAATCATACTATTTACTTCATTTGCCAAGTTTTCACGCTGCCCAGTAGACAGGGACTCATCTGATGCCCGAATAGCTCTGTCTTTCAGCGAAAGTACCCGGTCATATAATCCATCCAGGGAAGCAGATGTAGTTTCAATCCAGCTTTTCGCATCCAGGATGTTTTTCAGATATTGCTCATTAAGCCCAAGATGTTTACGAAACCGGGCTGCACGTGCAAAGCGGACAGGATCCTTTGAAGCTCTATCAATTTCTTTTCCTGTTGTAATGGTCTGTTGAATTGCATGTAGTCTTTCCTTATTTCTATTGATGCTGGAAAGTAAACTGTTTGTAATCATGGATTGTGTAATCCTCATAATTCTATCTCCTAATTCTTTTTATTACCTATACCATGCGCAGAACAGTATCCATCAGATCATCAACTGTGGAAATCATTCTCGCCGCTGCTTGGTATGCCCGTTCATACTGAATCAAATTTGTCATTTCTTCATCTAAAGAAACCCCAGACACTGCCGCTTTTTGGTTGTTTAATTGTTCTACAATTCGCTCCTGGTTTTCCCGAACAAACTGTGCTTCCTGAACTTTATTTCCCAATTCAGTAACCAATGAATTATAAAAATCAGATAGGGTGGTACCATTCGTAGTATCGCTGTTTTGCAAATCTGCAACCAATTGTGCTATGGACCCATCACCGGGGGTATCAACAGTCGAAGATGTGGCAACAAGCGATGGGTCGAAAATGATTTCATCTGAAACTGCAAAATCACCGGCGCCACTAATATTGTCATTGAAAAAATCGATACCGGTTACACCATCTAGATTATATCCTGAACTATGAATATTATTGACCACATCTTTCAGGCTGATGGCCATGGTGTTGAGCTTATCAATATACCCTGCCACATGATCATTGTGCACTTCTAACAATCCGCCTAATTCTCCGGAGGTAATATTGGCTTTTTTATTACCATTCGTCATTTCAATTTCAATATGAAAAACGCCATTCGTAGCCTGGCTTGTTTTGACATGCAACTGATTTGAATAGCTTCCGGAAATCAAAATGTTACCGCCGGCTACGATGGTCACAACACCGTTATTACTTTCATTTACCTGGATATCAATCTTTGAAGCCAGTTGATTAATGAGCATATCTTGCCGATCCAATAGGTCGTTGGATCTTTGAGCACGTATTTGTTTATTAATTCCCTTAATTTGATTGACAATTCCGTTGATTTCATTAACTTTTTGTTGAATTTCCTGCCCTGTTTGCAATTGCAAATTCTTCAAATTCTTATCTAGACGATTGAAAGTATTCCCCAGTAAGACGCCTTTGTCCTTGACTAAAGTCCGAGCGGAGTCACTTTCCGGATTGCTGGCCAGATTTGTCCACGAATTCCAAAATTCGGTCATAATATTGGACAATCCGGAATCACTCGGCTCACCCAAAATGCCTTCTATCTGTTGGAACAACATTTCATTCATGGAATTCTTTCCCAATTCCTGCTTTTCATACCATAGCTGATTTTCCAAAAATCGATTGCGAACCCGCATGGTTGCTTCACTATCCATCCCATTGAAACCAAGGGATAGTCTGGACAGATCAATCCTTCTTCTTGTATAGCCTTCAGTATTAACATTAGCAATGTTATTCGCTGTGGCATTAATAGCTGATTGTTGTGTTAGCAGTGAGCGTTTTGTTGTTTCAAATATGCGGGATATTGACATAATTCTTCCTTAAATCTGAAAATCTAGAACCCTGTGTTCATCGGCTGGGCGGCTTATCAAACCAGTTCCTTCATACCGAATATCTGTTTTTGAATCATCTTTCAAAAATAAATTAATCAATCCATGAACATGTTCAATGGATGCAGATAAAAGATATTTATTCTCTCGATTTATTTTTGAAATTTGATAGACATTGGATTTCAACCGATATCGCAACCCTTCCAGCAAAGTGGCATGATCTGGATCCGCATGGGAAAGTAATTGTTTAAGTGTAACATCTTCCTGTTGAATACCCATCTCATTCTTTATGGAAAAGGTCAAACCAATCCGTTTTTTCACGTGGTTCATCACGCTTTGCGAAAGCTCTCTTTCCCTGAAAATCGCTTTTTTCATTTCATCAATTTTTCCATCAATAATGGCTCGTTGTTTGTTTTTCATTTCCTGAACCATCTTTTCATATAGCTCCACTTCTTCTCCAATGGTTTGGCAAAGGGATTGGTATAATTTTCTGATTTGTTCACTCATTTATTCTCCCAACTACCTGTTTTTAACATTTGAATAGCATCCAAGGCATTCGCAACTTTTTCCATGGTTAAATCATTGAGCTCCGGAACAGCATCCGATTCTATCAACGATTGATAAATCTGATCTGCCAATCCAAACCCGCCCTGGCCCGCAACTGCATCCGCCATAGTAGTACTGAACAACATGGATGCCAGATTGTTGTCGCTGCCACCCGTCAAGGATGTTTTTGGAACTGTTTTTTCCATGGCTTTAAACACGAACGTTAAAAAAGATGCTTCCAACTGCCGGCTCGCTTCTTTCAGTTTAATATCACGAGCTTTTTCGCTTTTTGGCTGAACTACTTTTTCTACGCTATTAATTTCCATGTTTAATTCTTCTTGTAAAAAACCATCGATTTTTTCGCAAATGACAATATTACGTCCTCCAGCGGATGGTAATTAGCAAGCTGCAAAAAACAATTACAATTCATTCGGTTTTCATCGAGGATGATTGAAATTTTTTCCATAACTACATAATAATCAGTTTTGCATTCAATGCACCGGCTAGCTTCAACGCCTGAAAAATAGCAATTATATCCCGCGGTTTAAGACCCATTCCATTGAGCGCTACAGCCAAATCGCTTACAGTAGTTGTACGTGGAATCACACTTGTTCTAGCAATCTCTTCTTCTGCCGTAGTATTAGTGATTTGCTCAACGACCGTTTGTCCTGTATTACTGAACGCTGCTGATGGCTGGGAAATAATCGGTGTTCTTCTCGTATGAATAGTTAAGTTTCCATGGGATATCATTACTTCATCAATCACTACATTCCTACCAGCGACAACGGTCCCTGTCCGTTCATTTATTACTACCCGCGCTTCTACATCAGTTTCTACTTTTAATGTTTCAATAGAGGCGATGAAAAATGAAGCATCACCTAATGACGTCACAAATTCGGGGAAAATCACTTCCACAACAGCTGCATTTGCGGGATTGGCCAATTTTTCAATTATAGACAAAAAAGTCGGAACAACCAATTCAGTAGCAACAACGGTTGTCGAATCAACAAGAGAGTCCGCAGTCAAAACCGTCGGTTCAACTATTGGTTCATTAGATGGATAATTTTCCGGTCCCCACACTACGTTGATGGATGTAGCAATTCGCGTCGCTGTTAAAAAATCCGGTGTATTAAGTAATAGACGTAATGGGTTATTGACATTAAAACCTCCATCACCCACAGCCTTTTTTAGCTGGGCGCCACCAGGGACTCGACCAACCAATGCATGGTTTTTTCGCAGACGCTCCCCCGCCTCCGTCTCGATGTTATATCCACCAATGGATACAGAACCCTGTGCCATTGCCCAAGGAACCCCATCACTACTCATCAGAGGTGTCATGAGCAATACACCCCCTTCCAGACTTGTGGCATCACCAAGGGAAGAAACCGTTACATCAAATTGTGTACCTATACGGCCATATAAAGGTGTATCCCCTGTAGCCATGACAGCTGCAACATTTCGTGTTCGCAGTTCTTTCTTAGGAATGGTAATTCCAAACCGTTCCAGCATATTGCTAATGGTCTGTACAGTAAATACGGCGCCTCGTGTACCCATAGCTCTGTCTCCCGTACCCCCCAGACCAATAACCAATCCATATCCAATAAGTGATTCCTGGGTCGTATTTTCAACACGGGTAATATCTTTAATTCTAACTTCTGTAAATAATTGTGAAATAATGATAATGATTATCAAAATTAATTTCAGGATTTTCATTATTGTGCTCCAGCAAATGCTAAACCAATTAATCCAAGACCGACACCCCATGTCATCCATTTTTGAATCTTTTGGGGCTGAATAAATTTTTCCACGACACCCCCCTTACTATACACAATATTAGCGTTAGCTACATTGTATGAGTAAATCGTGTTGTCAGTCGAAATATCCCTGTCCCGAATATAACCGTCAATTTCGATTGTATTTTTTTCTCCATTCACGGATATAATACGTTTGCCTTGAATGTGAAACATTCCACTTTCTGTTTCTTCCACGATTGTTGCGGAAATTTTACCAGTGAGCCGATCCTTTTGTTCAGTCCCTTCTGAACCATCCACAGAATTGGATGTGGAGCTGGATGCTCCGAATAACGGTAAAAAGGTCGTAAGCGAACCTGTCACGCCTCCATCCAATGCCATGCCAGCTTGCGATGAACTATTTACTTTTGATTCCCGGGATGCATTGGATGTTTCAACAATCAACACTGTAATGAGATCGCCGACTTTATACGCCTTAACATCAGCATACATGGATGCTCCGGTAAATTGGACGGATTGTCCAGACATGAATGAAATCCATAATAGAATATATAAGAAGATTTTTTTGAACATTAATTCAACTCTATTCTTACAAGTTTATGAGAAATAATCTTACCGGTAACCCGCTTACCGGTCTTTGCTAAAATGATCTGTGTTTCATCTCCGATTCGTCCGTCTTTTTTAACTTTACCCTTTGTTTCAATCATTAAATCACCATTCGAAAATTGAACTAATACGTCATCTCCTTTATACATATCCGGTTTCTGGCGAATCATGGATTGAGTGATTCCGGCCCCTGCACGAATCATCTGTACGGTTATCATACCATCCAATTCATCAATAGACGTCAAATAATGGTTGGCTTTTTTGTAAATCCGTTTAACCGTTTTTTTTACATTCCCGGT
>CAJVYU010000110.1 GCA_913009735.1 uncultured Fidelibacterota bacterium
ATCCAAACGGACCGTATCCATCTGGTAATGTGCTAAAACAGTCCGGGCGCTCAAGGTTAATCCCATCATAACGATTCCGGCTATAACGATAGTCGCTACCATTTCAACCAGGGTTAATCCCGACTGCCAACTGGATAATCGAATCTTTTTCATCGGGGGAATTCCATCATAACCATCTCAATTTCTTCGGATCGAGTCACTTTTTTTATAGATGAAAAATCCTGCCAGGTAATCCATGCTCTTAAATAACGTCTGTTAATCCTGCTGGCGGAATCGGTCTGTACGATGGTCATGTGGTCATAGTAAATTTTTGCGGGAATCTTATTGTTTGAATACCTGTCACCCTCAAGAAAAACAGTCTTTCCCTGGTAATCACCCATGGTTTCTGTGACAGTCAGATGACCATCAGCAATTCGGCCCTTCATAACTTCAACAAAACTGATTAATTCATCCACAGCCATTTCCTTAATGGCAACAGATCGCAAAGCACCCTTGGCATACGTTGCGCATAAGACAATTCCCAATGAAGCGATACTGACGATCAATACACCCACCATCACTTCGATCAATGAAAATCCCTTTTGCGATTTCAATTTCATCAGAGGATGTTAGAGCCAAATAATTTTGGATTATTTGCTAATTGAGCTGCATGAGCCCGTTCGATCAATCCTTGCGAGACTAATCGTTGTAAATCCTGATCTAACGATTGCATACCTTCCACGCCGCCGGACTGCATGACCGATTCAATCTGATAAATACGATCTTCGCGAATCAAATTGCGAATGGCTGTGGTCGTAATCATGACTTCACAAGCGGGAATTCTTCCTTTGCCATCTTTGGTTGGAATCAACTTTTGAGCAATAACTGCTTCAAGACTTTCTGCCATCATGGACCGGATTTGTCCTTTTTGACTAGTAGGAAAAATATCGATAATCCTGTCGACTGCTTTTACTGCACTTGATGTATGCAATGTGGACAATACCAAATGACCTGTCTCCGCAGCGGTCAACGCAAGGGAAACGGTTTCCAGATCACGCATTTCACCCACCAGAATGACATCGGGGTCTTCCCTAAGGGCAGCCCGCAATGCGTTGGCAAAACTATTTGTTGAGGCCCCTAATTCGCGTTGGTTGATCATCGACTGATTTGAATGATGAAAATATTCAACAGGGTCTTCAATGGTGATGATATGGCACTGCTTGGTTTGATTGATATGATCCACCATTGCTGCCAATGTTGTGCTTTTTCCGGAACCGGTCGGGCCTGTCAGTAAAACCAATCCTCTGTTCAGCAATGCCAATTTTGATATCACAGGAGGAATTCCCAATTCCTCAAAATTCTTTGGAACTTCAGGAATCGCACGAAACACGGCTGCAGTGCCGCGGATCTGGAGAAAGAAATTCACGCGAAAACGACCTTTTCCATCCAGTCTGTAAGAAAAATCAATTTCTTTTCTTTCATGAAAGGTGTTTATTTGTTCATCAGACATAATCTTGTTAGCGACATCAGCTAATTGGTCTTCCGTTGATGAGTCCATATTCAAAGGTTTCATGATTCCATTGATACGAATCATCGGTATAGAGCCGGAACTTAAATGAAGATCCGATGCATCATTATCAATGGTGTAAGCCAGTAATTGATCTATGTTCATTCGCTCTCCGGCGTTCCATATCCCGTATATACTCCCCGGGAACGATCATAAATAACTTGCTTGCCGGCGCCGCCTTTCATTTCCTCTGTACTTTCAGCCTTTATGGTACCGCCATCTCTGCTTAAGTTTATTTCAAACGCCCATTTCAATTTTGTTGACCGGTCTAATTCCAGCTGCCCTGTCCGTTCCAACTCATCAATATCCGAAGGCCATTCACCATAGGTTTGATAATACATTTTAGAAGCATTTTCAATATTCCCGATGACAGACTTGGCTTCTGATGCACGGGCACTCTCCACATATTTTAAATAAGTCGGAACCGCATACGCAGCCAGAATGGCTACAATCACCACTACCACCATAATCTCGATCATTGTAAAACCGGACTGCCGTTTCTTGGTACTCTGATTCATAGTGCTTTTCTCCACTTGATTGGTTTATAATTTTTTGTATTGAATGTTGTAAAGATTGTTTAAGTAAAAAAAGGCAACAATCCTATTGTCAGTAAAATAACGTATTTACTAACGATAATACTTACAGATAAACAACGAAAACCAACCCATCGACATTTGTCTTTAAATCACGTGGTTAATATCGCATAAAATAAAATGAAATAATTGATTCTACTTTTGGATGTAAATAGATAAAAAGTATTAAATTTCGATTCTATATTAAACTATTTAATGTTGATAAGGATACATTTATGATTATTGCGATTCTAAAGGAAATAACCTCTGGAGAACATCGCGTATCAGCCATTCCTGCCACTGTTAAGATCATGGTCAAAAAAGGCATGATTGTGAAGGTGGAGGCCGGCGCCGGGGAAGGTTCCCATATTTCAGATAATGACTATAAAGATGCCGGTGCAGACATTGTTTCTGATCGAAGATCTTTGTTAGCGGATGCAGACTTGGTTTTAAAAGTAGCGCCTGCTTTGGATGAAGAAATCAGCTTTTTTAAAGATGGCAGTACGTATGTTTCATTATTCCAGACTACAAAACATTTGAACCAGGTTAAAAAATTTAGCGAAAAGAACATGTCTGCTTTTTCCATGGATAATATTCCCAGGACGACTATGGCGCAGAGCATGGATGCATTGAGTTCTCAAAGTAATATATCAGGTTACAAAGCAGTGCTGATGGGCGCAACCCATTTAAGTGTTTATATGCCCTTACTGATGACCGCAGCCGGAACTATTCCGCCGGCAAAAGTTCTTATACTTGGCGCTGGTGTTGCCGGTTTGCAGGCGATCGCCACAGCGAAACGATTAGGCGCCCAGGTGGAATCGTTTGATGTTCGACCTGTTGTAAAGGAACAGGTTGAAAGTCTGGGTGCAAAATTTATTGAAGTTGATGCCAATGAAGATGATGGTGTTGGTGAAGGCGGTTATGCCAAGGAAACGACTGAAGATTATAAAAAACGTCAGCAGGAATTGATTAAAAAACATATCGCCAAATCTGATATGGTTGTAACCACTGCATTGATTCCCGGTAAACCGGCACCGATACTCATTCCAAAACATATGGTAGATGTGATGAAATCAGGAGCTGTAATCATGGATTTGGCTGCGGAAAACGGTGGAAATTGTGAATTAACAATACCGGGAGAAGTCGTCACCCACAATGGTGTGATTATTGACGGAACATTAAACTTACCTTCCACCATGCCGGTTCATGCATCTCAACTGTATGCAAAAAACATCGTTTCATTCGTTAATCATCTTTGTCCTGAAGGTGAAATAAACATGAATTTGGATGATGAAATCATTTCAGGTGCATTGTTCACCCATAATGGTGAGATTACTCACGAACCCACTAAAGAAGCTTTAGAGACCATTCTAAAACCTAATGCATAAATTAAAATGTTTAAAATTCGCCTGCTTTTCGTTGGAAAACTTATTCATAGCTGCGCTATTAATTACATTTCCCGCCTCAATCAGACAAATTTTACTCTTTTTTCTTCATACTCCAGATTTTGGAATGGACTCTATTAAATAATTCATAAGGATTAAATACAAATGGAATTGATTAATATTTTCACCGTATTCATTCTGGCAATATTTGTCGGATTTGAAATTATCACTAAGGTCCCCCCGACTTTACATACTCCTTTAATGTCCGGATCAAATGCCATTTCCGGCATTGCCATTGTCGGAGCTATTATCGCCACACAAGTTGGTGGTGAAATAGGAACCTGGCTGGGACTCATTGCTGTCATTTTTGCCACCATTAATGTTGTTGGCGGTTTTATGGTGACCGACAGAATGTTAAAAATGTTTAAGCGGAAATAGAGGCATATTATGGAATACACAAATATTGCCTATGTCCTCTCTGCCGTCCTGTTCATTTTAGGAATTAAACGTTTAAGCTCTCCAAAAACAGCCCGAAGCGGAAACACTGTTGCATCCATTGGAATGCTCATTGCCATTGTCGCAACGTTGGTATCGTATGGTCATTTGGATTTCAAAATAATCATAATCGGTATGATTATCGGGTCAATAATTGGCGCATTTTTTGCTATAAAAGTTCAGATGACCCAGATGCCCCAAATGGTAGCCATATTTAATGGATTTGGCGGTGGTGCATCTGCCCTGGTTGCCGCTGCGGAATATTTTAACCCTGCCAATCCATCTACATTTAATGCTGCAACCATTGCCATCAGTGTGTTTGTAGGTACATTGACATTCACCGGCAGTTTTATAGCTTTCGGCAAACTCCAGGGATTTATCAGTGGAAAACCCATTGTTTTCCCCGGACAGAAAATATTGAATGCTCTCATCGCAATTTGCCTTGTACTCCTCGGAACTTATACTGTAATGGGTGGCAGTGATACAACATACTATTTTTATGGATTGGTCACACTTTCTGCGCTCATCGGAATTACATTAACTATTCCCATCGGCGGTGCGGATATGCCGGTGGTTATTTCTCTTTTGAACTCCTATTCCGGTGTGGCTGCAGCTGCCACCGGTTTTGTCCTCATGAATAATGGATTGATTATTTCCGGTGCCCTGGTCGGTGCATCCGGACTGATCCTCACCAATATCATGTGCAAGGGCATGAACCGGTCTTTGACAAATGTGATCTTTGGAGCAGTGGGACTCGTGCAGGAAACATCCGCTTCCGGTGACGGCAAGCAAATGTTAGTAAAAAGTGCATCCACCGAAGAAGCTGCCATGATATTGGATGCAGCGGATAAAATTATCATTGTTCCGGGTTATGGATTAGCAGTGGCTCAGGCTCAACATGCCGTTCGGGAAGTAGCTGATTTTTTAGAGGCTCATGGTAAAAAGGTGCTTTATGCCATCCACCCTGTTGCCGGTAGAATGCCCGGTCATATGAATGTGCTCCTGGCGGAAGCAAACGTTCCTTATGAACAATTGAAAGACCTGGATCAAATCAATCCTGAATTTGAAGACTGCGATGTCGCTATTGTTTTAGGTGCCAATGATGTGGTTAATCCAGCTGCACGGCATGATAAATCAAGCCCGATTTATGGAATGCCGATTCTTAATGTGGATAAAGCCAAGACCGTTCTGGTCAATAAGCGCACTATGAATCCGGGATTTGCCGGTATTCAGAATGAATTGTTCGGGTTTGACAATACACTGATGGTCTTCGGTGATGCCAAAGCTACCCTGACTGACTTGCTGAAGGAACTCAAGGAATTATAATTCAGTAAATAAACCCGGTAATGTTCAGAGAAAATGATTCATTCTTTATTCATTTTCTCTGAACATTCCATTATCCGCCCCCGCTATTTCAGGACGGGGAAAAAAAGGAGTATATCATTGCTTCCTTTTTTATTAATTGAAACAATTATATTCTTCTTTCTGTTCTAATATATATAATTTCCCGACAGGATTACATGTTAAAACATATTATTCTATTCACGATTTTAGGAGCAAATTTCATGACAGCAGAAAATGAAACCATTATCCTTGGTGCAGGGTGTTTCTGGTGCGTTGAAGCTATTTATGAACGAATTGACGGGGTGATTTCCGTTGAGGCAGGTTACGCCAATGGATATACCGAAAATCCGACCTATAATGACGTCTGCAATGGGAACACCGGTTATGCAGAAGTAGCCAAGATTGCTTTTGATCCCCAAAAAGTGTCATTCACAGAAATCCTGGACATATTCTGGAAAGCACACGATCCTACCACCCTCAATCGACAAGGTGCTGATGTAGGGAATCAATACCGATCAGGAATATATTTTCAATCAGAAATACAAAAAGAGATTGCTGAAAAGTCATTGTCCAATGCACAAAACACATTCAAGAATAAAATTGTTACAGAAATTGAACCCCTAAAAAAATATTATATTGCTGAAGATTATCATCAGAATTATTATGATAATAATAAAAATGCGCCTTATTGTTCTTTTGTGATCGCACCGAAATTAAAAAAGCTAAATCTAGCGGATTAGCGTTTAAAGTTATACATTATGTGTTTGTCTATTTCTATTGATATTATTATTTATAACGTATAATGAGAATCAAAGGTAAATCATATCGCACTGTTTGGATGGAAAATAATACCGTCTGCATCATCGAACAAAATCGTCTGCCTGAATCATTTGAGATTGTCAGAATTGATTCAACAGAACAGGTTGCCAATGCCATTAAAACTATGATGATCCGGGGTGCGCCTGCCATTGGCGCCATGGGAGCCTTTGGACTGGCACAAGCCATCAATCAAATGAAGGAACCAACGTTTGAAAAAATTGAAGATGTTCGAAACAACCTCTTCCGGACACGCCCGACTGCTTATGATTTGGAACATGGTCTTGCGCATGTCATGAATGCAGCTTTGCTCGAGACAGAAATACATAAAATGAAACAGGCGGCTATGGAGTCTGCTAAAGCATATGCGGACGATTCAGCAGAAGCCTGTAGAAAAATAGGTGAATTCGGGAATGAACTTATTAAAGACGGTGACCGGTTATTGACACATTGCAATGCCGGTGCCCTGGCCACTGTGGATTACGGGACCGCATTGGCTCCCATGCGTATTGCCCATGAAAACGGTAAAAAGATATTCGTTTATGTGGATGAAACCAGGCCCCGCCTCCAAGGCGCCAAACTTACTGCCTTTGAATTGCATGAGGAAGGAATCGAACATGCAGTCATCGCCGATAATGCAGCAGGATATTACATGGCTCAAGGAAAAGTTGACATGGTCATCACCGGAACGGATCGTGTGGCTGCGAATGGCGATGTAGCCAATAAAATCGGTACATATGAAAAAGCCGTTGTCGCCCATGAAAATGGCATTCCTGTTTATATTGCCGCACCATTATCGACAATCGACTTTACTTGCTCTTCAGGAAAGGATATTCCCATTGAAGAACGGGACCAGAATGAAGTGTTGGATGTAAATGGATTCAGGATTGCATCTGCAGGGAGCCCTGCATTAAATCCGGCATTTGATGTGACGCCGGCAAAGTATATCACTGGATTTATCACCGAAAAAGGTGTTTTCAAACCAACAGAACTGTATAAAGTCAAAAATCAACATGCCTGAAGTCTACATCGGGACAAAATTTGAAACGGTCTTTTGCAACAGTGATATTCCAAAATATGGTGAATTAGATAGAATCCGGTTTTGGGGGAAAAAATTTGCTGAAATGGGCATGTGTCCGCTTGGCGGTGAGGGAAATTTGAGTTTCAGGACTGGTTGTGGCTTCATTATCACTGCGACAGCTTCACATATCTCACATCTTCAAGATGACGATTTTGTAGAAGTGATTCAAGTAAATACCGAAGAGAAGACTATCCGTGTAAACGGTTGTAAAGAACCATCTTCGGAATCGTTTATGCACTATTCCATCTATCAACAACGTCCTGACGTCAATGTTATTTTTCATACTCACGATTATGCTGTAATGAATCATCAGTTTGAGCTGAAATTTCCTAAAACTGCGAAAGAACAGAAATACGGCACGATGGATATGGTAAATGAAGTGTTAAAGGTGAGCAAGTACCATGATTATTTTATCATAAAAAATCATGGCATCATTGCACTGGGGCAATCAATCAATGAAGCCGGTGAAAAGATTGCTTCAGCACACTCATCTGCATCGGCAATAGAAAATTAGAATTGAATGATTATTAGGACACTTTCGATTTAATTAATCGCCCTCTAGACACCTCCGAAAAGATTCAATTGGGATAAATCCCATCTTATTACTATGTTCACTCCCCGCCATAAATGACGGGGTAAGTATCAAATATTATGCAAGATACAGAAAGTCACTTATCCTGTCCTTTAGGACAGGGGTTAAAGTGAAAAAACAAAATTTAGGGGTTTTAACCCCTTCTCGGAGTGAGCTCAGGGAAAAATTAAATAGGGGTCACAAACAATGATATTGACTACATTGATTATTTGGGCAATCACATTGGACAGACATAGATATTTGTTACGACTATTTGATGCCGGAGTAATATAACAATTAGTTTTTGATTAGCCGTTCCACGCACCGGGAAAATTGTTCAATCACTTCTTTTTCCCCTTCGACCACCCCGTTTTCCATCAATATTTTACCACGGGCGATCGTTGTGTCAATACATCCGCTGTGCGCGGAATAAACCAGGTTTGCAATTAAGTGATGGTTTGGAATCAAATGGATATTTCTCAAATCCACTAATATCATGTCCGCAGATTTCCCCACACCTATTCTGCCCATATTCAAATCCAAAAGAGAGGCGCTTCCTTCGGTTCCCATATGAAAGACTTCATCAGCTGACAACTTGGTTGGATCACCTGTGACTGATTTTTGCAGGAGTGCCGCAATTTTCATTTCATCCAGCATGTCCAAATTGTTATTGGAAGCAGCGCCGTCTGTAGCCAGTCCGATTCTAATCCCCGCATCATTTAATCGTTGATACGGAAATACTCCCGAGGCCAGTTTCATATTGGATGTGGGACAATGGACAACACCCACATCATGATCCGCCAAAAGCTGAATTTCTTCATCCGTTACCCAGTTCACATGGGCAGCGATTAAATGAGGGCCAAGCATATTCTTGCCGGCCAAATATTCTACAGGACGCAATCCGGTTGAATTAATCCACTCTTCCACTTCTTTTTTCGTTTCCGAAAGGTGCATGTGAATTTTCAAACTGTGTTCGTTGGCAAAATCCCGCGCCCATAATAGTCCTGATTCTGAAACCGTATATAAAGAATGGACACCTAATGAAAACGTGACGTTTGGATTATATATCTCTTTTTGTCTAAAAATCTCAATTTGTTCAGCAATTTGTTTATTGGATGTTATATCGTCGCCTAAGTCAATAAAAGCACTGGAGAGGTGGGCATACAACCCGGAATCCATCACAGCGCGGGCAGTACCGTTATAGTGCCAGTACATGTCGTTAAAATGGGTGGTACCGGATTTGATCATTTCAATACAGGCCAACCGTGTCCCCCAATATACATCCACTTCTGTGAGGTTGGCTTCCATGGGCCAAATCTTGTTTTCCAGCCAGTCGTGGAGGTGCATATCATCTGCATAACCGCGAAACAGGGTCATGGCGCTGTGGGTATGGGCATTCACAAATGAGGGGACAACTGCTTTCCCTGAACCATTCAATATGTAATCAGCTTCAAAACTGATTTCATCTTCGATGGACGAAATCAACCCTTCCCGGATTAAGATATCTTTCCGAAGGGAATCAATCAATATATTTTTAATCAATATGCTCAACAAAACTCCTTATTTGATATTTAACCTATTAATTCATCAGCCGCCAAGATCGCAAAAATTCACGAAGAGAAAGAAAAAATACAAAGAATAAATTATTTTTTTAAGAATATTTATTGTTCCTTTGAGAAAATTCGTGCGCATCCGCTAATTCGTGTCTAGTGAATAAACTAGGTTAATTCGTTAACTGAATGTTGGTAAAGTTAAGCTGTTGTCCTTAACAAAATCACTTTAAACTACAGCAATCCTTTTTCATTGAACCATTGGCATCGAAATATTAAATCCCCCTTTGTCCTGTGGACATCTTTTAAATTGTCTGTTGTACGTTTTCAACACCTCAAGTTTTCATTGCAAAAAACTTAACGGGTGTTTAAACTTCCATTCCTTTCAAGACCGTCAGGTCGCAGATGTAATCTTGTGTTAAACCTGATATAAAAAACACGAAGCGTGAATTTAGTGTTTGGAAGTTTAACAATCGTAAATTTGAGGAGAAAAAGACTTGTGGTAATCAGTTTTACACACGGTAGTTCTTTCCATTTGGCATAAGATAAGGTTATATATGTTTAAAAATACAATTCTAATAATCCCCGTTTTATTTTTTATTTCATGTTATAGTTTTTCAAATTTTCAAACGCCGGTTGTTTTAGAATCGGGTAAATCATCATTAGGAATCGGAGTATCTAAAATACCTGATAGTGATAAAAAATTGATTCCAGAAATATACTATAGGCGAAATATAATTTCTAAAACAGATTTCGAATTAAAA
>CAJVYU010000111.1 GCA_913009735.1 uncultured Fidelibacterota bacterium
GGTAGATGAATAAATTCGTATGTCGTCGTTTGATTTTAGTTGTTCTGCAGCCTTTCCATTTTTATTCAATACAAGATCCAGGTTGAAAGGGATAATTTCCTTAGTGACACTATCGGAACTCACGCGTACCGATTCGGCCCTCTGTCGATACGTGGTCTTCAAATATTCCTCATCGGTGAAGCCACCCGCTTTGAAGATCAAATCGTACAGGGTCATATTTTCTTCGTATATCTCATATCGCCCGGGTCTTTTTACATGGCCGGAAATGGACGCAAACTTGGTGGACCCTTTTATTTCAGTTAATGAATAAATACGTATGGCGTCGTTTGATTTTAGTTGTTCTTCAGCCATTCCTTTTTTGTTCAATACAAGATCCAGGTTGAACGGAATAATCTCTTTCGTAACACTGTCAGCGCTGACTCTTACCAGTTCAGCCCGGAGCCGGTAGGTGTTTTTTAGAAATTCTTTATCGGTGAATCCGCCTGCTTTAAAGATCAAATCGTACAGCGTCATGTCTTCTCTTAATAAATATCGTCCCGGCGTTTTAACATGACCACTGATGGCTACGTACCTTCTGGGAATCATAGCTGACGTGCCGTAAACAGTAACCCTGTCCAGCGGTTCCAGCAGAATATTGTTCTTGGGGTCAATGTCCATGGCCAACCCCAGATCCAGTTTGATAAGTTTTTCGGTGAAATCAGGGTTGATTCTCACCACATCCACACGATCAAGGTAGGCATCGCCCACAAGGCCGTCAGCCTTTAACACCAAGTCTCGCAGCCGCAATGATTCACCGATATCAAAAGTCCCCGGTCTAACCACAGCACCGCTTATTTCAACAATGTTTTCCCGCAAGTCCAATACGGAGAAAATCTGGATCCTGTCACCATCTAACAATTTGTAATCATCTTTACTGCTTATCACCTGGCTTAAATCAACATCAATAAACATGCGATCCATTCCAAGGAGGTCTCGTTCTTCGGGGGGAACAATACGGTCAATCTGGGCACGGTGGAGGTACGCACTTACACGAAGGCCTCCAGCCATGCGGATCAAATCCTTAAGGCCTTCTCCCTTTTTTAATTCATAGATGGCCGGCCGGTTGATTTCTCCGCTGATAGAGATAGTTTTCGCCCGGGTAGGAAGGAAAATAGTATCATCTAACTGCAGGCGTACATCATCTATTTTTTTTCCGGAAAGGAGATAATCATAAAAATCTATGGAAGCTATGTTTCTGCCACCACGGATAAGTCTAATGTCGCGCAGTGAGCCTAACGTGGTTGGGCCATTAAAATAGTATAGCGCTGAAAAAAAAGTAGTGGAAGGACTTACTTGGTATGCTCCAGGTTGGGCAACTTCCCCAAGAACAATTACTCGTAAAGGTCGCAAATTCCCCAAACTTATATCTAAGAAAGTTGTAGGACTGCCACCATTGGAACGAATTAAACTGGAATATCTTTGTGATAATACTTTGAATAATTTTGATTCCAGCAAATCCATGGTCAAACCGTTCACAAATACCTGACCCACTTCCGGGATAAAGACAAACCCCTCTCTATCTACAGTCAATACTTGGCGGAATTGGGTTTCTCCCCAAAGCATGATGATAATTTCATCCCCCGGTCCAATATTATAATCCGGGTCTACGGCTCCAAAGACCGATGCCTGGAACAGAGCCGGATCCTTTTGAAAAATATTGTAACCATAATAGTTAACAGCTTGCCGGCCCGGTTGGCCTTGAGATTCTAGGATTAAATTATCCTCAACAATATCCAGTTCGTCTCCTTCAATTATCGTCTCTAAACTTGATTCTATTATTCCCGGGACTGGTTCTGCATCATCAACAACTTCTTCTTCTGCAATATCGGTAGGCTGGATGCTGACATCCTCAATGTCAGTTTGGGGAATATCTTCTATTATAGCCTTAGTGTCTTCACTTTTGGTTGTTTCACCTTTTATTTCTTTTGCTTTAGCATCAATCTCCGCATCGGACATACCCCGCTGCTTGGCCATTTGACGGATTTGGGACTCGGAAAGCCCCGATTCTATGATTTTCTTTTTGATTTCAGCTGCATCCTGGGCAAAAACAACTGAAATAACTAATATCAGGCTGAATATATAGCGCACATGTTACCTCGAATGATGAATAATAAATTTTGCATTGTTATTGAACATAAAAAATATAACGATCTGATGGTGATTCACTATCAGTTTTTAGGTGAAAACAAAACTTGAAATTTGTCCAAAACATTTATGTGCCATTTCACTTTTTTCGCTTCAATTTACGATAAAATTTCTCGTGAGAACCCAACATAATTAATGAACATGATTCAACAACAAGAATATATGCCGGTAGAAATAAATCTCACTTCATCTTGAATTTGTGGACGAAAATATCCGCCAAAAGCCAACCGCCGGCTACCGGTTTACCACTCACCAGTTACTAATTTTATCCACTGCCAGTCCTGGGGAGGCGAAGTTGAGCAATGCGGAACCCCCGAACTCTTGCCAGCCTTTGGATGGTGTTTCAGGGCGCAGGCAGGCTATTTTCCTTCGTTGTTCATTCATATTATGGTTTAGCTAGTATTATAATAGCAATGATCTGGGCCATATTTGCCAGGATGGATGTCATTTCCTTCGCCAGTTCGGTTTTATCCACTTCTTCCCGGTCATCCCGGGCGATGATAATAACAGCGCCGTCCTCTATCCCGGGCGAAAATAATGCATAACGCCTGACTTCCTTTGCATCTCCGCTGGCATAACGGACCCATACATCCCGCCGGTTGGCATTGGAAGTATAGCCTCCAGCCAGTTTAATATAACGGCGAGCAGACAACCCCGGTAAATATTTAAACAATCCGGGATTATTGACTTCACCATAAACAGCAACCACATTAGGATGAACATTGATGGTAAGAATATCACCCGCAAGCACCTTGAAATCATGCTTGCTGTTTGGTTGATCAATAGCCTTTGTGATGGATAGATTAATTTCTTGACCTTCGCGAACCAGCAGGGACGCTTCGGCATAGGCGTTGGTCCGCAAACCGCCTGCACGCTTGATAATAGATGAAATAGTTTCTCCGGGTGTAAGAATCGTATAATCGCCCGGGTAATAAACAGCGCCGTTTACGGTAATAATGCGTTGCATGGAAAAATACGGATCAGGTCGCACGGAAATTTGATCATATGGATACAGCTTAAACCCATTCCTTGCCTGAGTAATTTCCCCTGGATTTGAGGCGCTTTCATATTCAATATTTGAAACAGTGAAAGATTCATTCATATCGAAAGTAATGGTTTCCGCATATTGTTTTTCATTCGCTTTCAATGGATCAATGCGGGCAACTTCAATCCGGTATTTATAGACGGATTCAGACAAACCGCCGGCTTCCATAATAAGATCTTTCAAGTTCATTCCGGTTTTGAGTGCATATCGCCCCGGATTTTTAACTACACCGTTAATATTAACAGGTTTTTCAGCATTAAACACTCTCTGGGAATACACCCGAATTTCATCACCCGGCTGAAGTTTCAGGTTCTGCGGACTATCAGAATTATTGAGAACTTCATCCAGGTTGAACGGAATAATGTTGCGGGTGATACGGTCTTCATCGAATCGAATGAGATCGGCCCGGCCCAGGAATGTTTGAGCCAAACGCGTCGAATCAATAAAGCCCCCTCCGATAAACAGTAAATCAAGAATGTGCGTATTTTCGTAAAGAGGATACGTGCCGGGATTAATGACAAAGCCCGATATGGAAACGGATTTTTGTGGAACCATTTGATTTTGACTATAAACCAGAACACGATCCAAAGGATGTAATTGCAAATTATGATTCGGATCTTTATCCATTACTGCTTTTAGATTTACTTTAATTAATTCTTCTGTGAGATCATCCTTTATTCGAATAATATCCAATCGATCCGGATAAACATCACCCAGTAAACTGTCGGCAGCGATGATTAAGTCATAAAGTGTGGTAACTTCATCCAAATCGTACACCCCGGGCCTCACAACTGAATTACCTGAAATCGTCACTGTGTTTAAACGAATATCTAAAATAGGAAAGATCTGTATTTGATCGCCATCGCTCAATTCAATAGATTGCTTTTTATTGATGACATTTTTCAAATTAACATCAACAATAATTCTGTCTAAACCGATTTTATCTCTTTCAGAAAACGGAACAATCCGATCAATCTGAATTCGATCCAAATACGCTGAAGCTTTTAAATCCCCGGCAGTTTTGATAAGATCAAGCAATCCTTCTTCATCTTTCAATTCATAAATTGCCGGTCGATTGATCTCGCCTTGAATAGACACTGTTTTCCCTCTCGGGGGCAGAAAAATAGTATCATCCAGCTGTAAACGGACATCGTTCACATTTTTCCCGGATAGGAGGTAATCATAAAAATCGATGGATGCAATTTGTCTCCCGCTGCGAATCAGGCGCACATCCCGGAGCGATCCAAATGTTGTGGGGCCGTTAAAATAGTAAAGTGATGAAAACAGCGTGGTGGATGGACTCACGCGGAACGCTCCCGGTTGAGCGACTTCACCCACAACCAGGATACGCAATGGACGAAGATTCCCCAAACTCACATCTAAAAATGTTGTGGGGCTCCCGCCGTTGGAGCGAACTAAACTGGAATACCGTTGGGATAAAACCTTAAATAGTTTGGATTCCAGTAAATCCATGGTCAGTCCATTAACAAAAACCTGTCCCACCTCCGGTATGAAAATGAATCCTTCTCGATCCACCTTTAATACTTGACGGAACTGGGTTTCTCCCCAGAGCATAATGATGATTTCATCCCCCGGGCCAATATTATAATCCGGGTCTACGGCTCCAAAGACCGATGCCTGGAACAGAGCCGGATCCCGTTTAAAAATATCGTAGCCAAAATATGGAAGGGGACTTTTGCCTGGTTGAACTTTTGATTCCTGCTCGACAATTTCTTCTTCTATAATATCGGTAGGCAGGATGCTGACATCCTCAATGTCAGTTTGGGGAATATCTTCTATTATAGCCTTAGTGTCTCCACTTTCGGTTGTTTCACCTTTTATTTCTTTTGCTTTGGCATCAATCTCCGCATCGGACATACCCCGCTGCCTGGCCATTTGACGGATTTGGGACTCGGAAAGCCCCGATTCTATGATTTTCTTTTTGATTTCAGCTGCATCCTGGGCAAAAACAACTGAAATAACTAATATCAGGCTGAATATATAGCGCACACGTTACCTCGAATGATGAATAGTAAATTTTGCATTGTTATTGAACGTAAAAAATATAACGATCCGATGGTGATTCACTATCAGTTTTTAGGTGAAAACAAAACTTGAAATTTATCCAAAACATTTATTGATTATTTCACTTTTTCCTTCTTCACTTATCCTTTTTAATTTTTCAAATATCTCCCCGGTTCATTGTCAAAATAATCCCCTTCAACAGGGTGATATGAATAAAAAACAAGCCATGCATCTTGTATTTCCTGTTCAGAAAAACGGTTTATTTCTCCTTTAGCCAATGCTGTTCCGGTTTTAGTATTTTCGTATAGACAAATAACCAAACTGTAATATTCGGTATAATGTTCCCGGATTTGTATGCATAAATTTTTTAATGAACCGGTAAGATTGCTATCAACGGTGGCATAAATTTTTAACTGCTGAAATGAGCCGGACGAATACTCAATCCGTTCAATCGTGTATGTAAGTTTGTCTATTTCCACCGGGGGTTGTTGATTTACAAGATTGTTTGTGACAATTTCAGTTTTTTTTATATCCGGATTTTGTTTCGTTGTTAAAATTCTCCGGCTGTAGCGCTGATTCATATTCAAAAAGGGTTCCTGGTTTAGTTGAATGGCCATGCGCATCAATTCTTCTTTATATAATTTTTCATGTGAAAAAAGTGAATCGTTCAGTTGATGAGTCAATTTTTTGTTTAAACCGGTCAAATTGTCTGTATCGGAAGCGGTGGAAACAGGAAAAATTTTGAAAAATAAAAATCCTCCGGCAAAGACAAATAGGAATAAAACAGCTTTTTTCATAAAGGCGAATTTAAAACGTATTAACCTTTCAAAGGTTTTGAACATTTGATCGATTTACATGTAGGTCAAGCATCTTTGCCTGGCCTTTGGCGTGGCTTGACTAAAACAGTGTCGTTCTATTAAACAAGCATTATTTCGCCGATCAAGGATGATCGCCGCACATGTGGGTCAACATTTAAAAAATCCATTTTAATTCATTCCAAAAATACTTCAATCGCGCAGGTGTATAGAGCCCCAATTTTTCTTCCCTATTTAAAAATTCCGGTGATTCCGGAGTGCTTTGCACCCCTTTCGGTTTCGCTCATACAGCGTTTCAAAATAACTTGTACACTGCTCTCCATTCTCTCTACAATTAGAGAAGAAATTATATATGTGCCGTACCTAACTTCCCCGCCATGGTCATATCGAAAATATCAATTATTATTCCAATTTATAATGAAGCAGCAACCTGTTTGGAATTAATTAAAAAAGTCAAAGCCAATCCTTTGAAAAAGGAAATCATTGTCGTGGATGACGGTTCTACAGATGGATGTTTTGAATTATTATCTCAAGTTGAAAATATTATTTTGCTTAAGCATGATGTTAACAGGGGGAAGGGAGCGGCTATTCAAACAGCCATTTCCCACATAAATGGAGATGTCGTTATTCTTCAGGATGGGGATTTGGAATATGACCCAACGGATTACGATACATTAATTAGCCCTATTGAAGCAGGTGAAGCGGAGGTCGTTTTCGGCAGTCGCTGGTTAAAAAAAGAGACGGAGTGGTCTTTTCATTATTTTGGCAATAGACTGATAACGTTATTCTCAAATATTATCAACCAGCGCTGGATCAACGATATGGCTTCGTGTTACAAGGCAATCCCTGTTGATATGTTTAAGGAACTTGATCTGAAATCACAGGGTTTTGGCTTGGAAGCGGAAATTACAGCAAAGGTATTTAGAAAAAAGTATAAAGTAAAGGAAGTGCCCATATCCTATGAAAGACGAACGTCAGCGGAGGGAAAAAAGCTTCGATTAAAAGACGGTCTCATCTCTGCCTGGGCGTGTTTATTCTACCGTTTTTTTGATTAAAATGTAGGTCAAGCTTTTGTCCCACCTCAAATTCCCCCTTTCCAAAGGGGGCCAGTGTCGTATCAAGTGTGTAGTGTGCAAAAAGTCGCAGGAATTTTTGTCGATAACAAGGCGAATATTTTCAGCATAGCATAAGCCTATGGTTAAGATATTCAACGAAGTAAGCGGCAAAAAGAGCAAGACTTGGTTGCGCTAATACAGGCTTGATACGACATTTAAGGGTTATATTAAAAATAGTATCATTGTGGGAAGGAGTTGTGCGACGACGGGAAAGCCTACCCAAAAATAATCGACTAATCATTTCGGTGGAAATCTGCCCGGAATCAGACCCGGCGTCAATTATAATAAAGTCCAGTAATTAAAAGACATTAAATGAAACACTATAAATATCCCACAATCTCCCTGGCAATGGCAAATGATGCTGTGGCTGCCGGAGAGGGCGCATTCAACACATGAATAGTATGCTCATGTTGGATTATATAAAAATCATCTAATAGTTGCCCCGTATTTGCCAGCGCCTGTGCCCGGACACCCGATCCCCCGGGAATTAAATCATCAGCTGTTATGTCAGGTATTAATTTTTGCAATGCATTGACAAACGCTTTTTTAGAAAATGAGCGAACCATTTCTCCCAACCCTGTTCTCCAGTAGGGTTTTACCATTTTCCAGAATGCCGGATAAGTTAATGTTTCAAACAGTTCGGTGAAGTTGAGTGTAGATTTAGTATATCCTTCCCGGGCGAAAGCAAGCACGGCATTGGGTCCGGCTTCAATTTCACCATTGATTCTTCGTGTAAAATGAACACCCAAAAAAGGAAAGCGGGGATCCGGAACGGGATAAATAAGATTTTTTACCAGGTAACGGCTCTCCGGTTTTAACGAATAATATTCTCCTCGAAAAGGAATGATTTTCATATCAATTTCCGCTGTATTCATTTCGGCTATTTTATCTGAATACAATCCACCGCAGTTTATCAACGTTCTGCACGTAAATTCTCCGGAGGATGTGAAAACAACTGTCTCATGGGTGTTCGTTTGAATATTTTCCACATTTGCAGAAAAAATAATATCCCCGCCAAGTGTAGAAATTTCATTCTTCAATGCATTGGCCACGTGTGTATAATCCACAATCCCGGTTTCCGGACAATGAATCGCCTTTAGTCCGGTTGTGCATGGCTCTAACTCTTTGAGTTGTGGGGAATCGATCAACGACAAATTCCCAATTCCATTGGCTTTTCCCCGCTCATACAGATCATGAAGTCCTGGCAATTCACTCTCATCCACGGCAATGATCACTTTTCCGCAGATTTCAGTAGGGATAGCATACGTGTGGCAAAAATCCATCAGGAGCCTGATTCCTCCCCGGCAGGTAATGGCTTTTTGGGACCCCGGTTTATAATAAATACCTGAGTGAATCACTCCGCTATTTCTGCCTGTCTGGTGCTGAGCCACATGGGGTTCTTTTTCCAGGATAAGAAGTTTCGTGTCCGGTTTTTCTTTTAGTATCGTATAGGCAGTGGTTAATCCAATGATCCCTCCGCCAACAATTATTATATCATATTTCACTGTAAAATTTAACCATCAACTTCCAATCTATCATCGAACATCTTATCATTTCGGTTTTTTAAAAACGAAATACGTTAGCCTTTCCCGTAAAAACTCAGGCATTCTTCAGTATAACATTTGTTTGTGTGTGTTTTTTTTCATGTACGACAATTAATCAACCATGCAGCCTTACGGAGAATTTGGTTTTATTCCCGCAGTGACTCAGAAATTGACGGACTTTTTACACCGCGGAGGTTTCTTTTGTTTCTTTCATGTCTACCTTCTTTGAAGTCTTCCCCGATGCGGGGAAGGTTTGGATGGGGATATGATATTTATCATGGCGGGCCTGTCCGACCGCTGGCGGATACGAGGAGGGGAAATTCAGTCAGTAGTCGATTGTTTTCCATTTGTCGGGGTGGTGGTTATTTTATCATTTTTTTGATTAAAATGTAGGTCAAGCTTTTTACCCGCCTTTGGCGCGGCCTGCCAGCCGCAAGCCTACCGAAGATTACAATCCCGATTTTTATCGGGGGAACGTAGGTTGGGAGCTTTAGCGTAGGCGGGCTTGACAAAAACGGATATTTGACAATTAGCGTTTAATAATAGTGGCTATGTACTATAAACATACAGAATTAGACATAAAAATATTCAACACCTACGGCGTTGGCAATCTATTATGATTGAATGTTATAGACATTTGACTCCTAACGGAGTCTTAATAATTAAAAGAAATCCCGTAGGGATTACATGTCTATAACAAACGGAATTCAGATAAACAAGAACGCCGTAGGTGTTCAACAGGGAGGTTTAAACAGTACTCAAATCAGTTCATCTTTGGAACATAGCCATAATAGTTTATCCCTCCTTACAGTAAGCCTGTCCGCCCCCTTTAAATTATTTCAAATGGGGTAGGCGGGGAGGAATAAAAGGGTGGTTGAGAAATAAAATAATTTCTAGTTCAAAACTTCAGCATAAGATTTTTGTCCGCCTGCCTGCCGTAGCGGATTTATCGCTCATAGTGTAACGTAGAGAGAACGAAAGCATGGCAGGCATGGCCCCATGCGCGGTTTGACTAAACCATCTCAACAACCAACGATGATTACCGGGATGTGTTTGTTTCAGTGCTGTCCAAAATAAATTAGTTTTAACATATTTTTGATAAAATAATTTATGCTTTTCGACGATCAAGGACGGTTTTGGACAGATTTTTCCACTTGTTAAAGAATCAATCCCGCAAAATGAACTTAAGAATACTAACTGTTGTTATTTTGCGTGCACAATTTAAAACGTTATCAAAGAATTTTGATTTACCCCGTCATTTATGGCGGGGGTATGTTAAAAACCAACCGGCGCGGGCTTCAGCCCAATAATGTGATTCGTTATATTCAGGGATACCTGTCCGCCACCTC
>CAJVYU010000112.1 GCA_913009735.1 uncultured Fidelibacterota bacterium
GCCTTGCATGCTGTGTTATTGTACTGAACTCGGTCGCACAGTTTTGTTTGTCTTTGTGTTTTTTTTTTTTTTTCTTTTCTTTCTCTTTTTTTTTTTAATGATACGGCGACCACCGAGATCTACACTCTTTCCCTACACGACGCTCTTCCGATCTCAATGATTTGGCGGCGGTCCGGCGGTTATTGTTAAAATGCTGTAATGTTCGGGAAATAGCTTCTTTTTCCAACTCTTCCAGATTCATATCGCCAATGGCATCATTACGAATGCTTTGATGACTATTTTCATCTATTTGCATATCTTGCGATAATTCTTCCACAGCACCTTCATGATAATACGGCACTGGTTGAACAGGCGCTCCGCCATGATCAATCATCGCTTTAATCGTTTCCACATCCTGACGCAATAACAATAACTGGCGTAGAATCAATTCACGTTCAGCCTGCTCCGGTGACTGCTGAATAAGCATGGGCAAATTCTGATTATGAAACATAGGTTGAGCCATACCCAATTTCCGTTCCACCATTTCTACGGTAATACGCTCTCCTTTTTCCATAACCAATATGCTTTCTACAAAATTCTTCAATTCACGGATATTCCCCGGCCAATCATATTGTTTCATTCGACGGATAGCTTCCGGCATAAAGCCTCTGTATGGAATATCATTGCTGCGAGTAAATTCCAGAGCAAAGCGTTCCACCAGGATGGAAAGATCATCAATCCGTTGGCGAAGAGTTGGAAGCTCTATCGTCACTGTTTTTAAGCGAAAATAAAGATCCTGGCGGAATTTTCCATGGTGGACCTGTTCACCTAATTCTTTGTTCGTTGCAGCCAAAATACGAACGTCAGTTCTTCGTGTTTGCGAATCCCCGACACGCATGTATTCTCCGGAATCCAAAACACGGAGCAATTTAACCTGTGTTTCCAACGGCATTTCGCCAATCTCATCGAGGAAGACAGTCCCTTTATGGGCGGATTCAAAGTAACCTTTTCTGTCATCGCTGGCACCGGTATAAGCGCCTTTTTTATGCCCGAATAATTCGCTTTCAATAATCCCGGCGGGAATGGCGCCGCAATTCACCGTAACCATTTCCTGTTGAGATCGCTTACTGAATTTATGGATCCCTTTTGCCACCATCTCTTTTCCTGTACCGGACTCGCCTGCAATCAATACAGAAATATCCACCGGAGCCACTTGAGCCATCATTTCCAGGGCTTGCTTTATGGCATCAGAATTGCCGATAATGCCGGATGTTTTTTGTAACCGGTCCAGATCAATCATGATTTTCCTCCGGATTGTATACATTCCACATGCTTTTTAAAATAGTGTTCAAATCTGAAAATTGAGGAGCCCAATTCAATATTACATTCGCCTGTTTTGAGGTAGCGATAAGTTCAGCGGGATCTCCCGGCCGCCGATCAACAATTGTGTAATTAATTTTTTTTTCGGTAACTGCTTCTGCTTCATGGATTACATCCAAAACAGAATACCCTTCACCTGTGGCAAGGTTTACCGTAAATGAGTCATTATCCTGTAAATACTCCAGCGCTTTTACATGAGCCGAAGCCAGATCATTCACATGGATGTAATCACGCACACCGGTGCCGTCTTTCGTTTTATAATCGTTTCCAAATACATTCATCGTTTTTCGTTGACCTGTGGCGACTTCCATGACGATGGGCAACAAATTTTGAGGGCTTTTTTCCAATCCAAAAACCCTGCGTTTTACATCATATCCGGCAGCATTAAAATAGCGCAGGGCAGCGAATTTTAGTCCTTTTAATTGACCATACCATTTCAACATATTTTCAACAGCCAATTTAGTGTAGCCATAATAATTAATGGGCTTCAGCGGGTGATCTTCATCTACCGGTAGATATTCCGGATAACCATACACAGCTGCCGAGGATGAAAATACAAAAGTCATCACATTATGTTTCATCATGGCATTTAGAAGGTTTGTGGTGCCGTTAAGGTTATTTTTAGAATATTTTTCCGGGTGGATCATGGATTCGCCGGCAGCTTTGAATGCCGCTAAATGAACCACGGCATCAATATTTTTTGATAATACATTATCGAGCATTGCCTCATCAAGCGTGCTGCCTTCAATGAATTCGGCTTGATCATGGATATTTTCCAAACATCCCAAGGACATATCATCCAAAATGACAACTTCATGTCCCGCTTCAACGAGATACAAAACGACGTGGGAACCGATATAACCTGCTCCTCCTGTTACCAATACTTTCATCAAAAACTTGTCTCCAATTCTTTTTCCAATTTATCAATCTGATCACGCAACTTGGCGGCTATTTCAAATTCCAGTTTTTCGGCCGCTTCCAGCATTTCCTGACGGATAATTTCTACTGCCATCTGTTTATCCAATTCATCAAAGTCAGTGCCCCTACGTGATGATTTGGTATTATATTTTTCTTCAGCAATATTGTCTGCAACTGCCGTGGTTTGCATAATATTGTCAACAGATTTATAGACTGTCTTAGGTGTAATACCATGTTTCTTATTAAATGTTTCCTGGACTTTCCTGCGCCGTGCAGTTTCTTTAATCAAATAGTCCATGGCATCAGTTGTTTTATCACCATAAAGAATCACCTCTCCCCCAACATGACGAGCTGCGCGGCCGGCTACCTGCATGAGCGAACTTTTTGATCGTAAAAATCCTTGTTTATCCGCATCCAGAACCACCACCAACGAAACTTCCGGTAGATCCAACCCTTCCCGCAAAAGATTGATGCCAACCAATACATCAAATTCCCCTAAGCGTAGATCACGCAAAATTTTTACACGATCCAATGTATGAATATCGCTGTGGAGATAGCGCACCCGCAGATTCAATCCGCGTAAATATTCAGTCAGGTCTTCCGCCATGCGTTTGGTGATGGTCGTCACCAGAACACGCTGATTCCGTTTGGCTCGACAACGTATTTCGCCAATAAGATCGTCAATCTGTCCTAATGTTTCTCGTACATCCACAATAGGATCCAAAAGACCCGTTGGGCGAATGACCTGCTCGACAACGACACCATTGCATAATTCCAGTTCTCGATCGGCAGGAGTGGCGGACACAAATATGATCTGATTCTGCATTTTCATGAATTCGTCAATCTTAAGCGGACGATTATCCAGGGCACTGGGTAAGCGAAACCCGTGTTCCACTAACACTTCTTTCCGTGCCCGGTCACCATTGTACATACCCTTTATTTGTGACAGGCTTACATGGGATTCATCCAAAATCGTTAAAAAATTATCCGGAAAGAAGTCAATGAGAGTAAAAGGCCGCTCGCCCGGTTTTCGCCCGGCGAAGTATCGGGAATAATTTTCAATTCCGGAGCAATAGCCGATCTCCATCATCATTTCCAGATCAAAATTGGTACGTTGTTCCAGGCGTTGTGCTTCCAATAATTTTTCATGGGAACGCAAAAATTCAAGGCGCTCATGGAGTTCCCGGCGAATTTCTACTATAATACGATTAATGGTCTGCTGATCGGTGACAAAATGTTTCCCGGGATAAATAAAGTCCGAATCCATCTCTTTCAGTATTTCACCGGTTAATGGTTGGAACCTTGTGATTTTTTCCACTTCCGTTCCGAACATTTCAATGCGGATACCCACTTCTTCATAAGCAAGAAATACCTCAATCACGTCACCATGGACTCTAAACGTACTGCGCTCAAATGCTGTATCATTCCGGGCATAGTGGATATTTACCAGGCTTTTCAAAAATGCTTTGCGATTTAGCTGATCGCCCCGATTCAAATGAATCACTTTATCTTTATAATCCTCAGGAGATCCAAGTCCATAAATGCACGAAACCGAACTCACCACGATGACATCGTCCCGCTCCATCAAGGCGCTGGTAGTCTTCAGGCGAAGTTTATCAATCTCTTCATTCACAGCCATATCTTTTTCAATAAATGTATCCGTTACCGGTAAATAAGCCTCCGGCTGATAATAATCGTAATAACTGATGAAATATTGAACGGCATTTTCCGGAAATAGCTGCTTGAATTCACCATAAAGCTGGGCTGCCAATGTCTTATTATGGGACATAATCAGTGTTGGCCGCTGAACCTCCTCAATCACCTTTGCAATAGAAAACGTTTTACCGCTTCCGGTAACACCCAACAGGGTCTGATAGGGGTCTCCGTGACGCAATCCTTCCACCAAACCGGCAATAGCCTGTGGCTGATCTCCCTGGGGAGTGAATTCCGAATGTACTTTAAACTCTGCCATAACGGCAAATTTACCTCGGTTAAACAATACAGAGCAATGGCAGAGAGTTTGCGGGTGGTAACCGGTAGAGTGCCTGCCCTCCGTAGGTACGTAGGCGGGGTAGCTGGTGAGGTGTAACTGGTGAGCAGTAAAAAAATGTTTATCTCAATAACGCACCAGAGTTCACTGGTTGAACTCAATGCGACTGTTTCTTTTGCAGCCGTTTTCTTTGCGTCAAAGAAAATGGCAGGGGATTGAGAACAATGGAATGATAAAGTGTTTTTGTAGCCCCTTCGCCATTGTTTGGGACACTTTGCGCATTATTTAAATAAATACTAATTTGCCGTGAAGAATTTGGACAAATTATGAATGAAGTAAAAATAACACCCATCCATCCCGGAGAAATTCTTCAGGAAGAATTTCTCAAACCTTTAAAGCTAAGCCAGAACCGGATTGCCAAAGATATTAGTGTTCCTCCCCGCCGTATTAATGAAATAGTACTCGGAAAAAGAGCCATATCAGCCAATACCGCTCTGCGATTAGCAAAGTATTTTGATATGACTCCCCAGTTCTGGATAAATCTGCAATCTCATTATGACCTTGAAGTTGAAAAAGATAAAATGAAAAAAAGAATTGATAATGAAGTCAAAGAATATCAAACAACAAAAATTTAATTATCTTACGTAATTAAATTTCAAATGATTGAACGAATTATAATTATGACACTACTACTTTTCTCTACTTCCTGCGAATGGAACCAATTCGCTGACAAAATTTATTATAACGGAAATATCTGGACTGGAAACAAAAACCGTCCTCACGCTGAGTTTATTGCCGTAAAAGGTGAAGAAATTTTAACCGTCGGTTCTAATCACAAAGCAGTTCAAGGTCCTGATACTAAATTAATCGACCTTTCGGGTCAATTTGTTGTGCCCGGATTCATTGATAATCATACCCACTTCATGGGCGGGGGATTCCAACTCATGAGTATTAGCCTCAGAGATATAGACAGTAAAAAGGAATTCATCAGTCGGATTGAGGAATATGTACGGGATATTCCTGAAAGTCAGTGGATATTGGGTGGGAAATGGGATCACGAAATGTGGGGTGGTGAATTACCATCAAAAGAATGGGTTGATTCATTTACGAAAGATATTCCATTATTATTAACCCGGTTGGATGGACATATGGCTCTGGCGAATTCAACTGCCCTGGAACTGGCCGGAATTACAAGAGATACTCCGGATCCTTCCGGGGGATTGATCGAACGAGATGGAAATGGCGAACTAACGGGTATTTTACGTGATGAAGCGATTGAACTGATTCGGAACGTCATTCCTGATAAATCTTTTGAAGAAATGGATGCAGCATTGGACAAATCAATGGAATATGCCGCATCCCTGGGTTTAACCCAAATTCATGATATGTGCAGTTGGGATGACTTGGAAACATACATACGGAATAAAGAAAAACTAACGCTTCGCATTTATACACTTCCCTGGTTCACGCACTATAAAAAATTAATTGAATACAAAAACCAGTACGGAAACGGTGATGACCGGCTGCGCTGGCACGGAATCAAAGCAATGCTGGATGGTTCCCTGGGCTCACGAACCGCGTGGATGCATGAAACCTATAAAGACGATCCGAATACATCAGGATTGGTCGTTTCCGATGACACGCTGAAATTAAGGCAGATTTTGCGTAGCGCTGATGATGCCGGACTTCAACTGGCTGTTCACGCTATTGGGACTCGGGCTAATGAATGGATATTGGATGAATTCAACGCGATTAAAAAAGAGCATGGAAAAAGAGACCGCCGTTTACGAATAGAACATTCACAACATTTATTGCCTAAAGACATAAATCGCTTCGGTAAGAATGGTATTACCGCATCCATGCAGCCGGCTCATTTATATGATGATGGAGCCTGGGCTCATAAGCGAGTTCGCGATAATGTTCTCGAGGGAACCTATGTTTTTAAAACACTATTAGAGTCCGGAGCCAATGTAACATTCGGTTCCGACTGGCCCGTTGCTTCTCTTGATCCGCTCATGGGGATTTATACTGCCGTTACACGGCATACACGGGATGGGAAAAATCCAAACGGTTGGTATCCCGATGAAAAAATCACTGTTGAAGAAGCGATTCGATGCTACACAATCAATAGCGCTTATGCCGGTTTTCAGGAAGATAAGCTGGGCACTATTGAAACAGGAAAACTCGCGGATTTTGTTGTTTTATCCAATGACATTACCGCTATTGAACCTGAAGAAATCTTGAATACAAAAGTAGTCCGGACTGTGGTCGGCGGGAAAGATGTTTATATAGGTAAAAACTCGTCATTCTGAACCCCGATTTATCGGAATGAAAAATCTCAAACATCTTTATTACAAAACGAAACTTGAGATCTTTCACCCTGACATAAATGTCAGGATTCAGGATGATATGCTATCTTATTTCAGCAGCGCTATCTTCTTCGTTTGAATAAACTCACCAGCTTGCATTTGGATAAAATATACTCCACTGGAAAAATTGTGTGCATTCCATTGAATTGAATATGATTCCGGTGATTTGTATTCATCCAGTAATACTCCAACTTCTTTTCCCAGAATATCTACAATTCGGATGGATACTTTTGATAAAAATGGAATAGTGAAATCAATATTAATAACAGGGTTAAATGGGTTCGGATATGGACGAGCTAAAGAGAATTTATTGGGGATAATGATTTGATCATCGATATCTAAAAACTCTCCATATGTAATACCATTAATTTCAGCAGCAATAAGATACATATCTCCTTGATCTGACCAGTGGACAAATCGTGAAACTTTACCAATCCCAATTTGAGGTACTAAATTAATATATGATGTTAATCCCCATGAAGTTTGTATTGATTCTAAAGACGTATCTAAACGAGTAAGTTGAAAATTAGGAAAATATTTTAATTCAGTATTATAATAAATATCAGGAGACCATGAATGATGATTTGAATTAAAAGAATAAAGGTTTTCTCTGATAGTAGAATCCATATACAGGGGTAATATGTAAAAATCATTATAATAGTAAATATATTGTCCATCCTGATATGTAAAAAGAGTATCCCCAATTCTAACTTCGAATTCAGCAGTATCTATTCTAACTGTCTCAAACATATCTTCATAAGGGTATGCTTCATTAAAAGTCTCACACCAAGGCAAAAACCAAGGATCAAAATGATAATATTTTTTATCACCTATCATAATAATAGTATCAATTGTAATCGTGGTTAAAGAAGTATCTCCTATTCCACCGCCTGTTTCTGTTGTATAAAACTGCCAACGATTACCAACTTGCATTGGTAAGAAAGAAAGAATATGTGACGTATCAACATCACTGACATGAATGATAAATAATGGCGTGTTCCCATAACCAGTCACCTGCCCTTGAACATAATGAATCCCTTGTGATAGAGAATCAGTTCCTTCATAAATAAAATTCCAACTAAATGATGAATCGGGTGGAAGAGTAATTGCACTAGGGATTTGTATACAACCGTAGTCGTACAACACTGAATCCACAGCATATGTTGCCTGACAAAAATCAGACCATGATAGCATTACGGTTGTATCTTGAGTATTTGTTGCTGTAACCGAGATTGGAATGTTTTCGCCAAAACCATAATGAATTTTATCGATTGATAAAGTATAATCCACTTGGCCGAATAAAGCATTAAAAAACAAAATGAGTGATGCAATTTTAATTGCCTTCATTTCAACAAAACCATTTTCTTCGTCCCGACAAACTCTCCTGCTCTGATCTGGTAGAGGTAGACTCCAGCACTTACTGGTTTGCCATGATCATTGGTTGCATTCCAAATGACTGATTTAAATCCAGCTTCCTGAGTTTCTGATACCAGAGTAGTCACTTTTCTGCCAAGCAGGTCGTAGATGAGGATTTGGACCTCTGATCTCTGGGGTAATTCGTACTGAATGTTTGTGGTTGGGTTGAAAGGGTTTGGGTAATTCTTACAGAGTTCATAATTCAAAGGGATTTCAGTGTTTTCATTCTCCTGCACACTGATTAAATCGGATGTATAGCGTATTACACCATCTCCAAAAGTGCCCCCATATACAACAAATTCGTCGTTCGTGGTATCAGAAACTAAACAAGATATACCGGCAGTTGTGTCATTAGCAATAATCTCTGTCCAATTAATGCCGCCGTCAAATGTCTCATAAAGAGCAATACCATATGGATAGATCACTCCCCCAGCAACTAATTGATCAGGGTTGATCGGATTAATTACCAGACCATAGAAATACACTGGAAGACCTTGTAGAAAGGTTGCGTTCCATGTCTGTCCTCCATCGGTTGTTTTTATTACTGCGCCCTCCATTCCAGCATAAATTATGTTGGATTGTTCAGGGTGTATAGCGATTGAGTAACAAGCATTATCCCCACCCAAAGAAGGATAGAATATTTCCCAAGTTGATCCATAATCCGATGACTTTGATAAATACGGAGTAAAATAACCTGTCTCTCCACCAATCCATATATCTCCACCAAACCAATATAACGGGTTTTGATCAAGTTTAATTGTATTAATTAGCCCGATTCCTGTTGGCGAAATCACTTCCCAGCTATCCCAACCGTATGAGCGAAAGAAAGAGTATCCCGTACTCACAAAAAGTGGCTGAGGCGGTTCATGGCCTCGGTAGAAAAATCCTTGAATGTCATATATTCGATTTGATGATAAAGTATCTAACCCATTATCAAAAGGAACCCAAACAGAATCCAGACCATCGGTTAATATATATAACAGTGTCGTATCACCTGATAGATCACTTGGCTCTATTCCAACTAATATTGTATTCAATTCCACAGGACCAACTCCCCAATGATAAACATGGACAGCGGTTATAGTTTTATCCCTCAAACCTCTATTCACCCAACCTGAATCAGGTGAAGTTATATCTCTTTCGAATATTCCATCTTGATCAGTTCCAGCATATATAAAGCGAGGTAAAGTTGAATAATTCATTTGTGGAGTGAATGATAGTGAGGTAACGGTTTTTCCTTCCAAACCAAAGGATTCAACCTGAGCTATTACTTGAGCGTTGATGAACAACATGTAGTAAATAAAAATCAGGATACTTGACCAGCCCCCCCTTAATTGGCCCAGTAGTAGAGTTCGAGTTTTTGACGTTCTTACCACACCCTGCTCTAAATGAATTAGACTCATTTCAACAACACCATCTTCTTTGTCTGCACAAATTCTCCAGCCTGTATCTGGTAGAGATACACTCCGGCACTCACTTGCTTTCCATGATCATTAGTTGCATCCCAAATTGTCTTATGGTAACCACTCACCAGTTCACTATTAAGCAATTGTTTTACTTCCCTTCCTAATACATCATAAATCGTGATCTTCACTTGAGTGTTTTCAGGTAATATATAATGGATGTTGGTAATGGGATTAAACGGGTTTGGGTAGTTGCCTTTTAATGAAAATCCTTGGGGCTGTACAATTTCATCTTTAACAGATACTATTTCCTGCAATGCTTCATATACACTAACAAGCGGACTGGCATTTTGCGGACAATTGGGATGAATTGTATTCCAGTAACTGGAAGCACCGACCCAATAATAACCGGGAGTGGTATTCAAGGCAATTGGATCAAATGCCAAAAAAGCACTCCTGCCGCCATTGCCTTGTTGACCGTGTGTCATGACATTATAAATTAAAGCGTCATCAGCAACATTGTTATTGCTGTCCAAAACTCCCGAATAAGCTGTCATATCTACAGTGTAGCCGTCAACGACTTCAATCCCATCCATCCAATTCTCGT
>CAJVYU010000113.1 GCA_913009735.1 uncultured Fidelibacterota bacterium
TTTTGTTTTCCATGTATTTTCCTGACTTGAAAATGGGTATTGGTGCTGATGTTCCGGGAGGTTTTGAGGATTGGGATATGACCTCATACGCAGTTCAGGCCATTGCCAGTGGGATTTATTTATTCACGGTTGAAGATACTCAAACAGGAAAAATCCAAGTGGGAAAATTTGTCGTGATAAAATAAAAAATCGTGTGTCAACGATTGATTAAAATAATTGAAAAACCAATAAATGAATCCATCCGTATTATAAAATTCCGGGAATTGTCGTTTGTGATAATGGACATGACTGTCTTGTCCATTATCAGGACAACAGTAAATCTTTTATTGTTTATCATGCTTATATTGACCGGAATAACACGAATGGAAATAAAAGAATTAATTTGGACGAAATTTATTTTGAAGATGATAAGTTGAATGTCATGGGATTAACCAAGACATTGCAATTTGCACAAAATCAGTCGCTGAAAGTTTATCCTAATGACGACTGCCAAATATTTAAATAAAGAAATAGTTATCTTAAGAAAGGAAATTAAATACGTGAACAAAACTGCAAAGTACACTTTACATCCGGAACTTAAAATCGGCGAGATCGATCCGCGAATTTATGGTTCATTTGTTGAACATCTTGGACGATGTGTTTACGGTGGAATCTATGAGCCGGAACATGAATCGGCCGATGAGAACGGATTTCGGGGTGATGTGTTGGAACTCATAAAAGAACTTGATGTCCCAATCGTCAGATACCCCGGTGGAAATTTTGTCTCCGGATTTAATTGGGAAGACAGCGTTGGGCCTAAAGAAAATCGCCCCCGTAGACTTGAATTGGCCTGGCGGACGATTGAAACCAATCAGTTCGGTATGAATGAATTTATGGTTTGGTGCGACAAGGTGAAAACGCTGCCGATGTTTGCCATCAATTTAGGCACAAGAGGAATTGACGCCGCCCGGAATATCCTGGAGTATTGTAATCATCCGGAAGGGACTTACTGGAGTGAATTGCGTAAATCGCATGGTGTGAAAGAACCGCATAAAATCAAAACCTGGTGCTTGGGCAATGAGATGGACGGCCCCTGGCAGTTAGGACATAAAACCGCAGACGAATATGGAAGAATTGCGCAGGAAACGGCTAAAGTGATGCGGCAGGTGGATAAAGATCTGGAATTGGTTGCCTGCGGAAGTTCAAACAGCCGCATGCCCACTTTCCCGTCCTGGGAAGCGACGGTTCTTGATCATGCTTATGAGGAAGTCGATTTTATTTCACTTCATAATTATTACGGAAACCCGAAGAATAAAACAGAAAACTATCTTGCACAATCCGTTGATATGGATTTGTTTATCAAGACCGTGATTTCCACCTGCGATTATATTAAAGCGAAAAAGAGAAGTAAAAAAACATTGAACTTATCTTTCGATGAATGGAATGTGTGGTTCCATTCCGGCGAGGCCGATAAGAAGATTGCGCCCTGGAGTATTGCTCCACCGCAGTTGGAAGATATTTATACTTTTGAGGATGCCCTGGTTGTCGGTTTACTTTTGATTACGCTTTTAAAACACTCTGACAGAATCAAAATGGCATGTCTGGCTCAACTGGTTAATGTGATTGCGCCGATTATGACAAAAACAGGCGGTGGATGCTGGAAACAAACTATTTTTTATCCATATATGCATACTTCGCGTTTTGGCAGGGGAACAGCCCTGAACCTCAATATTAATTCTCCGGTCTATCATGATGATGACTTTGATGCCGTTCCTTACGTGGACGGTGTCGCAACGGTTGACAGTGAAAATGATTCAATCACAATATTTGCCGTTAATCGAAATCTGGAAGATGAAATTATTCTTGAAGGCGATGCCAGGGATTATGAGGATTATTCCGTCCTTGAACACATAACATTTACCAGTGATGATTTAAAGGCTCGTAATACCCTGGATAATCCGGACAATGTTACTCCCCGGGCAAACGGGAATGCGACCTTAACGGATGGCCGGTTATCGGCAACCTTACCCAAGGCGTCCTGGAATGTCATCCGATTGGAGAAAGCATAACTCCTATGTCTAAAACTGCAAAGATAACACTCCATCCGGAACTTGAAATTGGTGAAATCGATGTACGCGTCTACGGTTCTTTTGTCGAACATCTTGGACGATGCATATACGAAGGGATCTATGAACCCGGGCATCCCACGGCTGACAGTGAAGGATTTCGTGGCGACGTGCTTGAGCTGGTCAGGAAACTTCAAGTGCCGATCGTGCGATTTCCCGGCGGTAATTTTGTCTCGGCCTATAACTGGGAGGATGGTGTAGGCCCAGTCGAAAAACGTCCCCGCAGACTTGAAATTGCATGGCGGGCAATCGAAACCAACCAATTCGGACTGAATGAATTCATGTCCTGGTGTGCCAAGGCCGGAACACAGCCCATGTACACTGTCAATCTGGGGACGCGGGGTATTGACGCCGCCCGCAACGTTATTGAATATTGCAATCATCCCGAAGGCGCATATTGGAGTGATTTACGAAAATCACACGGTGTGGCTGAACCGTATAAAATAAAAACCTGGTGTCTGGGAAATGAAATGGACGGCCCCTGGCAAATGGGGCATAAAACGGCAACGGAGTACGGCCGGCTGGCCAATGAAACGGCCAAAGTTATGCGACAGGTTGATCCTGATATTGAGTTGGTCGTCTGCGGAAGCTCAAACAGCCGCATGGATACCTATCCGGAATGGAATGCCACTGTCCTTGACAATACGTATGAACATGTAGATTTTATTTCCATTCATGACTATTATGGACGGTATGCCAAAAATATCGAAACGTTTCTTGCGCAGTCGGTTGATATGGATAGATATATCAAAACGATTATTGCAACCTGTGATTATGTAAAAGCAAAAAAACGAAGCAGGAAAACGGTCAATATTTCTTTCGATGAGTGGAATGTTATTTTTCATTACCGAAAATCAAGACCTCCCCAAATAGAACCCTGGGGTATTGCACAGGCGCGTAGTGAAGCCATGTATTCGGTTGTGGATGCGGTTGTATTCGGTTCATTGATTATCACACTTCTAAAACATGCTGACAGGGTTAAAATGGCTTGCCAGGCGCTGCTGGTTAATGTGATTGGTTTGATTGTTACCCAACCCGGTGGAGCCTGTTGGCGACAAACCATCTATTATCCATTTCTCCATGCATCGGTTTACGGGCGTGGACGGGCTTTAAGTCTGAACATAAAATCACCCACATACGAAGATGATGAGTTTGGTACTGTTCCGTTTGTAGATGGCGTAGCGGTTGCAAATGAAGAAGAGGAAACGATTACGATTTTTGCGATAAACAGAAGTCTTGAAGATGACATTATTCTTGACGGCAACGCTACCGATTATTCGGACTATTTCGTCTGTGAGCATAGCATTTTGGCGAATGACGATATCAGCGCCGGCAATACAGCTGCCAATCCCGATAACGTAATTCCTAAATCAAATGGCAACGCACACCTGGAGGGCGGGAAACTAATTGCCACCCTGCCTAAGGTGTCCTGGAATGTTATCAGATTGGGGAAAAAAGGGCAATAGTATCGCTGTGATTCGATAAATCCCAATCTATTTAAAATAATTAAATCTCTACCAGAAGGAATAGTGTATGCCTGAAACTGCAAAAATAACCTTACACCCGGAGCTTGAGATAGCAGAGATTGATCCGCGAGTTTACGGTTCCTTTGTTGAGCATCTTGGCCGTGGTGTCTATGAAGGGATATATGAACCGGATCATCCCACAGCCGACGAAGAGGGTTTCCGTGGCGACGTTCTGGCTTTAATCAAAGAGTTGGGGCTGACAATCATCCGGTATCCCGGCGGTAATTTTGTTTCCGGTTATAATTGGGAGGATGGAGTAGGCCCAATTGAAGAACGTCCGCGAAAACTTGAACTTGCTTTCCGGGCGATTGAAACAAATCACTTCGGTCTTAACGAATTCATGTCCTGGTGTAAGAAAGCGGACACACAGCCTATGTATGCGGTCAATCTTGGCACGAGAGGTATTGATGCCGCCCGAAATGTCGTTGAATACTGCAACCATCCGGGAGGGACATATTGGAGTGATTTGCGGATATCCCATGGCGTGAAAGAACCGCATCGGATTAAAACCTGGTGTCTGGGTAATGAGATGGACGGACCTTGGCAAATCGGGCATAAAACGGCGGAAGAATATGGCCGGCTTGCTCAGGAAACGGCGAAAGTAATGCGTCAGGTTGATAAAGACCTGGAGTTGGTAGTCTGCGGCAGCTCCGGCGCCGGTATGCCTACCTATCCGGAATGGGAAGCAACGGTTTTGGATCATACCTATGAAGAAATCGACTATGTTTCCCTCCATAGTTATTTTGGCCATGAAAAAGGTCAGACAAAGAATTTCCTGGCTAAATCGATTACGATGGATAATATGATAAAAACTGTTCTTGCTATTTGTGATTATACCAAAGCCAAAAAGCGAAGTAAGAAAACAATCAATTTGTCTTTTGACGAATGGAATGTGTGGTTTAGCGACCGGGCGAATAAGATTCCCTGGAGTATTGCACCGGCCTGGGGTGAACAAATGTACACCCTCGTTGATGCGGTTGTTTCCGGGTCTTTAATGATTACACTGATAAAGCATTCCGACAGGGTAACCATTGCCTGTCAGTCCGAATTGCTCAATGTGATTGCACCGATCATGACCCTCAAAGGGGGCATTAGCTGGCGGCAGACAATTTATTATCCGTTATTGCACGCTTCGGTTTATGGCCGGGGACGGGCGTTAAACCTGAATATTGAATCGCCTGTTTACCATGATAATGAATTTGACGCCGTTCCTTATATTGACGGAGTGGCAACGGTCGATGATGAAAATGCGACATTAACAATTTTTGCCGTGAACAGAAGTCTTGAAGAAGCAATCACTCTTGAAGGTGATGCCAGAGATTACGCTGATTATGTGGTACTCGAGCATATTGTTTTAACTGCCGAAGATATCATGTCCGGTAATACGGCGGATCATCCCGATAATGTAGTACCTCAATCCATTGGACAGGCAAGTCTTACCGATGGGAAATTGTCGGCAATATTACCGCGTACTTCCTGGAATGTCATTCGGTTGAAAAAGAAAAAGATTTAATTATTATTTGAAGGAGATGGAATTGAACAAAGTTAAGGTTGAAGAACTGAATATCGAAAAATTTCTACCCTATGGGTATTATGCCAATTGCATCAATCCCGACGCAGAAAAAATTGGTGCTGAACCCATCGAATTTTACCGGGATATGCTTCAGCAGGATGTCAGTAACCATTCGAAAGTTTCTTTCTCCGTGTGCCGCGTGGAAAAACGCGACCCGGTTATAGATATTATCGAGTATCATTCCCAAACCGGAGAGGGGATCCTGCCTTTGGATGGTGATGTGTTGATCCATGTTGCACCGGCAACTCCCAATTCGGTATTACCGTTGGATAAATTCAGGGTTTTTCGTATCCCGAAAGGAACCATGGTTGTTCTTCGTCCCGGAGTGTGGCATCATGCTCCATTTACCCTTAACCAGAAACCGGCTAATGTTTTGATTATTCTTCCCGAGCGGACGTATGCCAATGATTGCACCGTGGTTGAACTTGAAAATACTGACCGGATAAACATTGGGAGATAAAAATGTATTATAACGATTCTATCCAGGTACGCGGTTTTCTTTTACATATAACTCATTATGATCCGGTATGGTGCAAAGAAAAAGAGCACGAAAAACCATTTAACCTTGAACTGGGGCTTGAGCTGGTAGATGCAATGTCGGAAGTGGATCTGAACATGCTTGTTATTGACTGTGCTGATGGTGTCAGGTATGATTCGCACCCTGAATTGGTAAGAGATTATTCTGTCCAGATGACCCATCTTGAGCAACTGGTAAAAAGAGCGCGGGAAAAGGATATCGAAGTGGTCCCGAAACTGAATTTTTCACAAAGTGCCCGGTATCATCATAACGACTGGTTCAGACCGCATCATGATCTTTTTGATAATGCTGAATATTGGCGTATTGCATTTGAATTAATTGACGAGCTTATTCAAATCTGTTGTCCTGATCGTTTTTTTCATATTGGAATGGATGAAGATCACGACCGGGCGCATTCGCAGTATATTAAAGCGATAGAAGTACTTCGAGACGGGTTAAAGGAACGCCATCTGCGAACAATTATTTGGAACGATTCCTCATACGGCGGCCGGACGCGGGTTCATGCTGAAAAATGTATAGCTGCTGAAAAAGAAATTTCCAAAGATATCGTACAGGTAGTGTGGGATTATGGTGGTGTACAACCGGAAATAGTCAAACGCCTGGTAAAGCAAGAATTTGAAGTATGGGGTGCACCGGGTTGGAGTGCAGAAAAGGTAACGGAATGGAGAAAAGTACTACTTGGCAATGAGGGGAAAGGGTTACTGTTAACTCAATGGATTCCCTGCGTGGAAGAAAATCGTTCCAAATTGCTGCAATTCATCCGTACCGTGGGACCGGCTTGCAGTTCAAATTAATTTAATAATAAGAGGAAATGAGCGAGTGAATAGTTTTACAATTGATAAAAAGCATTTCCTTTTGAACAATGAGCCTTTCCGCATCCTCAGCGGTGCGATGCATTATTTTCGTGTACAACCTGATTATTGGCGTAATCGTCTGCAAAAAATGCGTATCATGGGTCTGAATACAATGGAGACCTATGTTGCATGGAATTTACACGAACCAAAACCAGGTGAATATAATTTTGATGGAATTCTGAATATTGTAGACTATATCAGGCAAGCAGCTGATCAGGGGCTAAAGGTTATTGTCCGGCCCGGACCGTACATCTGTTCCGAGTGGGAATTTGGTGGTTTCCCTGCATGGCTGCTTAAGGATACGGGTATGAAATGCCGCTGTGCATATAAACCTTTCCTTGAAGCCGTGGATCGATATTTTGATGCTCTCTTACCGCAACTGGAACCGTTGCAGATATCCAAAGGCGGACCCATTATTGCCATGCAAATTGAAAATGAATACGGTGCGTACGGTAATGATAAAGAATACCTGGGTTATCTTGAAAAGGGAATGAGGTCCCGCGGTATTGATGTGCTCCTGTTTACTTCGGATGGGCCTACGGATGACATGCTGCAGGCTGGCACCTTACCCCATATCCTAAAGACGGCTAATTTCGGTTCCGATGCCAAGAACAAATTCGCAAAGTTGCGCGAGTATCAGCCTGATGGACCGTTGATGTGTATGGAGTTCTGGAATGGCTGGTTTGATCACTGGGGAGGGAAGCATCATGTACGTCCGCCGGAAGATACGGCGACGGCACTGGACGAGATCCTATCATTAGGTGCATCCGTAAACTTTTATATGTTTCACGGTGGAACAAATTTCGGTTTTTTGAATGGTTCCAATTCCTTAAAAAAATTTGAAACGACCATCACCAGTTATGATTATGATACTCTTTTGGATGAATCAGGAGATATTACACCTAAATATTTAGCCTGTCGTGAAGTTATCGGTAAATATGTGGAACTTCCGGATATATTACTACCTCCGGTAGCATCGAAGTTATCGCGTGCTCCGGTTGAATTGACAGATTACGTGAGGTTATTTGATGTTTTGGATTTGCTTTCGGATCCAATCCGGCGACCTGCACCGGAACCGATGGAAATGTTTGGGCAAAACTATGGTTTTATTCTATACAAAACGGAAGTGGAAGGCCCTCGTCCCAAAATGCCATTAAGAATCAAGCAACTGCATGATCGAGCGCAAGTATTTGTTGATAGTGAACCCGTTGGTGTTCTGGAACGCGAATTTCCGGAAAAAACCATTGATATCACTGTTCCGCGGAGAGGTATACAACTGGAAATCCTTGTTGAGAATATGGGAAGAGTAAGTTATGGTCCGGATATGCATGATCGCAAAGGAATCACTGAAGCTGTTTCATTAGATGAGAGGCATCTGTTTGGTTGGACCATCTATCCGCTGCCCCTTGATGATTTATCATTACTCAATTTTTCATCAAAAGGTTCGAAAGTCGGACCAGTATTTTTCCGAAGTAAGTTTATTATAAATAAGCCGGCAGATACATATTTTTCACTCGAAGGTTGGACGAAGGGCGTATGTTGGATCAATGGTTTTAACCTCGGACGATACTGGAAGCGGGGACCTCAAAAGACACTGTATGTTCCTGCGCCTATTCTACAAGAAGGGGAAAATGAAATAATTGTATTTGAGCTTCATGGACGGGAACATGGAAAAGTTGAATTTCATGACTATCCCGATTTGGGATGATCAGTTGTTTAAGAAAGAGAAATATAGTCATGTTAACGTTAATAATATGAAAATCGCAGTTTATTCACGACTGATACGGCGGCATAAAAACCTAAGTAAAAAAGGGTTGACATAATAAAATAAATAGTGTAAAATTGCATCGTAAACGTTTGCGGTAACGTTTGCATAAGAAAAAATTAGGGCCAATGGTCGTTTGATAATTGAAGAAGAATTTGGCAATAATATATTACAACAACACAAAGAGAGGAATAAAATGCGCAAAAATATAATCAGTTTAATATCTTGTGTTTTTTTGTTGGGTTTTTTCAACAATATTTCAGCGGAAACACAATTTGCATTTCCAACGCACCTGGACGATAATTTCGAATCGTACACAAATGATAGTACGATGTTTGTGAAATGGAATTCCGGCCCTTGGTGGGGGGGGAATATTAATGGGACTAACGAGTACAACCCGGCTCAGATGAGAGTAGTTCCCAGCCTGTCTTTAACGGATGGATATCTTGGCGGCAAAGCAATTGAGATGTATACGGAAATTGACTCGGGAGTCGGGCCTTCGACAGGTCTAGGAGTTAATTGGGAACCCAGTACTTATGCGATAATCGGGCACTATACTCCGTTTCCTGACCGCTCTGATTTGACAGGTTATTCCGGAATTCGTCTATGGGTCAAGCCAGGTCCTGTTACCGGAGATCAAGACGCTATTTTTAAAATTAATATCATCGAAAGTAGTACAATAGGAAATGAAAAATGGATATCACCCACGAGTTATTATATAACTGATCTTGATCCTAATGGAGAATTTATCTTTTTTGACTTCGACACATTTTACGAATATTTCACCGGGAGCGGTGAACCAATGGACTTGAGTAGTATAAAGATTTCTTTCCTATGGGTATCTTATGAAGAATTAGTAGTCGTAAATAGTACTGCTACTATATGGGTAGATAATATTACTGCTGTTCCCAGTTGGACTGCGGATGATTTTGAAAGTTATACCTCTGATGCAACTTTACAAGCTGCCTATCCTTGGACAGGTGTGGTTTCCGGTGGGTCAGTAGCGAATACACTAAGTACCACTGGCGGGTTTGATCAAACCCAAGCCATGCAGATCGATTTTGATTTTGCGAGTGGGGATGTTAATCCCTGGGCTTATGTTGGTGGTTCTTTGAATAATAGTAATCCGGTGGATTGGAGTGCATATGATGGATTGAGCGTTTGGGTAAAAGCATCTGAAACCGGTGACTCACCGCAAATTATTCAACTGGCTGTACACGAAGGAGATACGACCTCGGGCAATAACTGGGGTGACAAATTCTATTCAGCCGATATTGATGTAAGTACTCTTAATCCGGATGGGGAATATGTATTTCTGAATTTCTTTGATTTCGTTGACTATAGTGGCTTTGGTGGCCCTAAAGATGATGGCGTCTTGGATGTGAGTGATATAAGAAGTATTTTTGTATTCGATAAATATTCCGGAACGGCAACTCAGACGAGTACGGTTACAGTTTTTGTTGATGATATAGTACCGTTTATATCCCAGGAGCTTCCTCCAAATGTTGTGGATGATTTTGAGAGATTCAGCACAACATCTAATCTGCTTGCTTCATATCCATTTTTTGGCGCAATCACAGGCGATTCAATATTTGTTTCTTTAAATACTGATGGCGGCGCCGGTGGCACCCAGGCTATG
>CAJVYU010000114.1 GCA_913009735.1 uncultured Fidelibacterota bacterium
GATCTCTCTTTGATTTTTTTCCTTTCTTTTTTTTTTTAATGATACGGCGACCTCCTAGATCTACACTCTTTCCCTACACTACGCTCTTTCGATCTTTTTATCAGCATTATTGTTATTCTTACATTTGTGATGTTGTACTCCACTACCGGTGGTCTACGAAGTGTTATCGCCACCGATGTTGTCCAACTTTCCATTGCTATGGTTGCCACCCTAATTTACGCCATCGTTGCTGTTTCAAAAGCCGGGGGGCTCGGGGGGATGATTGAGCAGATGACTGCATTATATGGTAAAGTTCGCACAGCTGAAATACTTTCCTTTACACCTACGGGGGGGGAGGTATTACTGCCCTTTCTCACTCTTATTGGATTACAGTGGTTTTTTCAGATGAACAGCGATGGAACGGGATATCTTGCCCAGCGTACAATGGCTTGCAAAACTGATCAGGGCGCCCGCCATGCGGGATTCATTTTCACTATAGCTCAAGTTCTATTGCGTAGTCTATTCTGGCTGCCCATCGGCATTGCTTTGTTGGTGCTTTATCCCTATGACCCAGCCTCAGTTGGAAGTGAAACATTTGTCGCCAGCCGGGAAATCCTTTTTGCTACCGGAATAAAAGACCTGCTGCCGGTGGGCATAAAAGGTCTCATGCTCACAGGTCTTCTGGCTGCACTGGCTTCAACCATTGATACACACCTGACTTGGGGTGCCAGCTACTGGAGCAACGACATTTATAAACGGTTGGTAAATGAAACCTGGCTGAAGCGGAATCCTTCTTCAAAAGAATTGGTAATTGTTGCCCGCTTGTCGAATATTCTGATTCTTGCCATCGCACTGATCATTATGGCTAACCTTGGCTCCATCCAGAAAGCATGGTATATATCGCTCCTGTTTGGTGCAGGAATGGGTTCGGTACTGGTATTACGGTGGCTCTGGGAACGTATTAACCTCTGGTCGGAATTTGCAGCGATGGCCGCATCACTAATCATTGCGTCGGCCATCTTGTTCACCGTTGTAGGGGAATGGGTGGATGAAGAATGGATGCGTCTTTTACTGGTGTCTGTAACGTCAACGGCTACTGTGGTAATTGTTACCTTGTTAACACCCAAAACCGATGAAAAAATTCTGAATGATTTCTACCAGCGTGTGAATCCACCCGGATTCTGGCGCAAAACAGCAGCACGACTCGGACTCGACCAAGAATTACCCTCACGCAACTTAAAAGAAGGTGCCTATCTTGTCTTGTCCACGGCTGCTACTATTTACCTGCTGTTAGTGGGTATAGGGAAACTCATGCTGCCTGCGCCTGATACATCCATCCTTCCAGCCCTGACATATATTGGGCTGGGAATCGTCAGTATAGCTTTGTGGTGGAAAAAAGTGATGGCATAGTATAACGATTCATGTGTTCGAGTGTTCATATGTTTAAGTGAATTCACGACATTGGCACATTTGCAAATTAAAATTGGGAATAACGATTAAATCGATTAATACAAAATTAATTGGAGGATTTTCATGTTTTTAAACCAGGTGAACCTATAGTGGAAAAAATTTTCACATCGGTAATCTTTGACCTTGATGGCGTCATTACCCGGACGGCATTGGTTCATAGCCAAGCCTGGAAAGAGATGTTCGATGAATATCTGCGATTCCGTGAAAAAAGCTATGGGGAACCTTTCCGGGAATTCACACATGATAACGATTATCTTCCTTATGTAGATGGAAAGCCAAGATATCAAGGTGTCGCCTCTTTTCTTAAAAAAAGAAATATAGACCTGCCATTTGGAAGCCCTGAAGATACGACAGATATGGAAACCGTTTGCGGGCTGGGAAATCGGAAAGATGAAAAATTCAATGAAGTGCTGGTACGCGATGGCATTAAAGTTTATATAAGTACACTTTCTTTCATTAAAGAATTACTACAGAATGGTATTCGTATCGGTGTCGCCTCCTCGAGTAAAAATTGCAAGAAGGTCCTGGAAACTGTTGGAATTATCGATTTGTTTGAGACTCGTGTAGATGGCATCGTTTCTGCCGAGCTCAAGTTAAAAGGAAAGCCGGAACCGGACATCTTTACGACTGCCTGTGATAACCTGGGCTTGACCTACAACCGAACCGTTATTATAGAAGATGCTGTGTCCGGGGTTCAAGCCGGTAGAAAAGGCAATTTTGGTTTGGTTGTGGGAGTGGCGCGTGAAGATAATGCAATAGAATTGAAAATCAACGGTGCTGATATTGTCGTTACGGATCTTAGTGAAATTAATATGAATGATATCGAAAGGTGGTTTTCTGAAGGATTAGAAAAAGACGGCTGGACTCTCAGTTATAACGATTACGTCCCGAAAAAAGAAAAAGTAAGGGAAACATTGTGCACTATCGGGAATGGATATCTTGGTACAAGGGGAGCGCTGGAAGAATCCAAAGCAAATGAATCGAATTATCCCGGAACCTATATCGCCGGCGTATATAACAGGTTGGTTTCCCATATTGCCGGTAAAGATATTGAGAATGAAGACCTGGTCAATTGCCCAAATTGGCTCCCGATAACTTTTAGGATAGATGATGGAAATTGGATTGAGTTTAATGATGTCGAAATACTTTCTTTTCACCGGGAACTGAATTTCCGTAACGGTCTTCTATCTCGAGAAGTTACTCTTGGTGACAAGGATGGCCGTAAAAGTCTTATCAAATCAAGACGATGTGCGAGTATGGCAAACCCACACCTGATGGCCGTTGAATACAATCTTACCCCATTAAATTATTCAGGTAAAATCACTATCAAATCCGAACTGGATGGAACAGTTGTTAATGATGGTGTTGAACGATATCGACAATTAAACTCAAAACATCTGGAACCAATATCACAAGGAGGTGAAGACACCTTAAGCTATATATTGTTACAAACCAACGAGTCAATAATCGAAATTGCAGAAGCTGCAAAACTCATTATCTCGAATGGAGATGAAGGGTTAAATCCTACTATTTACCAAACACACTCACCCGGTTTGTGTGTTTCTACGGTTACAGTTGATGGAAATCGTGGAAGTACTATCCGTATTCAAAAATTAGTATCCATATTTACTTCAAAGGACTCCAACCGATCAAAAAGTCCGTTACAGGAGTCAATTGCTTTACTCGACGAAGTAGATAGTTTTGATGATATATTTGATTCAAGTACCAAAGCCTGGAAAAATATATGGGATAAAATAGATATTCAAATCGAGGGCGACCGGCTTTCTCAAAAACTTATCCGGCTGAATTTATACCATACTTTAATCACAGCTTCACCCAATAATGTAAATATAGATGCAGGTATCCCAGCACGGGGTTTAAGCGGGGAAGCATATCGTGGGCACATATTTTGGGATGAATTATTTATTCTTCCCATTTATCATTCTCATTTCCCCGATGTCAGTCGATCTGTGCTTCAATATCGATACCGGCGGTTGGGACAGGCACGCGATTACGCAAAAGCTCATGGATATAAAGGTGCAATGTTCCCGTGGCAAAGTGGGAGCGATGGCCGGGAAGAAACACCCAAAGCCCATCTCAACCCACAATCCGGAGAATGGGGTCCTGACTTTAGTGCCTATCAGAGACATGTATCTTTGGCTATCGCTTATAATACTTATCAATATTATCATATTTCAGAAGATTTTCTTTTTCTCAAACATTTTGGCGCCGAAATACTACTGGAGATATGCCGGTTTTGGAGTTCTTTGGCAACATTGAACTCCAAAACAAATCGATATGAGATAATTAATGTGATGGGACCTAATGAATATCATGAAACGAACCCTAATGGATCCACAACAGCATTGAAGGACAATAGCTATACGAATATCCTGATGGTGTGGACGTTTAATAAAGCATTAGATATCATTGATGTCCTCCGTGATTCCGGAGAGGATAACGTCATCAGTAAAATCGGACTTACTCATGAAGAAATTGAACATTGGAAAGACATCTGTAGAAACATCCACATCCCAATTTCTGACGACGGAATCCTTGAACAGTATGACGGATACTTTGATTTACAAGAATTAGACTGGAAGAAGTATAAAGAGAAGTATGGAAATATTAGCAGACTTGATCGCATCCTAAAAGCTGAAGGCAAATCACCGGATGATTATAAAGTGAATAAACAAGCTGATGCTCTTATGATATTTTATATACTCAGCGAGGATGAGATAAAATCCATTCTTATTGAAGCAGGGTATAAACTAAAACCTGATTTCTTTTTGAAAAACTTCAATTATTATTTAAAAAGAACATCCCACGGTTCCACTCTAAGTCGATTGGTACACAGTTATTTAGCTGGATTACTTTCAAAAAACAAAATATGCTGGGATCTATACCAACAAGCATTGAGAAGCGATTATGAGGGTACTCCCGGCAGCACAACGGAGGAAGGAATCCATGCGGGAGTCATGGCCGGAACCGCATTTTTAGCGTTTCGCACTTTCGCCGGTTTAGACTTTGAAGAGGATGAAATCCAAGTTAAAGTTAATTTACCTGCCTCTTGGAGAAAATTATCATTCAACTTTTCCCATAAGAAAAAACTATATTCATATGAGGTTACACCTGAAAATACCCAACTTCGGATTTCATAAATAGTTGGGCTAAAGCCCGGGTTCTTTTGTCTTTCAACCCCGACTTAAAAGTCGGGGTAAGTATGAATCAAAAAGGACTCCAGTTCATAGAACTTTGGGGAATAATTGAACAAAAACTATTTACCCCAGCTTTTAAGCTGGGGTTTTGGGGAACAAACTAAAATTGGGATTCCCGCCTGCCCCATTTAAAAAATAATTGTAGGTGGCTGGCAGGTATCCCAATAATAAATAGAGGAAAACTATGCTGGGAGATATATTACTCATCACCGAAAAACATGAAAAGGCAGCAAAACAAATTGTTGGTTTTTTAAGTGAAATTCATAAAAAAAAGATCGTTATTGCTGTTGGTGGTGAATCTGGATCCGGGAAATCGGAATTAGCTCATTCAATCAACAGCCTTTTAAAGAAAAATGGAGAAATGGCAAAAACAATTCATTCCGATAATTACTACAAAGTGCCACCTAAAGAAAGAACATTGTGGCGTCAGAAAAATGGTGTGGAAAGTATCGGTTTAAATGAATACGATTGGAATCTTATCAATAAACATTTGGATGAATTTCATAACAATAAAAAACCTATCCTTCCGTGTATCGATCTATTAACAGACCAGATTGACCAACTTCATTCTGACTTCAATGAAATCAAATACCTTATCGTTGAAGGACTATATTCCGTAGCCGTGGAAGCAGATATACGGGTGTTTATTGATTTAACGTATCATGAGACAAAAAAAGCGCAAATCGTGCGCGGGAAAGAACCCCAAAATGATTTTAGGCTGAAAGTGCTTCAGCGGGAGCATGAGGTCGTTCGTTCGTTAAAACCTCAAGCTACTCACATTGTATCGAAGGATTTTGATGTTGTGGTTCAAAATACATGATACACAAATAAAATACTGAAACCACTCCGAAAAGAGGTTCCTGCCCGACCGGCAGGAGGGAAAACTCCTTAAATATTGTTTTTCAATCTCAATCCCGGAGGATTCCCAAAATTCTGTAGGAATTTTTTCCACTTCAGATAAATACCCACTAAAATATTCAACACCTAACGGTGTTGGTTTCTTTTTTTTACTTAAGTGCTATAGATATGAGACTCCTAACGGAGTCCGGCTAAATAAGTAGAATAATCCGCCAACTGGCGGATTATATGTTTATAGAACTTGATAAAAAACAACCATCGAACTCCGTAGGATGCTCAATGTTTGGCTTTTCTATTTGCAATAAATTGGTCGGGACACTCAAATCAACCATAACAAAAAATTATATTATTATATTAATTTTAGAGGAATTGTAAGCTTAAAAATAAACTCGGTACGAAACTAAGGAAAAAGATAGGATTCCCGCCTGTCCCATTTGAAAAATATTGTAAAGAGCAGATATTCCAACCTACGCATACTCATGCAGGACGTCACGTCCTGCATAAGATCGACTGGGGTAGTTATTCAATTTATCTTACTATTAATACGGGTATTTACCCCAACATTCCCATCTGCCTGTGAACAGGTATATCGGGTAATAAAATAAATTTATTAACCGGAAATCCATGTTAAGACGAGATAAATGCCGACGGTAATTACCATTATTGCAATTGAAACTTTCTTCGCTTGAGCCCACGGTGTCATATCCACCGGCGCAGGAACTCTTTCATCACTGATAGCGATTTCTTCAGCAGATTTAGGTTTAAAATATCCAATAATCAGCATCACCATCACCGATGCAATAAAACTGATAAAATAGCCATGTAACCAATGCAGATTGCCTTCACTGTTTGCAAAGAAAGTCGGAACGTCTTTAATATTTACAAAAGTGAAAAATGAATAAAATCCGATTCCTACAACCATCCCAACCTTGGCGGCAATGGCCGGCACATGCTTGGTGGAAATACCCAAAAGAAAGATGCCGATTATCGGTACACTGTATAGTCCATTTACTTTTTGCAGGTATTCGAAGATTGATTGCATTTGGTTCAGCAAAGGTGCAAGGAAAATGGAAGCGATTGCCAGTCCAATCCCAAATTTTTTCCCTATGGAAACGATTTTCTCTCCACTGGCGCTTGGATTGATGTATCCCTTATAAAACTGGAGGGAAAAAAGTGTGGAAGCGCTATTCAGTGCGGAATTAAATGAACTCAGGATTGACCCCATCAACACAGCTGCGAATAAACCAAGGGACCAGTCCGGCAATACGTGTCGAACAATCGCGCCATACACCTGATCCTGTTTGCCAATGGATAGATCGGTCATATGGAGAGCAATAATTCCGGGAAGGCACAGCATGAGCGGACCAACCAATTTCATTGTCGATGCAAAAAGAACGCCTTTTTGTCCCTCAGCTAAACTTTTGGCTGCCATTGCCCGTTGTACAATTACCTGGTTAGTAGACCAGTAAAACACCTGAATAAACATCATCCCCGTAAGCAATGTGGGCCAGGGGACCGACACGACATTTCCATCAACGTTGGTTTGGGCGAGTACAGAAAGATATTCGGGATTTGTATTAACCAACTTGGCAATACCATCAAAAAAGGAACCATCACCAAGCGCAATCAAGGCTAAAGCAGGGATTGCCAAACCACCGACCAATAGTCCAACGCCATTTATTGTATCACTGACGGCAACAGATTTCAATCCGCCAACAATCGCATAAGCACTTCCCAGAATCCCAATGGTGGCCACTACAAACCACAGCGGCAGGTTGAGATCAAACATTCCGATCAACGCCAGTGAACCGGTATACAGCACGACGGGCAGCAGTACGGTAACATAACCGAAAAGGAAAAGACCTGAAACCATAGAACGGGTCGTTTTATCAAAACGCTTTTCCAGAAACGCCGGTGTGGTAGTAAATCCGCTGGCCAGATACCGCGGTAAAAAGACCAATGCAGTAGCAATCATGGCAAAGGCAGCCAAGGCTTCCCAAGCAATACCCACAAAGGCTTTATCTCCAAAAACGGCACCGTTTAATCCGACTAATTGTTCTGTCGAAAGATTCGTCAGTAACAATGATCCGGCAACAACCGGCCAGGCTAAGGCGCGGCCACCGGTAAAATATTCTTCAGTGGCATTATCCGATTTTTTCATCCGGCGGACAATTTTGTAGGTAAAAACAGCAACCGCACCGGTTGCCAAAATGAATGAAACAATTGATATCATATTCATAGAATCCTCATGTACCTATTTGATGATCAATTTCGATTGTGTTTTGACATTCTCATTTGATTTAAAAGGGAACAGTTTAACACTGTATTAAGCCCTGGATAAAATTATTATGTACAAAAATATGATTAATTGGATTTTATACGGTTATTATCCTCTTTTGTCGCAGGGCGAAATCTGATTGCCTGACCCCCTCCTGGCGCCAATTTAATCTCTAATACTGTGTTACGATCAACGAATGCTTCAGAAATATCTATGGCTAAGGGATTTGTCTTCCAGTCGGCATTTGGCTTATCTGCATAGATTTCAGCTACATATTTTTGACCGGCATCAAGGAAGGATAATGATGCTTCCAGCGTTCGCGGGTCTTCATCCGTGATACTACCCAAATACCAGTCATCGCTGTTACGGTCTTTGCGGACAATCGTCACAAAGTCACCGATTTGAGCGTGTAATACTTTCGTATCCTGCCAGTCTACGGGTACATCTTCGATAAATTGAAAAGCGGGTTGGTTCTCATAATTTTCGATTAGATCTGCAGCCATTTGAAGAGGGCTGTAAAGTATAACAAAGTGGGCTAATTGTTTGGCCAACGTAGTGCTCACCCGGTTGTTAGGTTTATTCGCTTTTTTAAATGTCAGGTCAAAAATTCCGGGGGTAAAATCCATAGGGCCGGCCAGCAACCGTGTGAATGGTAATATTACGGTATGCTCCGGCGGATTTCCACCTTCCTTACCCCAGGCGTTGTATTCCTGTCCCCGGGCTCCTTCACGGGTCATCATATTAGGATAGGTTCTTCTAATCCCGGTTGCTTTAATGGGTTCATGAACATCCAACATGATTTTGTATTTCGCTGCTTTTTCAACAATTTTGCGGTAATGCCGCACCATATATTGACCATGATGCCACTCTCTGGCGCCAGTTGTGTCTCCCACAGGAATAATTTCCTGTCCATGACCTACGTAACCGGTCTTTATCGTATTAATCCCATGACTAAGATAGTAGCGGAAAGCATCATCTACCTGCCGTTCATAGTTTGCAATTCCAGTGGATGTCTCATGATGGCCAATGATTTTTACACCTTTCGAAGCAGCATAAGCACTGACAACATCCATGTCAAAATCATCATAGGGAGTTGTAAAATTAAACAGGTCTGAGTTTTTCAGCCAGTCGCCATCCCACCCGATATTCCAGCCTTCGATCAAGACTCCGGGGATACCATGTTTAGCAGCAAAATCAATATAGCGCTTTGCATTTGCTGTTGTGGCGCCATGTTTCTTACCGGATTCCCAAGTATAGACACCAAGATGCATCCCCCACCAGATGCCCACATATTTAGCGGGCTTAACCCAGGAAACATCTCCCAGTTTATTGGGTTCGTTCAGGTTCAGGATAAGATAAGACGTAATCAGGTCCCCGGCTGTTTCTGCAATTTGAATCGTCCGCCAAGGTGTAACAAAAGGGGTTTTTGTTTTCACTTTTGTACCATCAGACCAGGGAACCAGGTCACACTCCAAATCTGTCTCCTTCGTCCGTGCCAATGTCATGCTGGAGTAATCCGTAAGGGCAGCTTCATGGATGCTGATAAAAAGTCCGTCTTCCGTTTCCATGGTTAGCGGTGTATGGACAGTATCCATTTCGCTGACAAGCGATGACTGGTAAAGGTATTCATACCGGTTCCACTGGTAGGCCTTGATCCACCATGCTTTATGATCCCCCGCCAGGTTGAATTCCGTTTTCTCATCGGTGATTTGAACCGATTTTAGATTATCTTGTTCAGGTAACTCGTAGCGAAAACCTATACCATAGTTGTATACTCTGAATATCAAATTCATCTTGCGTGGAGCTTCGGTGGTTTCTTCGAGCTGAACCAGGAGTTCGTTGTAATGATTCCTGATTTCTTTCACCTCACCCCAGGGTTGAATCCACGTCTCATCGAAGCTACTTTTCTGACTTCCGGCAAGGACCAGATTCTGCTGCAGAGGTGCAGATCGGAAGAGCGTCGTGGAGGGAAAGAGTGTA
>CAJVYU010000115.1 GCA_913009735.1 uncultured Fidelibacterota bacterium
AGAAAAAATCATCAACCTGTTTTCCTGGCGGATGGGTACGAGTTATAATTTTGTAGCTGATCAATTCAGGTTAAGCAACTTGAACTCTTCCATTCGTTCTAAAATCGGCCCATCCAATATTGACTTGCGAATGACTCATGATTTTTATGAATACGATACAAATGCAAAACAACGAATAAACAAATATAGAAAATCAAAAGAAGGATACTTTCTGCCGCGATTAACAAAGGTAGAGCTTTCAACGACCTTTCAACTCTCAGGAAAACCGTTTGGGATAAGTCAGGCGAGTGATACAACGAATGCAAATACATTGAAGGATTCATTAAATGTTTCTTCATCATCATTGAAAAATAAAAATAAAAAATCAAGTGGAACATTATGGAGTACAAACTTCAGCATTGGTTATTCTTTAAAGCAATTCGATCCAAGCAATCCGAAAAAAACCTTTTGGCTGAACACTAATTCCACTATCAATGTCACTAAAAACTGGAAGGTGGGTTATTCCGCCCGGTTTGACCTGATGAATAATGAACTAATCAATCATAGTTTCACTATTTACCGCGATCTCCACTGCTGGGAACTGGCTTTGAACTGGACACCCAGCGGATATGCCTCCGGATTTTATTTACGCATTAATGTGAAATCGCCTACACTACGGGATCTTAAAATTGAAAAAACCGGTGGCGCCCGACGCATTATGTCGTATTAATTCTCTTTTCATTCTCTAAGTAAATCATCGCAAATTCTGCTATGGAAAAAACTAATTATAAATACTGTCCGCAGTGTAATGCGGAATATGAACCACAAATCGAATTCTGTTCAGACTGTAATGTAACCCTCGTGGACGAACAACCTGTTGATATCCCTCTGGATCAAATTGAATGGGTCGAGGCGGGTCAATTTTCCGGGAGGGTGTACGGTGAAATGGCAGGAGAAATTCTGGCAAATAATAATATTCCCTACTTTTTAAAATCGGATTTTTTCACTACTGCATTTAATGTATCTCCGGTGAATGTTCCCGGCGCTGTTGTGAAACTGTTCGTCCCGGAAAATGATAAGGAACGCGCTGAACAATTAATAATGAACATTTCTAACTAAATCATGGCATACCGCACTATCAAAGGCACCCATGATATTCTTCCGGAGGAGATTCATCGCTGGCAGCAATTGGAAAACGTCGTCCATTCTATTGCCGGTCATTATGGGTACAATGAAATCCGTACACCTGTTTTTGAAGATACAGGACTATTTAGCAAAAGCGTTGGAAAGGATACGGATATTGTTTCCAAAGAAATGTATTCCTGGGAAGATCGTTCCGGTGGACATTTGACGTTGAGACCGGAACTGACTGCGCCGGTAGTGAGGTCATTTATCCAACACAATCTTGGCGTGCGGTCTCCCTTGCAAAAATTATATTATATCGGCCCCCTCTTCCGCCGTGAACGCCCGCAAAAGGGTCGACAGCGCCAGTTTCATCAATTTGGTGTAGAAGTGTTTGGATCGGAACATCCGGAACAGGATGTTGAAGTGATTGCCCTGGCACATCATATTTTTAAAGAATTGGGAATCAAAGATATTTCATTAAAATTGAACAGCATTGGATCGGGAGATTGTCGAAGAAATTATCGCAGTGCTTTAATAAAATTTTTAACTCCTTTTAAAGATGACTTATCTGAAACGAGCCAAAAAAGGTTGGAAACGAATCCATTAAGAATTTTGGATACCAAGATTCCTCATGAAAAAGAAATAATACAAAATGCGCCATCTATTTCAGATTCCTGGACGGATGAGGACAAAAGCCATTTTGAATCCGTACAATCCTTGTTAAGCGGATTGAATATTCCTTACGAATTGGACGAACATTTAGTTCGCGGTTTAAATTATTATACCCGTACAACCTTTGAATTTGTATCAGAAGATCTTGGCGCGCAGGATGCCGTTTGCGGCGGCGGACGTTATGATAATCTTGTAGAAATGTTAGGCGGAAGACCCACTCCGGCAACCGGTTTCGCCGCGGGTATGGAGCGTATTCTTTTGTCCATGGTAACGTCCGAACAAACGGATGGGCGTGAGTCTATCTATCTGATAAACCTGGGGAAAGCAGTGACAATGAAAGCACTGCAGATGGCACAAGAACTGCGGAGCAATGGAATCACTGTTTACATGGATACAAAACGCCGCAGTTTAAAAGCACAATTGAGAGAGGCAAACAGGTTGGGAACGAAAAAAGCCGTTATTTTAGGAGAAGAGGAATTGAAAAACAATCGAGTTCAAGTAAAAGATTTATTGAAGGGAGAACAGGAAGAAATTGCAATGGATCAATTAGCAAAATATTTCATTGTTTGACTTTTCTGTAATTTATTCTACATTATAATACGCGCGTGAAAAGCGTTAATTAATACGAAAGAAAAATTTATGAGCAAACCACTGATAATCGTTTAATCTCCGGCAAAAGCCCGGACCATTGAAAAATATTTAAGTAATGAATATGATGTCATTGCCTGTGTCGGTCATGTAAAAGACCTGCCGCGTAAAAAACTGGGTGTGGATGTTGAAAATGAATTTGCTGCCGAGTTTGTCATTCTGGATGATAAAAAAGACATCATTAAAACCATTAAACATAAATCGAGCACGGCACCTGAAGTGATTTTGGCAACTGACCCTGACCGGGAAGGAGAAGCGATTGCCTCCCATTTGGCTGAGGAAATCACCAATAAACACATTTCCAGAGTTCAGTTTACTGAAATCACAAAAGAAGGCATTCTTGATGGGATGGGACATCGCCGCGAAGTTGATATTGATTTAGTGAATGCCCAATATACACGCAGGATTATCGATCGTCTGGTGGGGTATCAACTCTCCCGATTATTATGGAATACTCTCCAAAAAACAATGAGCTTTGTGAAAGAATCCCTTTCCGCCGGTCGAGTACAATCTGCTACGTTAAAAATAATTGTAGATCGTGAACGATTACGAGCCACGTTCAAAACGTCCACATATTACGATTTGAAAGCTGAATTAGAAACGGATGAATTGGAAGGTTTTCCCTCAGAATTGATCACGGTTGACGGGAAGCGTCTTGCCACCGGAAAAGATTTTGACAGTAACACAGGTAAACTCAAAAAGAAGGATGTCATGTTATTGTCATCTTCCCAGGCAAAAGCCCTGGTAGACGAAATTCAAAACGGACCATGGATTGTAAAAAATGTTGAAGAAAAACCTCAAACTTCAACCCCGTACGCTCCCTTTACCACAAGCACCTTACAGCAGGAAGCCGCCAGAAAACTCCGTTTTGCAGCACGCAAAACAATGCGAACCGCACAACGACTTTACGAAGCTGGTTTTATTACGTATATGCGTACCGATTCGACACAGCTTTCACACGAAGCCCTGACTGGCGCTCGCAATATTATTCTTTCAAAGTATGGTGATAAATTTTTACCGGAAAAACCCGTTATTTATAAGAGTAAAGTTAAGAATGCCCAAGAAGCGCACGAAGCCATCCGGCCCGCCGGCATTCAATTTGCCGATGTAAATACAGTCAGTGCAAAGGCCGGCCGCGATGAAGGGAAACTGTACGACTTAATCTGGAAGAGGACTGTGGCCAGCCAGATGAAACCGGCGAAATTAAAAAGAACGATTGCTGATATTGAAAATCAGAATACCATTTTTCGTGCCCGTGGACGCATCATTCTGTTTCCCGGTTATATGCGCGCATATGTAGAAGGGACGGATGATCCGGATGGAAAACTCGCTGATAGAGAACGGTTTTTACCTGACTTAAAACAAGGGCAAAGACTTACCTGCAGTCATTTGATTCATGAGGAACATTCCACAAAACCTCCCTCCCGGTTTACGGAAGCATCCATTATTAAAGAGATGGAAAAGCTCGGAATCGGCCGGCCGTCAACATGGGCCAGTATCATCAGCCGCATTCAGGAAAAAGATTATGTTAGAAATAACAAAGGTTCTTTGACGCCTACTTTTTTGGCGGTGGCTGTAACACAACTGTTAGAAAACCATTTTGCATCTCTTGTTGATTCACAGTTTACAGCCAAGATGGAAGATGAATTAGATTCTATTTCCAGAGGCGAATTAGACCCATTGCCATTTATGTCAGAATTCTATTTTGGAAATGATAATTCTATGGGTTTTGAAAAAATGCTTAAAGATGAGATTGATATTCGCAAAGCATGTTCCGTGGTTGTTCCAAATGGAAAGGAAGACGAAATTGTGATTCGAGTTGGCAATTACGGTCCATTTATAGAGCACGGTGAAGAACGTCGATCCATTCCCAATATGCTTGCGTTGGGTGACATTTCTGCCGAAAAAGCACTGGAAATTTTATCAAAAGATTCTTCTCAATCTAATATACTGGGTATCGATGAAGAATCAGGTGAATCCATTTATTTGAAAGAAGGCCCTTATGGTCCTTATGTTCAATTAGGGGATTCGAAAAAAAGAAAATCTCTCCCTCGTGGTACCGAACAAGATCAGGTCGATTTGGAAATGGCGTTGAAATTGCTCTCATTACCCAGACTGCTTGGAAATCATCCGGAGACAGGTGAAGAAATACGGGTCGATTATGGACGCTACGGTCCTTATTTTAAGGTGGGCGAAAAAAATGTGAAACTCCCATACCCGCATAGCCCTCTTGATGTCACCCTGGAAACAGCTGTGGACATATTTAATCAACGAAATAAACCAAGTTCTGCTCTCAAAACATTGGGAAATCATCCTGAAACAGGTGAACTGCTGGTCGTAAAAGATGGACGCTATGGCCCATACATTTCTGATGGTAAATTCAATGCAGCTTTACCAAAGGATATCTCCCCGGAAAATGTTGATTTGGAAATGGCAATTACTTTAATTAACGATCGCCGTACAAAAGGTCCGGCAAAAAGACGTAGGCGGAAAAAGAAATGAAAAAAATAATTCTCATAGCATTCTGTTCCCTTGTATTCGGGAATGTCAACCAACAAGAACTTGTCATAGATATAGAAAAGAATTTAATGGCTCCTTGCTGTTGGAGCGGCACGGTCTTTGGTCATGGGCATGGCCAGTTGGAACAAGAAATTGAATCCATGGTAGCAGCCGGGCAAACGAAAGATCAAATCATGAATTACTACGTTCAAATTTATGGTGAACGAATATTAGCTGTCCCTGTAGCCCAGGGATTTAATGTTATGGCGTGGTTAGTACCCATCTTTATTGCAATTATTGGGGTAATATTTCTTGTTCTTTATTTCAAATCATCCAGGTCGATAAGCCTCGACTTGAAAAGCGCCGGTAAAGTGGATGAATCAATTCCTTACAATGAACAAATTGAGAAAGAATTAAAAAATTTAGACTGATGACGGATAAAGCACACTCATTGGATAAAATCGTTTCGCTTTGTAAGCGCCGTGGATTTATTTTCCAAAGTTCGGAAATTTATGGGGGATTTGGCGCCGTATACGATTATGGTCCTCTTGGAATTGAATTAAAAAATAATATTTCTCAATTGTGGTGGCGGGATATGACCCAACTCCATGAGAACATTGTCGGGTTAGACAGTGGGATTCTCATGCACCCCAAAATCTGGGAAGCTTCGGGTCACATCAAAGAATTTCATGATCCATTGGTTGATTGTAAGCAATGCAAAGCACGCTTCCGGGCCGATGAACTCATAACGGATTTTGAATCAGCTGACTGGTCTGCTGTTCAATGTCCTACATGCGGAACCACCGGGAATCTCACCGAACCACGTCAATTCAATCTCATGTTTAAAACGCACATGGGTCCTGTGGAAAACGAAGGGGATATCGCTTATCTTCGGCCTGAGACAGCCCAGGGTATTTATGTAAATTATCTTTTGGTCCAGGGAGCTATGCGGAAGAAAGTTCCTTTTGGGATCGCCCAAATCGGTAAAGCCTTCCGGAATGAAATTGTCGCCAGGAATTTCATTTTTCGCACACGGGAATTTGAACAAATGGAAATGCAGTATTTCGTAAAGCCGGGCACGGACGACGATGAAATGAACGTCTGGAAAGAAGAGCGTTTTAATTTTTATACAGATGGTTTGGGAATTAATAAGGATAAACTTCGTTTTCATCAACATGGCGATGGTGAATTAGCCCATTATGCCAAAGAAGCCTGGGATATTGAATATGAATTTCCCTTTGGATGGTCAGAAATTGAAGGAATCCATAATCGGACGGATTTTGATTTAAAACGCCATCAGGAATTTTCCGGGAAAAATATGCAGTATTCCGATCAAATATCGAATGAAAAATATTTTCCCTACATTATCGAAACATCCGCAGGACTTAATCGTATGTTGCTCTCTGTTCTCGCAGATGCCTATTGGGAAGATAGCGAAAATAACCGTACAGTCTTAAAACTTCACCCAAAGCTGGCGCCGGTTAAAGCAGTCGTTTGCCCCTTGGTCAAGAAAGATGGTCTGCCTGAATTAGCACGAAAAGTAACGGATGTATTGAAAAAACACTATAAAGTTATTTATGATCAACAGGGATCTATTGGAAAACGCTATTACAGACAGGATGAAGCCGGAACCCCTTTCGGAATTACGGTTGACCACCAATCTCTTGAAGATAACACCGTAACTCTTCGCAATAGAGACACACAGAATCAAGATCGTATCCTTATTGATTCTCTCGTCGAGAAAATAAATGATGAAATCAATAAATGGTCTTGATTATTTATAAAATTTACAAAATTAGGTGAAGAAGTTTTTTTAATACTTAGTTCAATCCGAAAAGGTTCAATTGGGATACCTGCCCGCCACCTTCAATATATTTCAAATGGGGCAGGCGGGAATCCCATTTTAATACGATGTTCACTCCCCGCCATAAATGACGGGGTAAGTATCAAATATTTAGCGCACGGAAAGTCGCTTACCCTGTCCTTCCCGCCTGAATGACGTTGTCGGGCAGGCGCCTACATAATGTTTTACCCACCATTTCTTTGAAAGCGGGATAGAAACAAAATCTCTAAAATAATTGTCATTGATTTATTGTTCACCTAATAATAGTAGTTGGAATTTTTTTTGTCGCATTGGAAAAATCAGGGATAAAGAGGGAGAATTTGCCAAAGGATAAGACGATTTTACTGTTTGACCCTATGGAATCCGTCAACTGGCAGTATATTTCACCGGGGAGTTTAAAATCGTCCCGCAGGCAAAGGCTGCCTCCCCTAATTTTTCCACAGCGATTGTTTCTTTTGATACTTTTCTTACGTTAAGAAAAGTATAATATTTGGTTAATACAATATTCTTTGTCTGATTTACCCATCATTGCTTTATAAGCTGCTATAGTTAGCCTTACACTATTTGTGTTAAAAAATATTATGGACATAAATCGTGCATGGTAAGGATGAAGAAGATATTAAGGGAAATATTTATTATATTTAGTTAACCCTTAATAAGGAACTATGGCTACTAGAAGAGAATTTTTGAAAAAATCTGCTGTTATAGCCGGAGGATTTAGTATGTTTGGATTAGGCCTTTCTTCACTGGCCGGCTTTAGCAGTAAAAAACCTTTATTCAAAATATCTCTTGCAGAATGGTCACTTAATCGATCTCTTTTTGGTAAATCGCGGGAACTCACAGATGACGAGTGGTCACGATTACTTGCCAACGATCCCTCCTCCCTTTTGCAAGGAAATGTAAAACACCTGGACTTTGCAAAGATCGCAAAACGAAATTTTGGATTAGATGGAGTCGAATACGTAAATACGTTCTTTTTTGACAAAGCAACGGATACACATTTTTTGAAAGAGATGAAAACAGTTGCCGACGGCGAGGGTGTCAAAAGCTTACTGATCATGTGCGACCGGGAAGGCGCTTTAGGTGATCCGAATGAAGCAGACCGTATACTCGCTGTTGAAAACCATTATAAGTGGGTCGATGCAGCAAAATATCTCGGGTGTCATTCCATCCGGGTCAATGCCCAGAGTGATGGTGAATATGACGAACAGATGAAATTAGCTGCCGATGGTCTCAGCCGGTTAACTGAGTATGGCGCTAAAAACGATATCAATGTTATTGTTGAAAATCACGGTGGATTATCCAGTAACGGAAAATGGCTCTCTGGTGTAATAGATATGGTAGCTCATCCCCGCTGCGGTACATTACCGGATTTCGGCAACTTCTATCTCGGTACGTGGGAAAACAAAGGAAATGAATGGTACGACCGCTATTTAGGGGTGGAGGAGCTCATGCCTTATGCGAAAGCTGTCAGTGCCAAAAGTCATAGTTTTAATGCTGACGGCACTGAAGAAAAAACAGATTTTAAAAAAATGATGAAAATAGTCCTGGATGCAGGATACCGCGGATACGTCGGGATTGAATATGAGGGTTCGGAACTCAGTGAAATGGACGGCATTATGGCTACCAAAAAATTACTGGAAAATATTAGGGATGAACTCACCGATTATTATTACTTGTGATAGTCCGGATATTTATGATTTTGTTAGTTATGAGTTGTACCAATTAGTACATAAATAGCGTACTATTAGCGTACGCAAATATTTTTCTCTTCTAAAAACGCAGGCCTTTTAAGCCGGCGTTCTCTATTAATAATTTAAGCAAGAATCAGGTGGCGCATTTTGAAGTGCCCACAGCCGGTGTATTTTCAAGTGCCCATTGACACTTCACTATAATCGTTTGGATTAATAAACTTGATTGATACAAAACATTCAGTTTTTGCATTTGATTTAGCAAATATGCGATATGTTATTAAGTTATTAATATCTACATTAATATTATCAGCCATTATATATGCCTCACCTTGGTATAATCCATAATCAACACTAAAAGATTTATAACAGTGTTGAAATTCACCAAATATCGGTTCATCCATTGGTTCTGGAAGTGATTCATCTACTATAATAGTGCCACTTAGTAAGTTAAAGGATAGTATTATAATTATTTGAAAAATTACTCTGTATGGTTTTATCTCCATTTTTATCTCCTTTTTATTAAAAATTAGATTTTTCATCTTTGCCGAATTTGGTCATTTGGAACCAAAGTGTTTTGATTTATACTATATATTTATTCAAAATTGTTTATTTATTCATTCACAAAACTTTATGATGTAGTTAATTTTATCTTTTAAATTTTTTAAAATCTTTTGTCATTATTTTAGACACTTTTTCAAAACGTTTTTGATTCTCTGTAACTCTTTTATCTAAAAACATTGGGATGCTTATCTCTCTTAATTTGCCATTTTTTCTATAACCGACGATTGTTCCTCCGCCATCATAGTATATTGTATCATGCGTCTGTAACCAATGAATCTTCGCTAATAAGGCATCATTGAACATCTTTATTGCATCGTCTTTAGAATAGTAATTTTTATATACAAATGATGCGATCGCGCTATCTTCATCTAACACCTTCTCCCATCCAGGGGTTAAAGTATGCTTATTTGAAATATCGTCCCACAATCCAATATCGCGAACTATTTCAGAACGCCCATCTGACCACAATGTTAACCTGATGGAAATATGTGGCCAGCTCTGTTCCTCCCAAAATATCATATCAATATTATTTGGTGTATTTTGTGATGTAGCAACTTCAAAACCCAAAATAGTAATTAATAATAATTGAAGAATTTTCAAGCTGGGATATTTTGTAAAAATTATCATTATTTAGTTAATATAATTTTTTTTGTTTTTTTAGTATAGATCGGAAGAGCACACGTCTGAACTCCAGTCACATTCCTTTATCTCGTATGCCGTCTTCTGCTTGAAAAAA
>CAJVYU010000116.1 GCA_913009735.1 uncultured Fidelibacterota bacterium
GGTAGAGTGATAAGGTGAGGGCAGAGAGAAAGATAAAGAGGAGGAGTGGAGGAAGGAGGAAGATAAATAGAAGCAGGATTGATATATTATTATTTTTTTTTTTTCAAGCAGAAGACGGCATACGAGATAAAGGAATGTGACTGGAGTTCAGACGTGTGCTCTTCCGATCTGCATCCATTTCTGTCGCTTTTTGTAAACGTTTTACGAAATTGACATTGATGTGATGAATCTTTTTGTAAGTATCTAATAATTCCCGCATATCCAAATCCGGTTCTAATCCATGTTGAATCCTTATGTACTGGGCGAGTTGATACATTGATGTAACCCTGTAAACAGTTTCTTCTATGGTGGCAAAAGGTAGATGAAATCGAGCCATAGGTCGAAGTTTATCAAGGTCTTTACAACCACTCGTTACCATGATAATTCCGAATAATGAGCCTAATGTCCGTTGTATAGTTGTTTTTTCCTTGAAATATTTGCGTTCATTCGTCTCTACAATTACGTCGAGAACATCGTAAGAACGGGTATCCTGAAAAAGGTCAATAAGATCAATAGAATTAACGGCCAGGGGGCAATATTCGATTCCTTCGGTGTGTTTGTCACAATGGTCGCATTTTGCATAATCCAATTTGCACCAAAAAGGAATTTCATGTTTCTCTGAAGGGATTATTTCACAGGTTTGCGGGTCTAAATTAATTTCATATTCGATACTCCTGTCATCACTAAAGATAAACTGGTATCGGATGATTATATCAGAATTAGAACTCATAATGTTAGTTCCACAAACAAAGTCAATTTATGAAATGAGTGTTTCATTATCATCTCCTTTCTTAAACTTTCTGACAAGCTTTATCCAGTCAGTAGGGCCCTGCTACAACCTGCGACCTGACGGTCTGAAATGCATCTGGAGTTTAAATATTCAGGACCTAAAACATTACCCAAATAATAAACCTCTTTGCAAACCCCAATGCTATAAAAGCTAATATGGGCGAGATATCAATCCCGATGCTCAGTGGGGGAATAATCTGCTGAAATGGTCTGATTAACGGGTCTGTTATCTTGTAAATCCACTGAATTATTTCATTGTTTGGATTGTAGTTTATCCACGATAGTATTATCCGCGCGATCAGGCATAAGTATAATATCTGGAATACCAGATTAATGAGTGAGTAAAGCATATTATTTATATTCTTATTTCGACCCTACAACTTCCGTAAAGATCATTGAAATATCAAACCAAAAACGCAGCGACTGAAATTGTTGGTCTAATTACTTATCCATCGGCAATCAGCTTCTGAAATCGGGGATCGTCCCGGAGAGGATCAAAAACAGGATAAAGGCGCAAGGTCCATTTTGTTAATCCTCCCGGATGGGATAAAAGATATTCTATGTTTTCCAAGGCTAATTCATATTCTCCTGTTAATATATAAATTATAGACAGGTTTTCCAGGTATAATGGTCCGTCGGCATGATCCTTAGCAATAGGAAGTAGATCCGTTCCTCTCTTGCCTTCATTTATCGCTTTCTCTTTTAATCCCAGATACGCATAGACTTGACCCAGGTTACTGTGGTACTGGGCATTTTCAGGTTCTTCATTTATTTTGTTCTCATAATAAACCCGCAAAGATTCAAATTCTTCTTTGGCCAGTTTTTCTTCACCCATGTAAAAATAAGTACTGCCTACAAATATAAATCCCGGTTTTTCTTTTTTATATTCCTTTGCGAATCCCAGAGCTTTAGAAAAATTCCTGGCACAAATTTCTGTTAAAAATTGTGCATACGCTAATCTCTCAGGATAGGGAACATTTATTTCAGCTTCCTTAAGCAAGGAACGGGCTTTTTTAATATCTCCATATCCCAAAAGATAATTATGAGTCTTAAGGTAATAATATTGTTCCTGCTCCGGATTTGACCGAATACCCAGGCTAAAGTAATAATCAGCCTTATCAAACTGGCGTTGAAGTAGGTAATATATACCCACATAAGCTGCTGAAGTCAAGCCTACGGGATTCAGTTCATATGCTTTTAAAATGGTTTCTTCTGCTTTTTTCCAATTGCCCATTTTAAAATATATTACTCCAAGAGATGCGGTAATATCTTGGTTATTGGGTTCACCTTTTAATGCGATCTCATATTCTCGTAAGGCAGAAGTAATATCCTTTAAACACCAATCTTGATAAATCCCCTTTGCATAGCGGACCTTAGGATGATCAGGATCTAAAGCAAGTGCTTTATCCAGCGCCCTTTTGGCCAATTCTTTCCTGGCTTGAGTATGATCCCATTCCAATACGGAAAATAATCTTGAATGGGTTATGGAAGCCCAGACGTAAGCCAGAGTGAAATATGGATCCAGTTCTGTTGCTTTATCGAACATATCAGCGGCTTTCTGTATCCCAGCATGGTCCGTCTTCGTATTCCAGAAATATTTACCCTTTAAAAAATAATCATAGGCTTCCATGTTCTCGGTAGGTTTTTCTTCGATGTAAACTATTTCTTCCGGTGTTAAAGTTGCCTTGAGAGCAGTCGCGATTTTTTTTGCAACATCGCTTTGGATAGCGAAGATATCTGCATAATCCCTGTCATAGGTTTCCCCCCAGAGGTGTTCATCAGTGTCAGCATTTATCAGCTGGGATATAATCCTGATCTTGTTGCCGGATCTCCTGACGCTACCCTCTAAAATGTGTTTTACATTTAACTCTTTAGCAATTTCTTTTATTTTTTTTGTTGTGTTTTTATACTCCATGACGGAAGTTCGTGAGATCACTTTTATATCCGTAATCTTTGCCAGTTGTGTTAAAATATCATCATGTATCCCGTCGGCAAAAAACAGATCTTCCTCTTCAGTACTGAAGGCAGTAAAAGGAAGAACTGCTATGGATTTATCATTTATTCCGCTTTTATCCACTGTATTTGAAGAATATACCCATGCGAAGAGGATGCCTAGAATTATTCCAGCAGCGATGCCGCCTAATGCAAGCCATGTACGTTTCTTTTTTTCCATAGGCTTCATGTTCTGATCCTGTTCATCGATCTGAATTGTTCCCTCAGGTGTTCTATCAAAAATCCAGGAAAAGATAATGGCGATGGGAAATCCTGTAAACAACAGTATTATAATAAAAGTAAGAGCCCAGGGAGGCAGATTTAGTGCACCAAAAGTGGCTTCACCGATCTGAATGATCACCCATGCCACAACAGCATACACACCTGCCACACGAAACACCTTCCGGCGTTTTAGTTCTTTAATTAGGTTCGTCAAGGTTGAAGAAGATGCAGCGTATCTCTCCGTTATGGTTCTCTGTTAAAGAATAAATACTCCAGAAATCTATCGGTTTAATATTTAAAGAACAAACTTTTATATATCTTACATCAAATCATCCGGATTCTTATTCTGTATATTGTTGTAATCAGGCGATACGGAGTGCTTTTGGAAGCTTGAAAACCAATCTACCGTATTTATTTACCTGTCAGAAGTACCCTGAATGGAGAATCTCTAATACTACCAATAGGTTGGAAGGTATCTTTTCAAATCTGAAAAATAAATTAAGGGTACATGCGGGATTAAAGCGCAACCGAAAGATCAAGGTAATCGATCAATGTCTGGCTAAAGAGCAGCCATTATTGTCCATTAAGCCGAATGCTTTAAGATTTATATTTCGGATTTACAACCATCCCTAATCCCGAAGCAATTACAGCCATAATCATTGCCGCTGTAGGAAATGAAACCATTCCAATGGAAAACATCATCATTAAATACCATAGGATAGAAAAGCCATTTTTCATAATGACAAAACCGAAGAAATAAATTAATACAAAAACAAATAAACCCCCGGAAAGAAAAATGAAACTGTCTAATATTTTTCCTGTTCCTTTTCCACCCGAAATAAAAACCCAAATGAGTAGCGGTATAATAAATATCAATGAAAAAGGATTAATCCAAAGCAGGTATAATCCACATAATCCAATAATAAAAAAACCAACTTGTTTTAGAATATTTTGAGAAGTGTGATTAACATTTTTCAAATAATGGGTAGCAATTTTACGTCCGGCTATGAAAAGAAATCCCAGCACTGAAAACCATAAAATAACGGCGATCCATTTAGGAGTATAAATGGCAGCATCTTTTGATGTAGCGGGATATAAGTGATATTTATCCATCAGACCGACAGCTACAAAAATGTAGGTGGTTAATACTGAACCTACCAAAGGAATCCATAAAGAAAAAAAGTGGATTAACGGTTCTTTCCGATTTTTAAAGAGATAATGATTATTTTTTCTTCCCAACAAAAATGCTACTAAAAAAAAGGCTCCCACAATAGAACCAAATATCAGCCATAGGGGAAAACCATGAAGGACTTTACCGGTTTGCATAAAAAATAAATATGGACCTGATTCATTTGGGAAAAAATTCATTGCAAGGCATTGACGAATAATCGCTTCGGACACACGGCCGGTATGTTCAATGGTTTCGGCGGATTGATATTTTACCAGGTCTTCCGGTGAATGATATGTGTCCCAATGCAGTTGTGCAAATTCTGGTGGTATTACACCTGCAAACCCAAAAGACGGTATCCCCGCGGCTACCATGGGGCCTTCATCCATAAATGAAACTGGAACGGCCTGATCTAAAATTTGACTGATTACCGGATTCATGATGGGGACCCAATCATCGTCTATGGACCGTGCAGCTTCCTGCGCTAATAACTGAAACCAAAGTGCTCCATATCCGCGAAATTGCCCTCGTGGATCCATGCGCAGACCATTATAAATTTCCTTACCCACATTATCCAATGAAAACCCGGCGATAATGTTGTCGATATCCCGGTGGGTTTGGATATATCGCAATGTCCCCAACATGCCGTATTCTTCTCCATCCGTTGCCAGGAAAACTATCGTGTATTCCGGAGTGGAACCGAATGAAAATATTTCAGCTAATTCCATTAAAATTGCCATACCAGAACCGTCATTATCCGCACCTTGGTACGTATCCGGTGACTGATCAAAATGGGCGACGATTACGATTTCTTTTGGTGAATTCCCAGGTAGTGTTCCCACCACATTCTGCAACGGGACATCCCGGCTGTAATTGATCACATTCCATCGATCAATATTGGATGTAAGCCCCAGCCTGTTAAATTCTTCATCTACCCATTCTGCAGCTTTTTGATTATTAGGCTGACCGCTGTCCCGGTTAGGGAATTGTGTCACAAATTCCCTAAGAGTTTTTAGTGCCTTGTCTCCTGAAAATTGGATTATTGATGGATCAATCAATCCTTTTATTTTTGGGGCATCACTGCAACTCACCAATAAAACAATAACAACCCCTAGAACTAAAAAACGGTTAGATTTCATCATGAGGTTATTTGTGCATTCCGGTTTTGTTTTTTCCAGTACCGACGATATAACCATGCATTATTTGATGTGAGGAGAAAAGCATCGAGCTTTGTTAACCATTTAGTGGTTAGTGCATCCGCATTTTTGAATGAATTTAAAGTAATGTCCGTTTTCTCTCCGCTTGTCTTGGAGGAAAAATTATTAATTAAGGTTTTTTCAAATTCACTTTGTTCTTCCTTAATCAAATTGATTCTTACCGGATAATCCTGAAGAATGAATCGGTGTAGTTTTTCATGCCGCCACCACAAGGAATTCGCGTTGTATGTTGCTCCGGGAATTGATTCAACAGGAAAGCCGGGCTCAGTCATTGAGATGGGTTTGAACAGACCCGTGCAGGGTGCCGATGTCCCGGTCACCCATGCTGTATGACCATTACCTGAAAGGTGAGCCACCATTGATCCAACGGATTGGGAAGCATTGCGGGCGAGGGGATTGGCAGAGTGCGCACAAATATGATTCATGAAAAAATGACTGTCCGGGTGGTACGGTTCTGTTCCGTGGTCCCGCAGAATGGCGAAAGCACCTTGCAGGTCTAAATTTTTTGATGAGCCTGCTAATACTCCGGAGCGATTCCGGCGGAGAGCACAGCGGGAAAAGGTCGTATAAAACCAGTCTGAATAACAGTCAGCAAAATGAAATATATTCCCTTTTTTTAACCATCCTTTCTTACGAGCGAAAGATACCAGATCAGGATGGGATAAATCATATTTTTCACCGATGGTTAATCCATTGCTGATTGTATAGTAATCTTCTACTTTTATCGCTACCCATAGATTTCCCGCTGTTTCGAGAACCCAGGCTTCTTTTGGATCGGTAATAATAAAGCTGTTATGATAGGTAAAGTTTTTATCTTCATATCCGCAAATACCTCCCTGTCCGAAATCTGCTAATAGTCCAGTAATAACTTCAATTGCATTAATAGAGGAATCAGATCTTTCCAAGGCAAGTCGAAGTAAATCCATGCCTGTAAGCGCTTTTCCTTTTTCCAAGGGCATTTTCGTAAATACTGCCTCATTTCCGATGGTAACGCCATGTTCATTAATACCCATTTCCGCTCCCCACATCCAGAAGGGTCTGGAAATTAAAATACCAAAGGTAGTTTTCACTTGTGGAATTGTGAGGTAGGTGCAATCCAGATTCTTTTGCTCATTGTTTTGAGCGGGATGGTATTCCAGAGATTGAGCTTCATTGGGTTCTCTGTCGCTATTTTTACCAAAGATGACAGAACCATCTACTGTTGCACTTTTTAAAGCAACAAATGTATCACACATGGTTTACCGTTCAATTTTTCCCGGAAGAATGTATTCATAGCGCTGCCGGAAAAGAGTCGTTTTGAGCCATCGGTCAAACCTTCGTAAAGCAAGAAAAAGAGCCCAAATCAGTTTATCTTCCTTATAATATTTGGTGACTTCTTTTTCATTTATGGGTTCATCATTTCCGTCCAAATTATCGTTGATAATCTCCAGTACTGCCGGAATCAACTCCGGTTTATTTTCTTTATACAGATTACCAACCAAGTCCAGCAATACTTGCCGTAGGTTGTAATACCTGTCCATGACGTCCTGTAGAAATAACCAACGGATGAGCCATCGTAAAAAGGATGGTGCGCTTTTTAGAAATAGCTCAGGATCCAATTGTTCTAACCCTTTAATTTTGAACAGTGGCGTACTGGTATCGATATAAACAAATTGATCTCCATCCTTCACCCAATTGGACAGCTGACCATCTAATGCCAATTCCAAATCCGGACTTTTCTGTTTGTTGTAGTCCCAGATTTTTTTGATTTCAAGCACAATCGAACGGATGATGCTTTCGGCTTCTTTGTCTGATTCTGTATGTATCAGTTTATGAGCAAAATTGTTTACAGGCAGCTGGTCCTGGATTATATATAAAGTCACCGGACGACCTTGATTTTCGATAACCTGTGTATCGTCATTGGGAATAGTTAATCCTGCATCAGACAAATGCCGGCAATAGAGCCGGTAATTATTTTCATAAGTTTCAGCATCCGTTTTATTCTCAAACAAAGGCATACGCTTACAGGCAACTGTATCCAATCCGTCGATTTGGAAGACCGTTGAAATCTCTCCATAGCCTAAAACGTGAGCTTCCACTTTAGATGCATTTAAATCGGTGGGATTTAAACCTTTTTCAAATTCTTCAATTATATGCTGGTGGCTATTTTCTAAAGATGAACTGTTTGGACCTCCCTGTTGAACACCTACGGAGTTCGTGTTCATCTGAATTCCGTTTGTTACAGACATGTAATCCCTACGGGATTTCCCTTGATATTTTGATAGATCGCTTGTTGACTCCCTGGTAGAATATTTATAGAAACCAATAAGAACCAATGACTAACTCCGTGTTGAATATTTTTGAAGAATTTTATTTCGTTTATTTCAGTAACTTTGTAAAACATAGCTTATATTGATTTGATCTTATTTTATTGATTTGTGAATTTTTTCCAGACTGATTCTATAGCTCTTTTTCCTTTAGCAATGGGTCGCAGCAGTTTTGCAGAAGACATTGCTTTGTTCAATTGGGTCATGACGTAATCCATATCATCCAAATCCATATTCAGTGGTGGCAGGCATTGGCAAACAGATTGGTCATTATTGGCATACACCATGAGTAAATCATTATCGTATGCTGTCTTCGTTAGTATAGGTCCTGAAAAGTCATCCTTTAACTTCAACCCCATCATCAGTCCACACTGCCGCAGTTCCAGGAAAAATTTGGAATGATTTTTCTGTATTTCCGTTAATCCTATCTTGAATTCGTCGGCTAATTTGTTCACATGAGATAAGAAATCAGTAGACGAGGATATTTCCAGAACTTTCTTTGCAACACGGCAACCCACTTCTGCCCCGCCAAAAGTGGAAATATGTATAAAGGGATCGGGGTGAAAAACCTGCTCTAATGGTTCTCGTATGACCGTTGCAGTGACAGGATATATGCCACCGGAAAGGCCTTTCCCCAGCACCACTATGTCCGGTAATATATCATAATGTTCAAATGCCCAAAGTTTCCCTGTCCTTCCCAGTCCTGTTTGCACTTCATCCAGAATAAGAAGAGCACCCTTTTCATCGCATAATTTACGTACACCTTGAATATAATCTAATTCGGGTATGACAATTCCCAACGTGGCCGGAATTGTTTCCAGAATCACTGCGGCTGTTTGCTCGTTAATCGATTCGGCCAATGCATTTAAATCTGCAAATGGCACTTGGGAAAAACCATTGATTTGGGTACCGAAAGGTTTGCGGTATTGTTCATCGCCTGCCGCCAACGCCAAACCTGTATGCCCGTGGTATCCTCCTTTGGCGGAAATAATGCCGGTTCTTCCGGTAAATCCCCGGGCGACTTTAATAGAAACATCTACCGCTTCTCCTCCACTGACACCAAAGATAGTATAATTTAAATCTTTCGGCATGAGGTCAGCCAGCATGGAAGCCAACTCCGCTCTTTCCCGGCTTAAGAGATGATGATTGCCGATATCCAATTCATTCAATGCATTAGTCAAAATATTGATCAACTGAGGATTTCGGTGACCTAAATTAAATACGCCTCCATTGCAATGAAGATTGAACAAACGTTTTTCTCCATCAATATCTTCCAGAATGGATTTTTCACGCTTTCCCATGACAAAATCCATACCGTATTTTTCAAAAAAGGCAGCCTTTCCACTGGAGACATTTTCACGAAATTGCTCAATAGCTTTTTGTTTATTTGTTTTATTCAGAATGTTCGATCCTCTTCAATTTTCCAGTAAGAAATTCAACACGCTGATTGAATTCTCCAAACGGTTCTTCTTTAAGCGGAAAAATTCAAATTCAAATTCATTTGAAAGAAAAATATTTTATACCTTAAGTAAGAAAACAGGCGATATTTATCCGTCTTGATGAACAAGGATTATCAGTCCTCTGTCCCTGCTGATATATGAAAAGTTTTCTATCGCAATAAATTGAAACAATGATAGGAATTCATCAAACGTGAGTAACAAATTCAAATCACTACCTTTCCACTATTCTCCGTGCACAAATGATCCAAATAATTCCAAGGTCTGCACTCAACATTGTATGTGAATTATTGACAGCAGGGATTTGTGCTGTATTAGAAGCTCACTAAATGTTTTGATTGTATTATCCATATCAATCCATATCTGTCCAAGACGTTTATCGAAACGATTTAATTATATGTTTTTAACCCCTTTGTGTTTCCCCTATTACAGGGGAAAAATTTTGGCAATAGTCCGGTTGCTTTCTCCCCTGTAAAAGGGGAGAA
>CAJVYU010000117.1 GCA_913009735.1 uncultured Fidelibacterota bacterium
GAGAGAATGATTGGTCTGGGCATTACTTTTGCTTTTTTATTTTTTATTATACTTTTTTTTTTTTCAAGCAGAAGACGGCATACGAGATAAAGGAATGTGACTGGAGTTCAGACGTGTGCTCTTCCGATCTCCGGATGACAATCGTTTTTGGAGTCAAAATATCTGTATCTTCACAGAACGTGGTTAAATTGGCTTTCGTTCTGGAATCGACTGCTTTTTTGGAAGGAATAAATAACTTTATACCATGTTTATTCAATTCTTCTTCTATTTTCTGGTATAAAGCCAGTTCGCTATCAAGATTAGGAATAATAACATCAATTCTGACTTGTGAATGAATATATAATAATCGTTCAAGAACCTGCTTGCTTCCCTGATTTGGGTATGGAATCAAAAATGTATGGTCTAATAAACCAGTGTCATAAATCCCGGTATCATAAACATCATAAGCTAAACCAATAATTTTTCCATCCCAGCCATCCGGATGTTTTAAACAACGTATGACCCCAATCCCGGGCGCCGGATTATCCGTAGCCTGCAAACCGGTTATACCAACATTTACGCCCATCAGGACAACAGATCTAATTCACGCAGCTGCCGGAAAAAGTCATCAATATCTTTCCGGGCTGTGTCTTCATCAATATTGAATTCTTTCCTAATTGAAGCAAGAATGTCCGTACCTTGTTTTCCACCTTTAATCTCATTGAAAATAAATTGACCGGTCGGATTTAATGTATACGTTAACCCTGAGCTGTGATCAAATAAAAAACCCGTATCGCTGAGTGTTAATTCTGATTTGAATGACGTTTCCATATATTTCCTTTTATATTGTTGTGTTTTCTTGCAGCCACTGTTCCTGCTACTTTTTACCTTTCAGTTTTTTCGCTTTGCAAATTTTATTCATACCCTTTCATCTGATTCAAAAGACCCGATTTATACACGAGTAAATCGTCAAAATGAAAGCCGTTTGTTTTACACCAGTAACAGTAATCCAGTGTGCAATCCACTTTATCTACTTTTTTGCCCCAGACTGCAAATTCAAAACTTCCTCCAAGCAATGGTTGATCTACATTGATTTCATGATGAAACGAACCCTTTTTAAGTTCCATATTGCTGTGTCTGCCGCCGGTTTGCGCATCGGTAATATTATAGGGATATAAAGATATGCCAAGAAATGTATTATCATCAGGGGTTGTGCCATTGATGATAATTTTCGTCGGCCATCCATAATCTGCATTGAGAACAATATCAACATTCATCTCTGCATTATTTTGAGCGGTCAAGGAACCGATGAATATCAGTAATATAATGTTAATGATTTGTTTTTTCATATGCTAAAACCTGCATTGAATTCCAAAACTGGAATAGTTAATGGATTGTTCAGATTCATATTCATGAAATGCAAAGGACCCATGGATGTACCAGTTGGGATTGATCCGGTACACCAACTTGCCCGAAAGATTTTTCTTCAAAATCTCCGGGTTATTATTCAATATCAATAAATAAGGATCAATTGAATATCTACTTTCACCAAATGAACCGCTTATCGTCAGACCGAGTTTCTCGTAAAAATAACCCGATAAACTGAAACTATTTGTCGTATAAGTCTCATCTTGAAATTCCTGGTATTGTTGCCCCAAAAAAATAGTGATCCGGCCAACTCTTCTGCTTAAAACACTATTAACCTGTTTAATATGAACATTGTCCCATTCTGCTAATTGATCTGAAAATAAATGCCATTGCTGAAAATTCGATTGAATTAGACCGAATGAGTAACCGAACCATTTCAAATCACCTTCCACCATTCCGCCCAAAAACCAACCGTTATCAGTATCATTGCTTGTCATTCTGCCTGCCAATCCACCCAAACGCAATTGCTTTTTAATCCAAAACATATCCTTAGTCAAAAGGTTATATTGTTCATAATCCCCATTATCTGATGAAATGATCAATTCTTCATAGCCTAACACAAAGCCATTTTTCTGCCGCTCATCCATAGACCAATAAATAGTTTTTGACACAGACTGTTTTCCATTGGAGTAATCACCGGTTGTATAATATGAACTTGCCCCCATATTCCAGGGATAAAGTGAAAAAAGAGATAGAACTACATTTAAAATCATTTTGTTAAAACGATCGGTCTTGTATTTATCTTACCATTTATGGACATTTTAACCAGGTATACGCCCGAAGAAACATTCTGGTTATTATCATTTCTCCCATTCCATCTGACTTGAAATTTTCCTGGTGAGTATTTTTGATTGGTCAATCTCTTAATTTGCTGTCCATTTAAATTCACAATGTCAATGATAACAGAACTAGTTCCATCCAAAATGAAAGGAATTATCGTACTTGAATTAAAAGGATTCGGATAACTGGGAAGTTGTTCCATCGGTCCAAAGCCATCCAAGTCAACCACCCGGTTGGTTCCGTCATCAAAAGACCACACGCTTAAAAAATAACTCTCATTGTTATAATCATACACATTCAATACAATTTCTTTTGTTATATCATCATCAATGTTCGCCACATAAGGACCCACTAAATATCCTTGAAAGGGATTGCTTATCCATTCCATACTACCGGTATTTCCATCAATAATGTACAGAACGCCGGAGTAACTGGAATCAGTTTGGTTGTAAACATTCAGACCCAAAATGACTTCTAATGTTAAATCATTATCTACATCAGCTACGTCCACATAAGAATATGAACCCTGAAGTTCTGAGGTTTTCCATAACGACTCATCCGCCAGAACTTCGTAACCTGTTATCGCTGTTGTTAATGTATCGTAATAATTGGAAGATATAAAAACAGCTAAATCGCTTTCCCCCTCATTCCGTTCATACACATTCCATAAATTTAAGACTTCATAATCTTCATCCGTCACAGACCACAAAACAGAATAATTATTGTTACCATCGTAAACAGTAATATTATTCCATAAATATTTTGTAAGATCAGCAACACTGTCTTTATTGAGATCAAACATGACCACTCCGGTTTCATATAAATCTTGATCTACCCGCCATTTTTCGACAAACTGGCCATCCACGAAAGTAAAAGTTAAAAATACGAAAATAATTATTCTCTGCAGATTATTTTTGCCGGTGTTGTTCTTTACTAAAAACATTTTATTGAATTTATACTGTTGGTGAGAAAGTATTTTGATTAATGAATAAAAATATTTTTTCATGTTTAATAATGGTTACATTTTTTTATGTATTCAGTTTTATTTAAGGGACATGTTAAGTATCCACATTGGTAATTACCCAATTATATTTTTCTTTTATTTTATAAAGATCCCTGATGAATAGTGACTATTTTGAAGGCCAGCGTTGAGGAATATGCTCAACAGCCTCATGAACAGTGAGTTCTCTGGTTGTGTTTCCTGCCCTTAAATAATATTTTTCATGATCACCTATCTTTACGTATGCAGGCCTGGTGGAAGGCTCAATAATTACCCTGCAAACATCTTTCCCCTGGTAGTTATGGAATAAAACGTGTACGAGTGGACACAGGTCAGCCCCAATTTTTGACGAAATCAAAGTCATCAAATGTTGCTCAAAACCATCACGGTTTTTCTTTTTAAGTGTCATATAATCATTTAATAAACCTAATACCTCACCATGATCATTCACACCTATTAATAATGTCCCCGCTTGATTATTCATAAAACCAGCAATCGTTTTCAAAATGGCTTGTTCAATTTCTCTATCTACTTTTTCACTTTGGTTATTCCACCTCAGTGATGATTTAAATTCCTGGAATTCCCCTTCCCCATTATCAATAATACTGTTCAGGTTATTTCCAATAACTTCTGTCAAATACTCTATTTTTTTATTTTTATGGGAGATTGAGTGATTGATCAGTAATATAATAAATCCAAGAACCCCACCCACAAAAAAGAAAAATAGAGACATGGGTATCATTTCAATAGAAAAGGATTTTAGAACCCTTTGGACTATGAGTGTCATTAAAATGACCGGATTTGTATCTTCAGGATGGAATTCCAGCCAATAGATAACCATGGTTAAAGGATGCAATATTAACAATCCTGCAAACCCACTGAGAATCGTCGGTATTATTATTTTTCTATTAAATCCCAATTGATTTCCAATTTTTATTTGATTCCATAAAGTACTCCCGGAAGTTGGAGAGAAAACTAAATCTATACCGGATAATCATAGCCAGGTACATTAGTATTTCTCTATGCACATTAGTAAACGTATCATTCCACATTCGTTGCAAATTCCAGATTTATTACTTCAAATATGGCTACGGAATAGCCATAAAACCCGGACACTTTGCTGATTGGTGTATTACTTAAAACAATCAAATACCATCACATTTCCGGCAAGAATTAAAAAGCCAGGAAAATATGTTAAATATGGTATTTCATTTTTATTTTTCATGTGGATATGTGTTTTCAGAGATTATTTATTACTACGCGTAATTTGGTTTGTATTTCCTTGGCAACCTGACCTAAATCCGGATTTTCAATTGCTTGCATGGATGCAATTGGGTCAACAGCAGATACTTCAACGCGGCCATCATCATATTCCTGAACAACAACGTTACAAGGCAACATGGTACCGATTTTTTCTTCTGCCAATAATGCCTTATAGGCAAAAGGTGGATTGCAGGCACCGAGAATCCGGTAATTTCTGAAATCGACGTCCAGCTTCTTCTTAAGGGTTGCTTTAACATCAATCTCGGTTAAGATACCAAACCCTTCTTTTTTCAATTCTTCGGTAACATTTTCTATCGCTTCATCGAATGACATATCAACGGTTTTACTAAAATGATAACTCATATTATTTCCTTTTATTTATTTTCATTTAAAATTATTTCACTCGGGTTAGGGAATATAACCGTGCTCCAGATTGAGCAACGATTCCCGATCGTCAAATTGATTATTCCATAGCTGGTCAATGGAATATATTAAGCTAAATTGAACTCTGGTTTCTTCGTTACCGAATATGTTGATCAAATCACCCTTGTTAGACTGATATTGTACTTGAACACCGGCATCAAAATTTTCGCCCAGGCGATAAAAAATATTACCGACTACCTGCATTTGGCTACTCGTATTTGTCAGATCAGGATAAGTTTTGTACCCTCCGGAGACTGATAACTGAACCGTCGGACGCTCCAATTTACGGTAAATATAGCGCAGGGATGTGAAATTGCCAATGGATCGGGCACGTGTTAATTCACCATATGTTGCGATTTCATTTATATTGTCAAATCCCAGGTTTGAAATGATTTGCGAGCGAATATCCCAGAAATGAACCGGATCACGCCGGAGATTCATAATTGTCGACAGTATGACATTCCCCAGGGTCTCACTGTATTCATTGGAGACATTGGACTTATCCATTAAATAATTATTATATCCAATTCCAACTTGTTGAATAACCGGACGATTCCATAACTCTGTTTCCGGAACCCGGTATACAAATGAAAAACCGACGGAATTCAGACTGAAATCTGTTTCCGAAGTTGCCGGTGCTATGGGCGTTTGTGTGAAGTGCTCTCCATGTATACGAAACCAATAACGCTGGTTGTGAACATGAGCCAACTCCAGCACATTCCCGAATTGATTATCTTCGGTATTTTCCCCTGCGGAGAACGGATTTAATACATCCGTAAAAGCAAGGGCGTCATCATCCCGTAAAGTAGGGAATTCAATCAGTGAACTCCGTACACGTGAACGTCCCATTTTAAGAATGTTCGATTTATTCTCCACTTTCAGGAAAGTTTGATGAAAAAACACCTGACCAAGATCGGAGTCAGCATCAGGGAATTGAAGCCCAATCACAAACTGACCACGGTATTGATTGTAGAGTTTCTGACGGAAACCCAGCAGTATACCGGTATCGGAAAAATCGTTTACCGCTGAAGTAGTGTTATCTGTAACAATATCCATATTAATAGACGTTAAACCACGTACTCCTAACTGAATCTCCGGACTAACCTGAGGAAAAATCGGAGTCATACTAACAACGAATAATACTATTAAAATAGTTTTAATTTTAAACATAGCTCCTCCTTTCTACTCATCCAGGGCTACAATTGGTAAAGCGTCCAAACCTAATTTTTGGGACATCATATCCAATTTAGTTTCTTCCGCCGGGAGATCTTCATAGACCAGCGCCAACAAATTTCCACCCGGATATAATCCATTATTCGTCACCTTGCGTGTATCATGGTCATGAAAAGTCCACAAGCCTCTATTGTTGCCCTCAACAATGATATCAATCGTTTTTCCCGGACTTAATCTTACCGTATTCATTTGCCAGGGTTGCGGTACAGGAACACCATCATCACATACCTGCCAGAAATCATGGCCGTGCAAATGAAGAGAATGTTCTTCTCCTCCGGCGTTTATCAATCGTAACCGTATATTTTCACCTTCCTTAATGAATAGATTAGGTGTCATGGGATACGATTTTCCATTAACGGTAAACCAATTAGGTTGAGGTAATTCCGATGGTGAACGTCGGTTTACAGTATAGGGTGGTTGATATCCATTATTGACAGATTCGACGAATTCATCTTTCGTATTAAAGACAGCAAACCTTTCCTTGTTGAACCGACCATTTTTCATCAAATACATTCTTTCCTTCATCCGCTCCAACATGCTATTCAATTCAGTACGTATAAAATTACTATCATGGGCAGAATACACCAGCGTGTATTCACGTTCATAGGGAAATTGCCGTTTAATCGGATCATCAGAATCCTCAACGATCAAACTGCCATACATACCGGATTGCATATGAAGTAACGTGCCCCAATGACAATGATAAAAATGAGTGCCATACGGTTCCGCCACAAATTCATAAACAAACTCTTGTCCGGGCATCACCGGCATCTGGGTAACGTATGGAACACCATCCATTCTCCATGGTACGTACATTCCGTGCCAGTGAATCGTGTGGTTCAATTCGGTATTATTTTTAAAAATGACCCGAACCTTATCGCCCTTGTTAACTCGTATTTCAGGACCTGGGATTTGATTATTAAACGCTAGTGTATGGAATTTAAACCCCGGCACTACCTCCTGTTGATAGATATCAATCGCTAAATGGAATTCCTTTACATCGCCCTTTATCAACGGTTCCAACGGCTTTGGAAACCGATCCTTATTGGTACTTTCCGCCGAATTCGATAACAATACTTTAGGGAACAGCACTGAAGCAGACATGAGACCTGTAGTCTGTATAAATTCTCTTCTATTCATTTTAATAATCTCCCTTTACCATTTTACTTTATTTTTCTTTTCTATATTATAATAAACAATCTTTCCCGGTCCTCTAATATCTAATAACAATAACCATCATTGGTTAATGATTTTCCTCATCGTCGGAATGTTCATTATTATCCGTTTTGTTTTCATCGGAAGAGTTGTGATCTTCATCATTCTCATGTACTTCCATCGTTTTATTAACACCCATGCCATATGAGTATACCAACATGGCTCCCCGGTCTGCTCCCAACATGAGTAAACCCGATAAAATCACCAGAACAACCAATCGATAAATCCCTTTGCGCAAACTTTTTATAAATTGGAATAGACCTGCGGCTAAAACAGTCATACCGGAAAACCATAACATAATAATGCGATGATCGTGAACGTAATCATGCCCAGGTGCATTGTGACCCAAAGAATCTGCAGCCCAGTACCCGGTAATAATTGTTACCACTGCGCTTATTGCAGCCAGATTTAATAAAACGCCCGTCATTTCTCCATAAACTGCTTTTTTCATAACCTTGTGAACGATCTCCGACAATAAGGCCAATAAAGTTATGACAATAGGGAAATGAACGAACATTGGATGTAGGTTCAAAGCTGTTTTGAGTCCTTGTAATAATTCCATTTTCTATCTCCTTCAGTAACGCTCGTTATTAAACCGGCGCTGGATAGCCGTATTTATTAACCCCATTGTGTTTTCCTTATGACCCGCCGAATGACAACAGACTCGTCACAAGGGGAGAATAAAGAGAGGTCTTTCGATATGGGAAGAATATTTAATATCATACGATCGCTATATAAGCTGAGTTATTAATCATCATTTTCAGGATGATGCTCCTCATGATCTTCATTGTCTTGCATCCCTGGCTCGTCATTCATCATACCTCCCATTTCCCCTCTCATCATTCCGCTTTTCATCATTTTTTCGCATTTTGCATCACCTGAGCTTTTTCCCATCATTTTACTGCATTTTTCACCACCATGCATTCCCTTTTTTCCCGCCATCATTTCAGAATCACAACCTTGCATTTTATGCATCCCTTGCATCATCATTGTACCGGAATGTGGTTTATTAAAATGACCATCTTCCCAGTATTTTACGGTATAGTATCCGGTACATAACATTGAAAGAAATGCAGAAACTATTATGAAGTACGCTATAAAGTTTCCAAAACCCTTTAAATTTCCCGATTCATCGTTCCGTGTTTTTAACAGAACCCAAAAGCCGATTCCTAAAGCAATTAATTCCAGCGCAAACGCTGCACCTGCTTGAAACATCATAATTTGACTCCTTTATTGTGTTTATTGTGTAAAAAATTTTGTAAAAATACCATTATCAACCTGGTCTCCATTATTGGACATATTGGACAACATCATGGTTCTGTCATGATCGGCTGTTTGCATTCCTTCCATTAGACAAATAGTATACATCGTCGAGTCCATTAACATTGAATCAGGTTGGAAGGTCATCATCGTACTGTCACTATTCCAATGAAATGATCCGTCCAATCCGTTCATCATCCCCATCATGGGCATTTCAGTCAGTTCGCCTTCGTGTAAGCCAAACCTCGATTCGCATGACTCGGTATCCATTGACTCACTGAAATCAACCTGGATAGCAACCGTTTTAGCCACGCCGGTAGACCCATCCTTTGGTGTAACGGAAAGGATATTTAAATCAGGTTCATCCGTTTCATTTTCACATCCAATCGTGAATAATCCTATCAAAAGAATCGTAATGAGTATGAATAGTTTATTATTCATGATTAGTCCTTTCATTTTATAGATATGGGGCAATGCCGCACTAATCTCTAATGTCCGTTATTGTAATTTGAGTTGTTTTAACCGCAGGGCATTACCGATAACGGAAACAGAACTGAAGCTCATGGCCGCAGCGGCAATAATCGGACTTAACAAAATCCCGAAAAACGGATAGAGAATTCCAGCCGCCAGAGGAACACCCAGAGCATTATAGGCAAACGCCCAAAATAGATTCTGTCGAATGTTCCGCATGGTGCCGCGACTGAGATGTACAGCCCTTACAATCCCCCGCAGATCACCTTTGATCAGAGTAATTCCGGCACTTTCAATAGCAACATCCGTACCGGATCCCATGGCAATCCCCACATGTGCTTGTGCTAAAGCCGGGGCGTCATTAATTCCGTCACCGGCCATGGCAACCATATTGCCCTTTTCCTGAAAGTCCTTTACGACTTCATTTTTCTTGTCCGGTAAAACATCGGCTACCACATCGTCAATATTCAATTTCTTGGCAACAGCTTCGGCCGTTGTACGATTATCACCGGTGAGCATGACGACCCGGATATTTTCTTTTTGCAGGATTTTGATAGCGTCCGGAGTTGTCTCCTTAATGGGATCAGCAATCCCCATCAGACCGTCAATCTTCCC
>CAJVYU010000118.1 GCA_913009735.1 uncultured Fidelibacterota bacterium
CACATTTCCACACACGCCGCCCTTCCGATCTCGCTTCTGTTTTTTCTTTTTTTTTTTAATGATACGGCGACCACCGAGATCTACACTCTTTCCCTACACGACGCTCTTCCGATCTGACTATTCACAGCCGCAAAGCCGAACATTTTTGCAACTCTCTTGCTCACCTCCGAATTGAATAGAAGTATTGTCAATCCAAATTTCTATTTTAAAAAGTCCCCGGAGGCAGAAAGAGCCTTGGATTACCTACTCATGACTCAGGAGTTGAGGAGTTTTACATGGGAAAAAATTGTTGAAATGGATGAAAATATGGGAATGGCCTATATCAGTAAGGGCGCTGTATCAGGAACCGTTTATCTTTATGGAAAGCCGGTCAAGGAAGCCCTAGTTTGGCTTGTTAATATTGAAGGGCAGGCGTTTGAAACAAAAACCGATGAGCAAGGTAAATTTCAAGCCTACTCTGATGGAACCACTATTCTGGATGTTATATTAATCAGGGCACAAACTCCCGGTGGAAATGATCAGGTTAAAATAGTGCATGAAAGTTTTGCTGAAAGAGTGAACAACCTATTTACCCTGAGTGCGGAGCAAAAGGTGCAGAATGCCCTTAAGCTAGATCGGTATAAATATTCAGAAGATTGGACTGATCCAGAAACTGTTGATGAGGCAATCTTGATTGATAAGTATTTTTCAAATGTTGCAGACGCAGCATTCAAGAGTGAGAGAATACCTCTGTGGAAAACCCAAATTTTAACAATCGGGATAATGGAGGCGATCAGAATGGTTCAGCCATATAGACTAAATGGAAACAGAATCTTGTTTCAGGGCCCATCACACCTTAATTTTATAACCGGTGCTCTGATTGTGGTCGATGATGTAAAATTGGGGCATGATTATCAATTATTAGAAGGGATCGACCCCTTTGACGTAGAAGATATTCAAGTACATTTGTCTAACGCTGAAATACAGAAGTTTGATTCATTCGCATTGGATGGTGTGATTGAAATTACAACCAAAATGGGTCCAGCAAGTGATGCGGTTAGTGTCACCGAAAGAAGACAACGAACTATGGAAAATCCATTCTGGGTACCGATTATCCAGATGGATGAAACGGGTGCATTAAATTTCAACTATTCCAATCCGGATGCAGAACTGTCGCTAATGGGAATCATTGAAGGAATTAGCGCTGACGGGGAGCTTGGGAGAAGTGAATTCAAGTACATTATTCATTGATTATACAATTCCTCTATAATTAATATTTTTAGGATTAATAGTATGGTTGATTCGGATGTCCTGACAAATTTAATGCTAACAGAAAAGCCAAACATTGAACATCCTACGGAGTTCAGTAATCGTTCATTTTAAGTTTTACCTAAATTGAGCGATTTCATAAAATGAGTCATTTGTTTATTTCTCGAAAACATGCGGATATTCCCATTTCTTGCACCACCCCTACCAATGTTAAGAAGTTTATTGATGAGTTAAGAGTCCCCTCCTCATACGAGGAGGGGTTTAAGGTGGTGTAAATATAAAGGCTCATCAAATGTAAATCGGTTCTAAAATTTGGGTAATTCATTATCACGGTTTGTATAGTTTTCCATTCTTTCACCCATTAACATCGTTACCCAATAGGTGATATACTTATTATCTTTAATCAAGAAAGAATCGCTCAATTTAGGATAGCCAGTTGCCTCATAATAAAAGGTAACCGTAATTAGTTAAAAGTCGTTGATTTAGATTCCTCAAAAATGCTTGTAGTCTTGTTAATAAATTGTTTGATTTTAGTTACCATACTGCTTTGCAATTTAAATGGATTCAGTTTAGCGAATTGAGATTTTAGTTTTTCTTTTTCAGGGTAAGATATTTTGTCAGATTCCAAGAGTCTTTGGCAAGGTGTTTTAGGATTATCATACACCTTTTTTACTTTCCCGTTGATCCTGACTTTTTTCTGTAATTTTGAAGAGGGTCTGAAGAAATTCATGAACAGTCTCCATTCTGATGTGTAGATCCGATTTAATTCTTCAACTAATTCCACGTGTTCAAAACGGTTATATCCAAGATATTGCCGAATGATACTCCAGTTTTTCTCTTCAATATGGGCGTTGTCATTTTTCTTATACGGTCTTGATCGTGTGAATTGTACCGGTGTTTTTCGGTTTGTAAAATGTCTGTAAAGATGCCAGTTTAAAAACTCTGTTCCGTTGTCACTATCAAAGCCTAAAATTGGAAATGGTAAATCATTCTCTATGCTGATTAACGCCTTATGCATCCCTTGATATCCTTTACCCCATACAGCTCTTTGTTCTGTCCATCCTGTAGCAATATCGACGGTATTTACCGTATATACAAACGAACCTGCTACAGAAGTTCCACAATGTGCAACTGTGTCTGATTCTAAATATCCGGGACTTCTCTCATCCCGCTGATTTGTTTTAACAGGGATGTGAGATTTTAATATTGAACCAGGTTTAGTGGTTGCCAGTCCAAGTTTACCGATCTTCTTTCTCATCCTAATCATTAGACGGTCTATCGTGGCAGGTGACATTGTTAACAATTGATTTTTGATATCATCAGAAAGAGGTCGATCTTCATAGAATGGTAACCATAACGGCATAGCTGCTTTTAATCGCCTTGAGCAGGGCAGGTTTTGTTTTCCCCACAAATCAAACAACACCTCTATGAGTATTGGATCATTATAACGTTTTGGCCTGCCAAGGCTCTTTCGCTTATGGTTTCTTTTTCTTGTATTTAATTTACGAATTGCATATTTGCGATTATATCCGCATACTTCACAAAACTCATCTAATAGTCGAGATTTTGTCTTTTTATTAGAGTTCCTATACCGCCTTATGACGGTTTCATAGTAATCCTCTCTCGATTGTTTGCTCATATTCATGTACCCTTTCTACGGTTACATTATTTATGAGGCAATGCGCGGTGGGATGGAAAAGACTATCGTGGTGATTCTGTACCTTCGGGTATGTATATTTATCGGTTGGAAGCAAAGTCGTTGAATACGGATGAACATTTCATTCAAACCCGCAAAATGCTAATGCTTCGCTAAATAATACTTTTCCTAATTTTTAAAAGAGGCTGTCCTGAGAGTTTTGGATATCAGCTTTACTTTTCGGATATTAAGCCGGAATGTGAGTTCTTAAACGTTTTAAACGTTGTGTTCGCTCCTTTGCAAACTTTACAATTCCATCCCATACCCATCGGGGTGATAAATGGGCTTCGTCCACAATTTCGTCTAAAGACCCGCCTGTACGCCAGCGATTATCCCAATCTGATGAAAGCGAATATTCTTCCACTGTTCTATTTGCCATCCATTTATACATCAATCTTCGTGCGCCATTGGTGATGATCATGGCATCATTCCATTCCGCCGGAGCAATAATGCTATTGCGGTATTTTTCACTTTGTCTTTGGAACAATTCCCAGGAAATAGCAGCCACAATTTTTACATTCGGGCCTTCTTCCATGATTCTGGGTAGTAATTGCACGATTGAATTTGTTGAACTTGTTCCGCGAACAATAATGACACCTTCTTTTTTCTTATCCGGATTATAATCTTTTATGAGATAAGCCCCTTTTGCCGCATCCATATACGAAGCCATGCCCAGCGCTTCCCTGTCCGGAATTTCAACGGGCGGACGGGTTAAGTGCAGTGCAATAATTGGAATATCCGTGTTAAACGCCGCCGCCATTGCCGGCGCCACTTCATTGTGCTCCCATGGATGGATATTAACAATTTGCCCTTCCGGAAATAGTTGCGTTACCCCCGGAGAAAAAATACCAAAATGGGTGCGGCTATCTTCGGCTGTTTCCGGACCGGAATGGCCCACCACCCATAAAATTTTGCCGACCTTAAAATCTGAATCCTGAGCGATTTGGCTGAATAAACGCAAAGGGCCATATTTAAGATAGCTGAACGATCCGTACGTGCTCATCGCTCCATAAAAGCCATTAAAGTCGGTATAAACATTGTGATTAAAGTTCACTGTCGCAAGTCCGGCCATCATACCGGCGTTAGTAAATTCAGTAATTCCCTGAGGCATCAAAGGACTGTCCGGATTTGTGTCTTTATCAAATAAACCATGGTTGCCATCGCCATTCCATTCTTTGGCGAAACCGGAGAGATTTGTTGAATCAGCCAAATCAGCGCTCATAGCAATAACCAATGGACGACCATATTGCGTTTCCGATACCGTATTGATATAACTGGCATACTTTGAAAAACCTGCGCGGTTTGGAGCCATTTCGCCGGGCTTGGCAAATAAGTCGCCTGGCAATTCCTTTAGGTTAAATATGGACCGATCATTGCATGGATTACCATCGATGATACGACATGAATCATGATTGTCCGTAACGCTGTCTCCAATTGTCACCAATGTATCGGCTAAATAATTCACTAGTTCCTGATTATTTTTTAATACTGAAAACACGGTATTATAATATGATGTTGCTTGATCCTCCTGGGCTTCCAATGTGTCGCGCGCCACACTGCCGAAACCTTCAAAATCCACATTGTATTTTTTGGCAAAATCTTCTTTCGTTTTCCAGAATAAATCAGAATTGCGTTTGTGTGCCGCGCCATGACTGGCATTGTCATATTTATAATAGCCACGTCCTTTCCGCATTTTTGCGTATAAAACTTTTGGCTGGTCTGGTTTAGCATTCTCAGTCAGCAGACGATAATAAGCCTGGGTTAGGGATTCCCAGTCTTCGCCATCCATGGTGCCTTCTACATGCCAACCGTGGGATCCAAACCAATCCTCCGGCGTTCCATACATGATGGAACTAAACGGTCTGTTATCAATTCCGTAATCATTCCAATCCAAGAAATAAACCAGATTTCCAAGGCCCAAACCCCAGGCAGAATTCATTGTTTCGTGAGATGCTCCGGCAGTAAAGCCGCCCTCACCTTCAAAGGCGAAGACTTTTATATCGGGAGTACCGGCTAATTTTAATGCCAATGCTTCACCGGCAGCAGCCGGTGAGCCGTGTCCACTCGGGCCCGTATTAAATTTGAAAAATAGTGTTTTCCCTTCCATTTCCGCATGTCCCGGCAGGCCTCCGTTGCGGCGCAAGGTCAGCAAGTCCTCCCATACGAGCTGAAATTCTTTCCCTTTTTTGTGTTGATATTTATCATCACCTGTTTGTTTGTATTTTATTCGCATAGCTTCATTTAATACAGCTAAAGTTGCATATACAACCGGATTTGCATGTCCCGCCACCAACACATACCGATCGGCAAAGCGCTTTCCTGCTTCGCGAATATCCCAGCGCATGGCTCCGGATAATAATGTGGACACCATCCCATGAACCTTTGAACGGGAACCGCCGGGGTGGCCGCTTTGACTCAAATTCAGCATAATATCAATACTTTGATCAATTAGGTCTTTGGTGGTTTCCCAAAAAGAATAATACTGCTTTAATTCTTGTGGTGATTTCATTTTGAATTCATCTTTCCATTTTTCTGATTGTTAGAACCCTTTGAAAAACCTATTGTGTGAAGGAAAAAGAATTGAAATTCGTCTGGTTGAGACGGGAAACGTAGCCAGTAATAGCGCTATGGGCAAGTTTTCCAATCCGCCGGCTGGCGGACGGAATTTAAAACTTTTTAATTTGTGCAAGAGGTTTTTCAAAGGGTTCTGTTAAGGATTTTTTTAATAAAAGTTCCTGTATAAGAGGATTTCTCTTTACTTAATGCTTCTGGTGTACCGGCAAAAATAAGTTCACCGCCTTCATCGCCGCCTTCCGGTCCGAGATCAATGATCCAGTCAGCAGATTTGATGACATCTAAATTATGTTCAATAACAATAACTGTATTTCCGCGTTCCACTAAACGCTGAAGAACGCCTAATAACATGTTTACATCTTCAAAATGAAGACCCGTCGTCGGTTCATCCAAAATATATAATGTCCGGTCTTTGCTGACGCGTGATAATTCTGTTGCTAATTTAACTCTTTGCGCTTCTCCTCCAGACAGTGTTGTGGCTTGTTGTCCCAACCTGATGTATCCAAGGCCAACCTTATAAAGGGTCGTTAATTTTTTCTTAACAGATGGTATATTTTCAAAAAATGACAGTGCTTCCTCAACTGACATATTCAGTACATCTGCTATATTTTTTCCTTTATACAGAATTTCCAGTGTTTCACGATTATAACGAGCGCTTTTACAAACTTCGCAGGTAATATATACATCCGGAAGAAAATTCATTTCAATTTTGATAATACCGTCCCCTTCGCACGATTCACAACGACCACCTTTTACATTGAAAGAAAAACGGCCCGGTTTGTATCCTCGAATTTTTGATTCGGGTAATTGAGCAAATAAATCACGGACAAATGTAAAAACACCGGTATATGTTGCCGGATTTGAGCGGGGGGTCCGACCAATGGGTTTTTGATCTATTTCAACTACTTTGTCCAGATATTGCAGACCGTCAACAAAATCGTAAGGCAACGGGTATGCGCGGGCATTATTAAGTTCTTTATGAAGAATTGGGAAGAGAGTTTCGTTCACCAATGTACTCTTTCCGCTTCCGGAAACACCTGTTACAACAATCAATTTCCCCAACGGAAATTCAATATCGAGTTTTTTCAGGTTGTTTCCCCGGGTCCCCCGCACAGATAAGATTTTCCCATTGCCGGTTCTGCGAAGTGAAGGCACTGGAATAGATTTTTTTCCTGAAAGGTACATACCGGTGATGGAATTTCTGCATTTCAAGATATCTTTCGGTTTTCCGGAAAAAATCACTTCACCGCCATGCTCTCCTGCTCCGGGGCCCAAGTCTACGATTTCGTCAGCGGATAACATAGTCTCCCGGTCGTGCTCTACTACCAAAATGGTATTCCCCTGATCCCGCAGTGTTTGCAATGTGTCTAATAAGCGGGCGTTATCTCTGGGGTGCAAACCGATTGATGGTTCGTCCAGCACATAAAGGACCCCTACAAGTTGAGAACCGATTTGCGTTGCTAACCGAATACGCTGCCCTTCCCCGCCGGATAATGTAGTCGCTGAACGTTCCAGCGTTAAATAGCTTAAGCCAACATTGACCAGGAAGTTCAATCGATTCTTAATTTCTTTAAGAATTTGCTCTGCGATTTGTTTTTCCGTGTCTGTCAAATCAATATTTTCAAAAAAATCAAGAGCGCCCCTAATAGACATTGAAGACACATCTCCCAAACTCTTGTCATTGATTAAAACGGACCGGCTTTCAATTCTCAGCCGGGCGCCCTTGCATTCAGAACAGGCCCGCATACTCATGAATTGTTCTATCCAGTTGCGTATATGCCCGGATTTCGTCTGTTTATACCGGCGCATTAAATTGTGAACTGTGCCCTCCCAGCCGCCGGTATATGTACCGGTCCAACGATCAGACGAATAAGTCATTTTCAATTTCTCATTCCCCGTTCCATAAAGCAGCATTTGTCTTATCTTGGGATCCAGTTTTATCCAAGGTGTAGTAAAATTGAAATTGTAATGCTTTGCTAAACTTTTCAGAATGCTTCCATACCAGTTTCCCCTGGGCTGTACACCTAAAGGAGCAACGGCGCTTTGGATGAGAGACTTTGTTTTGTCGGGTACAATCAGATTAGGATCAATTTCCATGTGAGAGCCCAAACCGTCACAATGAGTGCAGGCGCCGTAGGGAGAATTAAATGAAAACATTCTTGGAGACAATTCTTCCAAAGATACTTCACAGTGGGGACATGCAAAATGTTCGCTGAATAAATAATCTTTATTGGGTAATTCATGTACAATTACGAGTCCGCTGCCTATTTTCAAAGCCAATTCAATGGATTCAGTAAGACGGCCTTTATAGTCATCTTCAATGATTAGCCGATCTACGACAACTTCAATTGTGTGCTTTTTATTTTTCTCCAATGAAATTTTATCATCTATGCTATACACCTTCCCGTCAATTCGAGCCCGAAGGAAACCTTCCTTTTTAATTTCGTCTAAGACGCCTTTATGTTTTCCCTTTCGTCCCCGGACAACAGGCGCCAGAATATAAAACTTTGTATTTTCTTCGAATTTGCAGACCGTATCCACTATTTGCTGAACGGTTTGTTTTTGAATTGGGCGGCCGCATATCCAGCAATGAGGTTTACCAATGTGGGCAAATAACAGTCTAAAATAGTCGTGGATTTCTGTTACGGTGCCCACGGTTGATCGCGGGTTTCTAGCGGCGGATTTTTGCTCTATTGATATAGCCGGAGACAATCCTTCAATGGTGTCCATGTCCGGTTTTTCCATTAGACCTAAAAACTGTCTGGCGTATGAAGATAGGCTTTCTACATACCGGCGCTGACCTTCAGCATAGATGGTGTCGAAAGCTAATGAGGATTTTCCGGAGCCGGAAAGACCTGTGATGACCACTAATTTATTTCGCGGTATTTCCAGGTCAATATTTTTCAAGTTGTGTTGGCGTGCGCCCTTTATTATAATTTTTTCTGACTGCATTTGACCCAATTATTCAATTCCAAAAGGCATCCCTGAATTTACAAATTATTACAGCTGTTTCATAAAAGCATTTGCAATTATCTTACTGGCGTTCTGGCGATTAGTAAAGTGGTTATTGGTAAAAAAAAGAGTATTTATAAGAAACCGTTCCACAAACTACAGTTCAACTCATTACAGCTCACCGATTACCAATCACCACTTTACCAATCGGCTTGTTTCAATATTTCAAATAGGGTACATTTAATCCATGTCATCGTTAAAAAACCAGATCATTATTTCTATGCCACACATGAATGATTTATTTTTCGGTCATTCGGTGGTCTTTATCTGTGAACACAATAAAGATGGGGCATTGGGGTTTGTGATTAACAAACCGTTTGAAACGCCTGAACTTAAGGAGTTATTTGCCGGTGTTTTCCCCGAAGAAGAAGATATCCTTAAGTTGGTGCCCACTGTTTATTTTGGAGGACCGGTTTTGGTCGAGCGTGGCATCGTTCTACATTCTTCCGATTATGAAACAGAGGGGACTATGAAAATCGGTGATGATTTTTCACTCACCAGCAACAAAGCTGTTATTCAGGATGTTGCTGACAACAAAGGGCCCAAGCATTATAAGCTGATGTTAGGGCACTCCGGCTGGACACAGCACCAACTGGAGTCAGAAATTGAAAACGGGGACTGGCTTTTACAACATACAAACCTTGATTTTGTTTTCAACACAGAAGAAAAGTTCATGTGGGATATGGCCACCAAATCATTTGGTATCGACATTTCACATTTTTCCGGTTTGGGTGGTTCGGCGTAGTCTGCTCCACGATTCCAAAAAATTAAAACCGAATTTTGGTTTTAAATCATATCTGTCCAAAACGTTTGTAAAAATGAAATAATTACCCTGTCATTTATGACGGGGATACGAATATATAAACAAAAAGGGGATTCCCGCCTGCCCCATTTGAAAAATATTAAGAGGTGGCGGACAGGTATCCCTGAATATAACGAATCACATTATTGGGCTGAAGCCCGCGCCGGTTGGTTTTTAACAT
>CAJVYU010000119.1 GCA_913009735.1 uncultured Fidelibacterota bacterium
ATGTAAGAATATAAGAGAACACATATGGGAAACCGAATAGAGAGAGCTTTGGATATGGATGAAAGAAGAAGAATAAAGGAATAAGTAAGAAGTAAAAAGGAATAAGTAAGAAGTAAAAAGTTTTTTCTTAATCCACATTCTTAATCCTAATCCATTTTTCTAACTCACATTATTCTGTAATAATTTTTACATTCTGCCACCTTGTTACTTATAAAATATATCGTTTATTCTGTTACTGAATTCTACCCATAAGAGGTTACATAAAACGTTTCATGTAAACGTAGGGTAGTAGATGTATAAATATTAACATTGATGGTAAAATATTGACATTGTAATATGGAATGTATTAATATATAGAGGCGCTGATGAACAAAAAAGTTGATGTCATTCAGATTTTAGAAAAAATAAAAAAAGCTGGTTTGTATTGAAAAGAAATATAAAGTGTCAAAACATACAATCGTTGATTATATGAATACTGGAAAATGTTCATTTGGAGATATAGAACATTGCATAATGAATGCCAATACAATAAACGGAATCAATAAAGATGAAAAACGACCATTTGCAATGGATGGATTGCTATATACCATAAAAAGTAAGTCTATAATCGGATTACCTTTTTATACTACCGGAAAATTTGTTGAAGAAGATGAAAAAGAAATCTACTTTTTTGTTACAGCTCATGAAAATTGATTTAAGGAGAAAAAATGTATAATTACCATTGTGAAGAATGTCAAAATGGTATTGTTAAAGAAACCATGATGAAAAATTATGAGGTTAAAATATTTGAAAAACCATTTGTAGTTCCATATGCAAAAATTGGATTATGTGAGGAATGTGGATCATTTAATTTTGATGGAAAAGAAATGCACAGGTGGAAAGATTTGTACAACGCATGGGAAGCCAAAAGCGAGGATTATGTATCACCGAAAGAAATTCAACTAATTAGAAAATCTCTGGGTTTGACCCAAAGAGATTTTGCTGTTTTTATAGGCGTGACCCGTCAATCCCTTTCCGTCTGGGAGAATGATAAAAGGCTGTCTGTCCAGCCACAAAGTGTCGATATCGTTTTACACATGTTATTTTCTGAACTGGAAAATGACGAAAAACCGGTTACAGAAAAAATGATTGAGGAATATAACAGGAGAACAGGCAATATAATTCCGTTAATGGAAGAAAAAAATGAACAGTCAATTGAAAGAAATAAGGCCTTGAAACATATTTTACCAAAGACGACTTGGGATGTGCTCGTTACCAGAGCGAAAAAAGACAGGACAGATCCATTCACAGAAACAGTATTATCCATTGAAATCAACTCTGAAATCAAAAGTGTAAAACAAATCCATAAGCCGGAGGGCGAATATATCGCAGAATGACAGAAATAGTATTATTGTTGGTTTTGAAACAGAACGATGTAATATTGAAAAAATGACGCTCCCGATTATCACCGTTCCATTCTTCCGGGAACATGTCCATAGTTTATCGGGGAAAATGGGTATCCAGCCGATTGTAGTCCCGCCCTGGACGAGATAAAATACATTATACTCAAAATAACGCTAACTCAACTTGATTCATTCGCATTGCGATCCGCCGGTTGGCGGAGTGGCAATCTCCCCTGCCTGACCATGTCATTCGGGCAGGTTGGTTATGCGGGTAGAAGGGGATTGCTTCGTCGTTCCTCCTCGCAAAGACAATTATTGTGTTTTTCCCGTACTGCAGACAGGAATGTCTGTATTACAACCACACGTAAAGAAATATTTAACGATGTGTACACAATTATAAAAAGTGACTTTAATTGTACACTATAAAAACACCGCCATCCTTTTTACATACGGCTAAAAGTTCTTCAAGCGTCATCCGGAATTAAAAGAATGCTTTACTACCATTATTGAATTATTGCGCAAAGATCCCACAGCACCGGTGCTGAAAATCCATCCTTTGAATTGAGAACAAAAAAGACTCCATGCAATTAGTTTGACAAATAAATACAGGATCACTCTCATTATTCGTTTTACAGAAAAAGCAATTGTTCTAGTTGACATTAGAAAAGTTGTTGAGTCGTTTAGAAAATTACATAATTTGCCTATAAACCGATGAATCGGTTTGAGATATTTATCATCGATACACCCATGAATAAATTCATGGGTTACGCTCTATCAGAGGTAAGTTATTACTCCGGCATACATTAGTCGTATCAAAGATAACACAATACTCCTTGTCATCGCGAGGCGTGGAGCGACGAAGCGATCTTCTTGATACTGCAGCCTTTAGGAGATTGCTTTGTCGTTCGTTCCTCTCTCCGCGCAATGACAATATTATTACGACTAAACATTGCCGGAGTAATATGAGAATCGGAAAGCAAACCACTAATTCAGTAGTGGGAGGATTATCGGGACATCAATACTAACCCACGATTTGCTGCTTAACATCCGTGGAGGAAGTAAGATATGGTGGACAGCCACATAAATATGAAAAAAACATCGGAGACTAACCCACGATTTTAATCGTGGGTTCAAAACATAAACAAGAAATGAACCGTTTTAACGGTTTATAAAACAGGAGGAACTATGAGTCACTCACTCACAAAAATATGGATACACGGAATATTTGGTACTAAAGATCGCCAACCATTGCTAAATACTGATATCCGAAAAGATATACATTTGCATTTGCAGAAGAGATTGGAAGATATGGATTGTGGAGTCCGAATTGTAAATGGTACTAATGATCATGTTCATCAGCTGTTTTTATTATCAAAAGAATTCTCAATTGCTCAAGTTATGAAATCAATCAAAGGTGAGACTTCTCATTGGATAAACCAAAAAGATTTAATGAAAATGAAATTTTGTTGGCAAGTTGGTTATGGTGCATTTTCAGTGAGCGAATCTGATGTTGACAGAGTTGAACAATACGTTAAAAATCAGGAGGAGCATCATCGTAAAATGACATTCAAAGAGGAGTACGAACGGTTTATGAATCTCCACAATTTGGATAAAAACCAATGAATCAGTTCGAAATAGTTTCTATTGATTCTCGAACGAATAAATTCCAGGGTTAATCTAAACTCCTAATCCAATTATCATGTTAATCCACATTTTTAATCTTTATCCTATTTCCAGAATTTATCCTAATCCTCGTTCCATTTAACACTCTATCTTTCGTATTTTTTGTATTCAATTTTAACAATATTTCAGGGAAATAATGTCCGGACATAGTAAATGGGCCACCATTAAACGTAAAAAAGCCGCTACCGACGCCAAGCGCAGCAAGGTTTTTACTACGATAATCAAAGAAATAACCATTGCCGCAAGAGAAAGTGGGGGCGATGCAGACAGCAATCCACGTCTGCGCCAAGCCATCGCCAATGCGAAATCTGCCAATATGCCCTCCGACAATGTTACCCGTGCCATCAAAAAAGGTACGGGAGAACTCCCCGGCGTTAACTATGAAGAAAGCACGTATGAAGGATATGGTCCTGCCGGTGTGGCTATATTTATGGACTGCCTGACGGATAATAAAAAACGTACGGTGGCAGAGATTCGTCATCTTATTACCAAATATGGCGGGAATTTAGGAGAGAATGGTTCAGTAGCATGGATGTTCGATAAAAAAGGACAAATCACTCTCAAGGCAAATGACCACGATGAAGATAAGGTTTTTGAAGATGCATTGGAAGCAGGAGCTGAAGATTTTGAAGCTGAAGGTGAAAATTTCATTATTACAACAGATCCAGCGGACATTATGTCTGTTCGGGATATATTAGAAAGTCAAGGGTATGAAATAGACTCTGCTACCCTGGATATGATACCAAAGAATTTACAAAAAGTGGAAAGCGATAAAGAACAATCCGTCTTAACATTACTGGAAGCTTTGGAAGATCACGATGATATTAAAGCTGTCTACACTAATTTTGATTTAGAGGATTGATGCGCGTCATCGGTTTTGATCCTGGAATTAATATTACCGGCTTTGGTATTCTCGATTACAATAAGAGAAATGCAAAAGCCTATGGCTATGGAGTCATCAGACCGCCGAAAAACAAACCGCTTCAAGAGCGATTAAAATATCTTCATGATGAAACAATGAAATTATTGAGTGAATTCAAACCGGATGTCATTGCTGTTGAAGATACATTTTATCACAAGAATTTTAAATCGGCCATGATGCTTGGCCAAGCCCGTGGTGTTATTATATTAGCCGCAGCAAGAAATGATCTGCCGTGCACAGAATTTGCACCAAAAAAAGTGAAGCAATCTGTTGTTGGCAATGGGAATGCCAGTAAAGAACAAGTTCAGTATATGGTTCAAAGCATACTCAAATTGAAAGATACCCCAACACCATTTGATTCATCTGATGCGTTAGCTGTAGGGATTTGTTATATAAACCAAAATAAATTTGCCCAATGATTGATTCCATTAAAGGCCCCATTTTCTTTAAAGACCCTGCTTCTGTCGTACTGGATATGCATGGAATTAGGTTAAAGTTATCCATCACTGTTGCCACGTACAATTCCCTTCCGGACAAGGGGATGAAGACCGAATTATTAACATACCTCAATGTACGCGAGGATCTCATGGAACTGTATGGGTTTGCAAATCAGGAAGAACGTAATATGTTTATGATGCTGAATACCATCAGCGGAATTGGTCCGCGATCAGCCATGAATATTCTTTCCGGCTCAAATCCGGCGGAATTCAAAAAGAATATTATTGCCGGTGATGTGAAATCTTTGACTGTCATTCCCGGAATTGGTACCAAAACAGCAAAACGGATCATTTTGGAATTGAAAGAAAAATACGTAGACCAGGATGACGATAGTATGGGTTTTATGCTGGATAGTGATGATGGTAAAGCCGGTGATGCCATCATCGCTTTAATGGCATTGGGGTATAAACGTGGCCGGGTAAATCAAGCCATTCGCAGTTTGGAATCAGCCGGCGAATTGAATGGCAGTATTGAAGACATTATCAAAAAAGCGTTAAAAAAACTATAAGACTGATTGAATGATTGGTATGAATCAATAATGATAGGAATTTTATGGCTGACATAGATATAAGTCCACTCCGAAAAGGGGTTCCTGCCCGTCCGGCAGGCGGGAAAACCCCAACTTGGGTTGTTATTTCTCAACCCCCCGCCATAAATAACGGGGTAAGTGAATTTTCTTATCACACTGATAAATGGATACTTACCCCATCCTTTAGGTTGGGGGTAAACATTCTAAAAAATCGGGGATTTATCCCCAATTGACCATTTCGGAGAAGAGTCATATATATTTATAAACATAAAGAAAAATTTGGTTATGAATCCAATCTACCAATCAGTTAATCAGTCAATCAACCGATCAACTGTTAGAAAATGATTATGAAAATCGCAGATCGAATTACTAACCTTGGGACTGAAACAGCATTTGCCGTTTCAGGGCAGGCTCGAGAATGGGCAGAAAAAGGAAATAAAATATTTCCTTTCCACTTGGGAGATATAAATTTACCCACACCGGAAAATATTATTGACGCGGCTGATAAATACATCCGTGATGGATACAACGGCTATGCACCTAATAATGGTATTTTACCCTTAAGAGAAGCATTGGCAGAGGATGTGGGAAGCAGGCGTGGCGTGATTTATTCCCCTGATAATATTTCTGTTCAACCTGGTGGAAAACCAACCATCGGTAAATTCATTCAAGCCGTTATGAATCCCGGAGACGAAGTCCTTTATCCCAATCCGGGATATCCGATTTATGAAAGCCAGATAGATTATCATGGAGGTACAGCCGTCCCATATCAATATGTACAAACAGAAACAGGGTTTGCAATAGATATTGATAGATTGCAATCATCACTTTCAGATAAAACCACAGTACTTATTTATAATAATTACAATAATCCCATTTCTGCAGAATCCTCCCGGGAGGAAATGGAGACCTTGGCGGAACTGGCTATTGAACATGACTTGTGGGTATTGAGCGATGACGCTTATTATGAGATGCTTTACGATACGGAACCACAATCAATCGTAAACATTCCCGGAATGCAGGAACGAACGGTGGTTTTATATACATTTTCAAAAAAATTCGCTATGACGGGCTGGCGTATTGGTGCAGCTATTGGATCGGAGGAAGTCATCAATGTGATCAACAAACTCAATGTGAATGATGAATCCTGCACGAACCATTTTCATCAATGGGCGATGATCGAAGCATTACGCGGGGATCAGTCCGGACCACAATTAATCTTGAACACATTGCGGGAGCGAAGGGATGCTGCAGTCAAAAAGTTGAATGAAATTGATGGTATAAACATTGCTACCCCGGAATGCACATTTTATTTATTTCCTAATGTGACCAAAATCATGCAGCGAAAAGGAATGAGCACTCATTCTGAATTGCAGCTGGGTGCTTTGCATGAAACCGGTGTTTCTTTCTGTACCAGAGAACACTTTGGACGCCCACAATCTGGTGAATCTGAATTCTACATTCGCTTGGCTTATTCTGGAATTTCTATCGATGAAATCAACGAGGGTTTGCAGAAGCTAAAGGCATATTTTGAGGAGAACTGAAAGATATAAGCGAAAAGTTAATCGCTGAAAGTCATTTCTGCATTAAGCAAATAGCTTTCAACTAATCAATGAAACAAACACCATTATACGATAAACATGTCGATCTAAATGCCCGCATGGTCGATTATTCCGGCTACGAGATACCCATTCAATATACCAGTATCATTGAAGAACATAACGCTGTTCGGAATTCCTGTGGAATGTTTGATGTGAGCCATATGGGCGAATTCATTATCACGGGTAAAGATGCAGGCTCTTTTTTGAATTACATGACAACAAATGATGTTTCTACTTTGAATCCCGGGGATGCCCAGTATTCAGCCATGTGTTATGAAAATGGTGGTATTATTGATGATATATTGGTTTACAAATATGATGATCAATATATGCTGGTTGTCAATGCTTCCAATCTGGAAAAAGATTTCAATTGGTTGAATCAACATAAACCTGATGATGTGAATCTCTATGATGTCAGCCAGGAAACTGGCCTGATTGCACTGCAAGGTCCTGACTCAAGAAATATTCTAAATAAAGTGAGCAATGTGGATATTCCTGAATTGAAATTTTACACGTTTACTGAAGATAATGTAGATGGTAAAAGTGTAATTATTGCCCGCACGGGATATACCGGGGAATTGGGTTATGAAATTTATGCGGATAACAATACAATCCAAAAATTCTGGGACGCTATTATGGAAACAGGTGAAATAACTCCCTGTGGATTGGGCTGCAGAGATACGTTAAGAATAGAAATGAAATTTTGCCTCTATGGAAATGATATTGATGAAACCACCAATCCAATCGAAGCGGGATTAGGCTGGATTACCAAAACCGGGAAACCTGATTTCATCGGCAGGGAAGCTGTATTAACAGCGAAAGAAAATAAAACCCGGAGATTGATTGCTTTTGAAATGACGGAACGTGCAGTTCCTCGCCACGGATATAAATTAATATTTCAGAAAAGTGAAATCGGTTTTGTCACCAGTGGAACGCAATCACCTTCATTGCAAAAAGGAATCGGTTTGGGTTATGTTCAGGAAGGTATTCATAAACCGGGAACAGAAATTGACGTGAATATTCGTGGAAAAATGAAAAAAGCTATTATTGTTAAACCACCATTTTATAAACAAGGGACAGCTCATTTATGAGTGCGATATTAGTCACCGGCGGCTGCGGATTTATTGGCTCTCATCTGGTCGATCAGCTGTTGGCTCGAAAAAGGCAGGTTGTCTGTGTTGATAATCTCAATGATTTTTATCAGCCTGAAATTAAACTTCTAAATCAAAAACCTCATCTGGACTATAAACGATATTCATTTCATGAAGGTGATATCAGGAATAAAGCATTCATTCGGGAGGTTTTTACAACATACTCCATAGATACCGTTATCCATTTAGCTGCCATGGCTGGTGTGCGTCCGTCATTGGAAGATCCTGTTTTATATACGGATGTTAACATTAACGGCACCCAAGTCCTTTTGGAAGAAATGAAAGATAAGAAGATAAAAAAGTTTATTTTTGCGTCATCTTCTTCTGTATATGGAAATAATGATAAAATACCGTTTTCAGAATCGGATATGGTTGATCAACAAGTATCTCCTTACGGAGCAACCAAGAAAATGGGTGAAGAAATTGTTTATACCTATTCACATCTATATAATATACCCACTGTCTGCCTCCGATTTTTTACAGTGTATGGACCCAGGCAACGTCCCGAAATGGCTATTCACAAATTTGTTCGTCATATCTTAAATGAACAACCTATACCTTTTTATGGGGATGGCACAACAGCGCGAGATTATACTTACATCGATGATATAGTTGGTGGTATACTTTCGACCTTAGAAACCACAGACGATTTTATGATATACAACCTCGGTAATTCTGAACCAATCAAGTTGATGGAACTGGTCTCCACAATCAGCGAAGTCATTGGAAAGGAAGCTATCCTTGATAAACAAGATATGCCTGCCGGTGATGTGTTGCGGACATATGCCGATATATCCCGGGCTGAGACACGTCTTGATTATACTCCGCAGACGCATTTTAATGATGGTATTGTTAAATTTATTGATTGGTTCAGAACTGTAAAAAATGATTATCCTGAATTATTTTGAAAGATAGACGACTAGAAATACTCGGTATTCTCGTCATGACTGTATCATTACTGATTTTAATCAGTTTGATTGGTTATAATGTCAATGAAGACCCTGGGATATCACCCAATGTAAACATTGAAAATCCCCTTGGAATTTTAGGTGTTTATATATCCTATTTCTTTATCAAATTTCTTTTTGGATATCCTGTTTTTGTTTTACCTATTTTAGGAATTATTTGGGGATGGTTGTATTTTAGTAAAAAAGAATTGAAATTATTTAATCGTGGTGCCGGATATGCAGTTGGGGTGGTTGTCCTTTTATCCATTACTATTGGATTATTTGAAATTGGATTGCAGGATCAGGCAGAGATTGAATTTACTGTCAGCGGACTGGTGGGGGGCAACCTGGCCAATTTCCTACACAGTTTTTTAGGTATCATTGGAACGACCATTTTAGATCGGAAGAGCACACGTCTGAACTCCAGTCACATTCCTTTATCTCGTATGCCGTCTTCTGCTTGAAAAAAAAAATATTTTTCTTTATTATTTTTCAAATACTAAATTTTTATAACAGTCCCTATTATTCTAATCATCCCTTGCTCTTTCTCTACTACTCC
>CAJVYU010000120.1 GCA_913009735.1 uncultured Fidelibacterota bacterium
CCTGCTTGCTCGCTTCGACGCCGGCGGCATGACCTTTTTCGACGCCTCCATCGGCGGCTTCTGGCGCCCGTTCTCGGCCGCCCTCATCATCGCCCCGCCGTACGCCCTGTTGCTCCTCATGCGCTTCCAGTGGGGAATGGAGGAGGCCGGCGCGCTCCGCTTCGCTCGCGCCAAGGTCAGCGCCTACGTCATCGCCTGGGTGGCCTTCCCCCTGGTAATGGTCTGGTTGGCCCGCCTGTACGACCGCAAGGGGAATTACCTCCGCTACATCGTCGCCTACAACTGGGCGGCGGTGCTGCAGAACGTGCTCTATCTGCCGTTGGCAATGCTGACGGTCGGCGGGGTCATCGCGCCCGGACCGGCGGCGGCGCTGGCGGTGATCGTGCAGTTGGCAGTCACTGCTGTGCGCTACGCAGCGGTGGCCGGATAGGAGCAACGTCATGGACACGTGGACAATGAACGAGTTGCCACCATTAAAAAGGAAGCGGACATCCCGGTCATTTTTTTCCCCGGTGGTGTTAATCAAATAAATATTCATTATGATGCCATGTTGTTTATGTCCCTTCTGTCGGGACGAAATCCGCAATATCTCATCGGGGAACAGGTTGTCGCAGCACCCATTGTCAAAGACTTGGGGATTGAAGTGATCCCAACGGCATATTTACTTTTTGACGGCGGCGCTCAATCAACAGTTGAAGTCATGAGCGGAACAAAACCTTTGCCCATGAGCCGACCGGATATTGCCGTTGCCCATGCTTTGGCTGCCGAATATCTGGGAAAAAAGCTTATTTATCTTGAAGCGGGAAGCGGTGCAAAAGAAGCGATCCCTGTAGAAATAATTCAAAAAGTATCTGCCCAGACCGTCGTTCCGTTAATTGTCGGTGGTGGCATACGAACACCGGACGAGGCAAGAGAACGGGTGGAAGCCGGTGCATCGTTTATTGTGACCGGCACCGTGCTGGAAGAAAACAACGGAAGTGGTTTAATGAACGAATTTGCTGACGCCGTCCATGGAAAAATTACTTCAGTATAGGTTAGCGATTGTGATCTTATGATTTGCGAGTGTAATTATACAATAACAATATTTCTGTCTTCACGAGAAGCAGAGCGACGAAGTGATCTCCTTGGATGTGATGGAATAAGGAGATTGCTTCGTCGCTCGTTCCTCACTTCTCGCAATGACATTAATTTATTTCGAATTCTAATCGATACCAGGTTAATAATTCATGATTGATCGGCAAGAAATAATTAACAAGCTTCGGGAGAGTTCCCATGTGAAAAATACCATGATTGCGGCTTGTGTGGAGGATATTGAAAAAGCTGCGGAAATGATGGTAAAAACAGTTCAAAACGGAAACAAGATTTTGTGGTGCGGAAACGGTGGCAGTGCCGCAGACGCCCAGCACATGGCGGCAGAACTTATGGGCGGACTGGTTACTCATGATCGTCCTGCCATACAATCCATTGCACTCACAACAGATACATCATTTATCACTGCCTGGGCTAATGATACCGATTATGAATCCATATTTTCCCGACAGATAGAAGGTCTTGGCGAAACAGGCGATGTTTTGATTTCAATTTCCACCAGTGGGAATTCCAAAAACGTGGTTAAGGCCGTTGAAGTCTGTAAAGAGAAAGGGATTTCTGTCATTGTCCTGACCGGTAAAACAGGCGGTGTCTTAAAAGATATGGGTGACGTCACCATTTCCATTCCCAGTGATGATACCCAGCGCATCCAGGAGGGACACTTACTGGCGGAACACATTCTCTGCGAAATAGTTGAAAAATCAGTTACAGAATAACAATCCAAAACATTTATTGAAACTATGGAATCTTTAATTAATACCCCTTTGTGTTTCCCCTGTTACAGGGGAAAATTGAGGGATTATAACGATTTATTCTCCCCAGCCTGTCCGCTGGAACTGAAATGTAGGCGGATCATAGGGGAGAATGAAAAGAGGTGTTAATTATCAATGGAAGCGCATCTCCATGATTATATCACCATGCTCCGCGTTGAGCGGAACCTGTCCTTGAACACAATTGATGCATATCGTCGTGACCTGAAAAACTACATTTCCTATTTAGAGAACAGGGGATTAAAGAATATTGATGGGATTAAACAAAAGCATATTCGTGGTTTCATTCGAGATTTAGCTGACGCCCATTTAGCTCCGGCCAGTATCGCAAGAGTATTTTCATCTATTCGAACTTATCACGCATTTTTGAATACGGAACATTTTATGAAAAGCAACCCATCGCAACTATTAGAAGCGCCAAAACTGCCTCGGAAACTGCCGGAAGTCTTAACCGTCCAGGAAATTGACGCAATATTGGATGCTGTGGATGAATCGGTAAAATTAGCGAAACGCGACTTGGCTTTAATAGAAATATTATATTCCACGGGGCTTCGTGTTTCAGAAGTATGCAATCTTAATTTAACCGGTATTGTGTTTGACTATGAAATGCTCCGCGTTATAGGAAAAGGTGATAAAGAACGTCTGGTGCCTATGGGTCGTCGAGCCATGGAGCGATTGAATGACTATATTCGAAATGAACGTCCTGCTCTTTCCCGTAAGCGGGAAACAAAAGGTATTGTTTTCTTAAGCAGAACCAGCAAGCCTCTCACGCGGATGACGGTTTACAATATTTTGAAGAAATGGTGCCAGGCAGCAGGAATTACCAAAAAAGTCAGCCCCCACACAATGCGGCATTCGTTTGCCACGCATTTGCTGGAAGGCGGCGCCGACCTGCGGGCTGTGCAGGAAATGCTGGGTCACGTGGATATTTCCACGACCCAGATTTATACACATTTAGATAAAGAACATTTGAAGGAGGTACACCGCACGTTTCATCCCCGGTGGTAAATGATGTTATTCAGAGTTCCCATAGAAGTATTAGTCCTTTTAATTCCAGTCTTGCTGTTTGCCTTGGTCTTCCATGAATTTTCCCATGCCTGGGTAGCCAATAAGCTGGGTGATCCCACAGCCCGTTATTCTGGAAGGCTCACATTAAATCCATTAGCGCATTTGGATCCGTTTGGTACATTAATGATATTGTTTGTGGGTTTTGGCTGGGCAAAACCGGTACCGGTAGATACACGGTATCTTTCCAATCCACGGGTGGATATGATGAAGATCGCCTTTGCAGGTCCGGCTGCAAATTTATTTTTGGCATTTATTGGTGGAATGATTATTCGGTCTGGTTTTGTAGGAGGATCCATCGCCATGATGATCTTCTTGTTCACACAGATCAATATAATGCTGGCAGTGTTTAACATGATTCCCATACCGCCTTTAGATGGCTCACAAATATTCTCCGGACTCATGATGAGGAAAAATCCGGAACTGGTTTACAAATTACAGAGGTACGGACCCCAGATATTATTAGGATTGATCATGATTGGTTATTTTACGAGAATTTCACCCATTTGGATGGTGATGAGTCCGTTCGTAAATTTCTTTTTATTTCTTTTTGCCGGATTATGATCGAGGATGACAACAACCATTTTTTCAGAAGAATTATTGATCGGAGACGACCAGCCCGTTCTCTTGTAAGGACGATTATTTTACTGGCAGTCGTCATATGGCTGATTTATTATTTAATGAAATTTGCGGGAGCAGGTTGATCACATGAAACAGCTTGTAGAATGCGTACCGAATTTTTCTGAAGGACGAGATCTCGCCAAGATCAAGCAGATTACAGATGCCATTGAAGCGGTAGATGGTATTACACTTTTAGATGTTGATCCCGGAAAAGATACCAATCGAACGGTCGTTACATTTGTTGGATCAGTCGAAGACGTTGAAGCCGCCGCCTTTATAGCCATTGCCACGGCTGCCGAAGTCATCGATATGAGCCGGCATTCCGGAGCCCATGCCCGAATGGGTGCAACAGACGTATGTCCCTTTGTTCCTGTAAGCGGGACAACGGTTAACGATTGTGTTAAACTGTCCCATCGAGTCGCGCAACGTGTGGGTGATGAATTAAAAATACCCGTATATCTTTATGAACATTCAGCACAGTCCGTAGAACGGAAAAGTCTGCCCAAAATCCGTAGTGGTGAATATGAAGGACTTGCAAAAAAATTGAAAGATCCGAATTGGAAGCCCGACTATGGCCCGGCAACATTTAATTCCAAAACAGGTGCTACGGTTATGGGCGCTCGTGAATTCCTTATCGCATATAATATTAATCTGAATACACGGGATACAAGGTGTGCGACTGACATCGCTTTTGAACTACGGGAAAAAGGACGCAGTAAACGAATTCCTAATCCGGATTCACCCAACTTGTTGGATGGTGAAATTGTACGGGATGAAAATGGAAAGGCAGTAAACGTTCCGGGTATGTTCAAAGATGTAAAAGCAGTGGGTTGGTATCTGGACGAATTCAAACGTGCTCAAATTTCTATCAACTTTAATAATTATAAAGTATCATCTATCCACGATGTATTTGATAAAGCCTGTGTATTGGCAACAGAAAGAGGTGTTCGAGTAACCGGTAGTGAATTAGTAGGACTCATCCCCAAAGAAGCGCTATTGATGGCTGGACGACATTATTTAAAGATGCAGCGCCGCACCACCGCCGTGCCGGAAGCGGTTATTATTGAATGTGCTGTACAGTCATTAGGGTTGAATGACTTGTATCCGTTTAAACCGGAAGAAAAAATTGTTGAATTTGCTGTGGGTGAAAAGAGCGGTTTTCTCATGAGCAAAACAGCAGATGACTTTGTCAATGAACTTTCATCCAATTCTCCGGCACCCGGCGGAGGCAGCGTAGCTGCCCTGGCTGGAAGCCTCGGTGCGGCATTGGTGTCCATGGTTGCCGCATTGACCCATGAAAAGAAAGGCTTTGAATCCTTGAAAGATGAAATGGATACTATTGGAAATAAAACACAGGAAATAAAAGACCGGTTATCATTTCTGGTGGATGAAGATACCAAAGCGTTCAAAGCAGTGATGGACGCTAACCGTCTACCTGCGAACTCTGAAGAAGAAAAAGTATTTAAACACAAGACTGTTTTGACTGCGAAAAAACATGCCATTGACGTTCCATTGGAAGTAGCTGAATTGTCATTATCGGTTTTGGAAATCGCTGATGAACTAGTGAAAAAAGGCAATCCGAATTCTGTCAGTGATGTGGGTGTTGCCGGGGAAGCTGCACTGGCAGCCGTTCGTGGAGCGTGTATGAATGTGCTGATTAATCTCCCTGGTGTAAATGATAAACGATACACAAACCGGAAAAAGAAGCGAGTAGATGAGTTACTGGCTGAAGCACCGAAAATTGAACGAAAGATCTTTCGTCAGACAATGAAAATGATTGAAGGGTAAACAAGGAAGAAGTAATAAGGAAGAAGGAAGATGAAAAATAGAAGAAAGAACAAGTAGTATGGCGAAAAGTGGAGATCTGAAAGATAGAGCATGGAAATTTGCACTGCGATGTATAAAATTGTGCAAATCGCTTCCAAATACTTATGAAGGCAGACATTTTGGCGGCCAATTATTAAGAAGCAGTACTTCAGTCGCAGCTAATTATCGTGCGTCTCAATTATCTCAATCCAAGAAAACATTTATAGCCAAGTTGAGCATTGCACTTGAAGAAGCAGATGAATCTGCACTTTGGATGGAATTTATTATTGCTGATAATTTGTTGGATGAAAAAATTGTTAAACCTCTTTTGCTGGAGGCTTATGAAATAACAAAGATTCTAGCAAAAAGTAGAATTACGGCCAGAAATAATGAAAAATAATACTTCTCACATTACCATTATCAATTCTTCCTTTTTTTCTATTTCCTAACACTATGGCTATCAAGAAACTATCCCTCGACCTTCGTAACAAGATTGCTGCCGGTGAAGTGGTGGAACGTCCGGCATCTGTCGTGAAAGAATTAATTGAAAACAGCCTGGATGCCAACGCCAGTGAAATTTCCATCGTTGTTGAAAAAGGCGGTCATCAACTTGTACAGGTATCAGATAACGGCAACGGAATTGAAGCAGATGATATGCGTCTGGCTGTCCAGCGTTTTACGACAAGTAAAATTGCTACCTTTGAAGATTTATTCAATATCAATTCCTTAGGCTTTCGTGGCGAAGCCTTAGCCAGCATTGCTTCTGTATCTGAAATAGAGTTGGCTTCTTGTGTAAATGGTAATGGCGGTTATTCAATTAAGGTTCATGATGGCGAGGCAGGGGAATTGACTCCATCGGAACCCGTTAAAGGCACGCGGATTAATGTTCATAATTTATTTTATAATACACCTGCCAGGAAGAAATTTTTAAAATCTCAACGGGTTGAATTCCGTCAGATTGTGCAAATGGTTCGCCGCTATGGATTAGCGTACCCTGAAGTGGCTTTCAAACTGATTCACGATGAAAAAGAAATTATCAACATTCAGGGAGAAACCCTTAAAGATCGAATTGATAATTTGTTAGATCCAACGTACGGTAGTCATTTGCTGGAAGTAAATATTGTTAAAGGTGATTTTGCCGCCAGCGGATTTGTGGGCAATTTGAATTTGCTTCGCTCCCGACCGGGTGAGCAGTACATTTTTCTTAATCGCCGGTTTATTAAGCATCGACTGCTGAATAATGCCGTTTACGGTGCGTATCAGTCCTTACTTAAACGGGGGGAATATCCATTTTATGTATTGAATCTTGTTCAGCCGGCTGACCAAGTGGACGTCAACGTCCATCCCATGAAAATTGAAGTACGCTTTAAAGATGAATGGCGATTATTTCACGTATTAAAATCAGCCGTATCCGAGGCCCTTCAATCGATTTTGGATACCATTCCGGATTTTCGTACGGACACCGGAATGTTTCCGGGATTCACCAGCGATCCACAACAAGGAAGTTTTAGCATACCTGGTGCGGATACACATATCCAGCAGGGATTGGCGAGAGCAAAAACGTATGTTGACTCCTTATCGGAAAAGAAAACATCAGATGAAGATTTAATCAGCGGAAATATTTGGCAGATTCATGATAAATATATCGTTTCCCAGATTAACAGCGGTTTGGTCATCATTGATCAGCACGTGGCACATGAACGGGTGTTATTTGAAGAAGCCCTGGAGGCGTTCGATGTCGCTCCGCTGGGCGCTCAAACATTATTATTTCCGGAAACGCTGGAATTTTCTGCCGATGAATTTTCTGTTTTACTGGACATATTGCCCAGTCTGAACCGATTAGGTTTTCGCATGAAAGAATTTGGGAAAAACACGGTGCTTGTAGAAGCGATTCCATCGGAAATGGGATGGGGCAATGAAAAAGCTGTCATCAGGGAAATTATAGATTCCTTTCTGGAGAATAAGAAAAAATACAGTTCCTGGCAGGAAGGTCTGGCGGCGTCTTACGCTTGTCATGCGGCCATAAAAGCCGGGGATCCATTAACCATCCCGGAAATGCAGGCGCTGGTCAATCGGCTTTTTGCCACTAAACATCCCTATTATTGTCCCCACGGCAGACCGATTATCGTTCAGTTATCATTGGATGAATTGGACAAACGATTCGAGCGGAGTTAGCCACAGGGGACAAAGAGAAAAAATTTAATTGTAATTTCTCTATGGTTTATAAAGTCTAGGCAGCATAATCTAAAAATTACCGGCGTGAAACTTTTCACCACAGGATGTCCCTCATCCAAGTTTACGAATGGTAATGCTCCAAACCAAACATCGAATTCACGCCGCATGTTTTTCCACGTCCGGTTCTCTGGACGTTTAGGTTTTCAAAGAAAGTTTATATCTTTTTGATGCTGACTTGGTCTATCCATACTTGGAACTCAGGGGATCCTTCATAATAAAACTCTAATCGGATGTTGGATGTTGAGATATCTGCTGGGTATGTAAAGTCATAAGTGGTTAGTGTCCAATCTTTAACCGGTTGTGGACCAACCACCCTGTTTAAAAATAGCGTCCAAGTCCAGTTATCATCTCGAAGAAATGTGTAATATCCCGGTTGATTAGAGACCATCTCAGAGGCCTTTATCCAATAGGAAAGTCGATATCTTTCTCCCTGTTGAAATAAGGATGGATCGATTAATTGATAGAGCGGACGATGGTTAGCAGTTTGTTCATTGACATCTGCTCTCAAAGAAACGTTACCATGAAAGACAATGTTTGTGTCAATCACAACAAAGGGTGCATTATTCCACACAGCCCAACTCACTGGAAATTCAGAGTTACTATCAATTTCTTCAAAACTACCATTAATGATGAGCTCTGCATTTTCTGTTGTAAATGATACGATGTTACTCCCACCTAATCTACCAAATTCATTCATAACATAGATTCGATAAAAATACTGGGTTATCGGGCTTACAGAATTATCAATAAATGTTGTATCTAAAATAGATGTAAATACGTGAATAAGTGTACCCGTGTTTTCATCCAGACCAGAACTAGAGTGTCTAAATAGTTTATACTCTTTAAAATCTGGGGCATCACTTACCATCCACTTCAATTGAATTGAATTTGCCGAAACTCCTAGGGGCTCCTCAATTTCAATGGCGCGGGGAAGTATTAGTTCAGAAAAGTTGAAGTCATTATATACCTCTATGGAATAATTTCTTTCGCTGAATTGTTTATCACCCTCTTCCGTGGTTGCTTTTAGACTATGATTCCCCTCTATAACATCTTTGATTTCAAAGAAACCTGTTTCATCTGTTTTGGTCGTCCAATTGATAGCATCATCAATAGAAACTTTGACGTCTTGTTTGGCCATTCCGGCATAAACAACAGTACCTGAAATGGTGTATGTAGTTTGATTACCCGCTGGATTGTTGCAGCCGGAGAATAGCTGGAAAACTAGTAATACTAACCCGTATGGAATAAATTTCTTCATCAGATCCTCCTAAAATCCTAACTTGTTACTAACATGCACAATTGCAATATAGTACACTTAATTAGCGTGTTATACTGTCTTTGTAAAATATTATTCATAAGCTAATTTCTCCGTGAATAATTTAGAGAATAATTCACTGACTTCCAATTTTGCGCATCATCAATATTTAAATGATTGAAAAACACACACTCGCCAT
>CAJVYU010000121.1 GCA_913009735.1 uncultured Fidelibacterota bacterium
TTCCCTACACGACGCTCTTCCGATCTGGCTTTTAACTGACCATCAACATATATTTTCAATTCAGAGCCATTAAAAGTTCCCGCTACATGATACCATTGGTCTGCCACCGGATTAACCTGACTATAAACTGTATGTACATTTGTATCACTGCCCCGGATACGAAAAGCCCATCCCACATTGCCGCCATCATCGGACTTCCATAACAAGTATGCCTGATTCACAGGATTTTTACAGACTAATGACGGATGATTCGTAGTAACCGTACTGAATTTCCCCCAGGCTGAAACAGTAATAGAATTGGTGATATCTAAACTATTATCATCTGGAATTTCCAAGTAATCATCGTTTCCATCAAAACTACCACTATTACATACTTGTCCATCTACCGTCGCAGCGCCTCCTTGAGCGGCGCCATTATTTCCATTTCCGGTAGCATCAACCACTTCGCCGCCGGTTCCATCCCAACTGCATTCATCCAACTGCCATTCAGCAATCGGACCGCAGGAACTACAGGTGCGGGTACTGCCGTCAGCGTTTTTACCTGCCGATTGGTTAGTGTATATCGTCTGGATTTCGGCAGATGCAAGCGCTCTGTCATAAAATTGGATTTCATCCATTTTACCATTGAAATATCTTGATAATGACCACCCGGATATGGTCGGGCCACCAATTCTTAAAGGATCACTATTCGGGGAACCAAGACCACCACTATAAGCAACTGTATTTTTAAGGATACCATCCACAAAATATTTAATATTGCTGCCATCATAAGTTGCGGCAATATGCTGCCATGAACCGGTCGCTACGATGGCATTACTACCTTCATAGCCCCAGCTGCAGAAACCGGAGCCTAATAAGCCAAGCCGGCCATTCCGAATAAATAAATTGTAATTACCACAACCATTATTACCCTTACTTACAATAACATTTTCGTTCGAAACTGAGTTCGGGAACACCCACATTGATATGGTCAATTCACCGGTAAAATCCAAATCCGTATCGTCTGGGATTTCCAAATAATCGTTAACTCCGTCAAATACGCCGCTATTACATACTTTTCCTGCTGTTGTTGATGCTCCACCCATTGCTTGACCATTATTTCCGCTTCCGGTGTGATCTATAATTTCGCCGCCGGTTCCATCCCAGTCGCATTCATCCAACTGCCATTCAGCAACAGGATCGCAAGATGCGCATGTACGGTCAGTACCGTCAGCATTTTTGCCTGCTGATTGGTTAGCATAAATTATCAGTATTTCAGCTGCGGAAAGCGCTCCGCTATAGACAGCTACTTCATCTATACTGCCATCGAATTTCCGGCCAGATGAACCGGGCGCTGAACCTATGGTCAATGGCGCTGTTGCATCAGCTATCGAAGAGGGAATACTCCCCGAGTATAAACCCCGCGTTTCATCAACCCCGTTCACATAAAGGGTTACCGTTTGACTGCTCGCTTCATACACAGCAGCTACATGTTGCCATACACCGGTTTGTAAAACAGGATCTGAACACATTTCCCCTGAAAATGAACCAACATTTTGGGCGAGACCAAAAGCTAATTCTCCAGAATTACAATCCTGATCAATGGCAAAGAAATATGATCTTTGATTCCCTGCATTGTCATATTTGTCAACAATGGAAAGACCACCCGTAACAGAATTGGGGTTTATCCAGGCGACAATTGTTAAATCCCCTGTTATACTTAACTCGGGATTATCATCCACACTCACATAATCATTATTCCCATCAAATACCCCGCCTTCACATACCTTTCCATCATCAGTAGTCGCACCGCCGAATACCGTCCCGTTATTTCCGCTGCCAGTCGCATCCACTACTTCGCCGCTTGCGCCGCTCCAATCGCACTCATCCATCCGCCATTTCCCAACTAAGGTGACCGTGTTTTCCTGTACGTCGATGGTATTACTTAATGTTGTGCTGCCAATTGTTATCGAACTTGATGTAGGTACTACGCCTGTAACTGTTTCTTCACTTCCTCCGGGGAATTGAACTTTTACAACGTACGTACCGCCGCCGCCGCCCCAGGTGCTTGCCAATCCAAAATGTACAATCCGGGGATCATGGGAACCGTAACCAACGCTTCCTGTTACTTCCCTCATGGCATAGCGTACTGTACCTGCTGTATTCCATAATTCCACTTGGGCGCCTGTTCCGTCAACCGGCGAAAAACCGCTACCGCCGCCGGTTACTTTAACTTTTAGATAATCAGCGCTGTTTGTGTTATTTCGATACAATCTGCCCGCATGAGAATTATTACCTACATACAGATCCAAGTCACCGTCCAAATCATAATCCGCCCATACAGCGCCTCGCGCCGATGAGCCTTGAGATAAGCCGTAAATGGTGAATACATCCGTAAATGTTCCATCACCATTATTGCGATAAAAATAATCGTTGCCGTTATGGTTTGCTACGTACAAATCCAGATCGCCGTCATTGTCAAAATCACCCCAAGTGACTCCTTTTGTATCGTAAGAGCCTCCAGCCATACCGGCTGTCGAGGTTACATCGGTAAATGTTCCATTACCATTGTTTTTATACAATTTGTTATTCCCATTCTGTCCGCCGTATAAATCCAAATCGCCGTCATTGTCGTAATCACCAAAAGCGGTTCCGTTATATCCACCGCCTGTTCCGCTTAAACTTATCCCCGCCGTCGAGGTAGAATTGGTAAAGGTACCATCACCATCATTCTTGAATAAATAAACACTGCCGGCGCGGTAAAGGATATCGGTATAACCATCGCCATCATAGTCGGCTACGATTGTGGCTTCCCCGTTGGTACTGGCTGATAAACCGATACCAGAACCCGCCACTGCTGTAAAAGTACCATCACCATCATTGGAATACATATAAGCATAGGGCGGACTTCCATTAGGCGCCCAGACATCCAGAAATCCATCATTGTTATAATCAAGGAATGCAACATCCCCTAAATTATTAATTTGACTAAAACCAATTGACGAGTTATTTTGTAAAGTAAATGTATTATTTCCATTATTCTTACTGAAATTCATATTTATTGTCCCAATGAAATCCAGATCACCATCATTATCATAATCTCCCCAATGGGTTGCGCGATTATTACCCGTCAGTGAAGGTCCGGCAGAAAAAGTACCGTCACCGTCATTAGTAAATAATTTGTCAACACCGGAAATATATAAATCCGGGTAACCGTCTACATTGTAATCTCCCCAGGCAATTCCATAGGTATTCTGATTCTGGCTGTCATCTAAATCAGCCGCGGCTGTAACGATAGTGAATGGTGTAATGGATGTTCCTGTTTCAGTAACTTCAATTGCATTACTCACTGTCGTTGAGCCCATGGAGATTGAAGACGAAGTAGGCAGAACACCGGTCGTTGTTACGACTGTTCCAGATGTAAATCTCACTTTTACAACATACGTTCCACCGCCGCCGCCCCAGCTGCTTGCCAGACCAAAATGAACCATATGCGGCTGCTGTGAGCCATATCCTTCACCACCGGATACTTCCCGAACCGCCAATAAACTGCTCTGGCTTGAGTTCCACAACTCAACTCTGCTGCCTATGCCGTCTTTTGGCGAATTGCCGACACCAAGCCCGGTAGCCTTGACTTTTAGATAATCAGTGTTATTTAAATCATTACGAAATAATCTGCTGTCATCGTCATCATCGGCAACAAAAAGGTCCAGATCACCATCCAAATCAACATCAGCAAATGTAGCTCCATAGGAATCACTATCATGCATATTAACGCCCATTGCCGAAGCAATATCCGTAAATGTTCCATCTCCATTATTTCTGAATAACATATTGGAACCGCTGTAATCGGACACATAAAGATCGAGGTCACCGTCATTATCAATATCACCCCAGCAAACACCTTTGGTCACATCAGATCCCGCCGTAACACCGGCAGAAGAGGCAACCTCGGTGAATGTACCGTTTCCATTGTTACGATACAGTTTGTTATTTCCACTTTGTCCACCGTAAAAATCCATATCTCCATCGTTGTCATAGTCACCAAAAGCAGTTCCGTTATACCCGCCGCTTGTTCCGGATAAGCTGACGCCGGCTGAAGATGTAACATTGGTAAATGTGCCATCCCCGTCATTATTCCATAGCTGCAGAGATGAAGAACGATATAGTATGTCGATAAATCCGTCATTATCATAATCGGAAGCGGTAACAGTTTCTCCGTTACTGCTTGGAGATAAACCTAATGCATTTGATCCCTGGCTGGAAAATGTACCATCACCATTATTTTTGAACATATGGTTTCCACTATTACCGTCCGGGGCAAAAATATCGAGGAATCCGTCTCTATTATAGTCAAGAAATACAACGTCACCCAGGTTGGAAACGCCTGATAATCCGACACTGCTTTCATTTTGTTTGGTAAAAGTACCATCGCCGTCATTGGTTGAATAATGCGGATTCAAAGTTGCAAAGAAATCGAGGTAACCGTCGTTGTCAAAATCACCCCAATGGGCAGCACGTTCGTCACCATCCGGAGACTCCGAGCCTGAAACCTCGGAGAATGTTCCGTTTCCATTATTATGATAAAGAGCATCTTCTTTACTAACCCATAGATCGGGATAGCCGTCATTATCATAATCTCCCCAGGATACTGCATACTTTCCGTCAACATTATTTAATCCTGCAGAAGATGTAATATCTGTAAATGTTTGTGTGCCGGAGCAGGTTCGGGTAGAACCGTCAGTATTCTTGCCTGCTAATTGATTGACGTAAATGGTTTGAATCTCACTACCTGTAAGAGCATAATTATAGATGAGTACTTCATCAATTTTGCCGGCATAGTTTGATACGTATCCACTTCCGATTTTTGCCGATAATGCGCTAACGGATCCGGACATACTCGGTGTTCCACTTGTACTCACACTACCGTCAATATACCATTTCACTGAGTTATTAGTCATATCCCGAACAAAAACAATATGGTTCCACTGATTTAATTGTAACGAACTTGTGTAAAGGTTGGTATAGGGGCTTGCATTATTCCCGGCTGTGCCCCAATAAAAATTCAATCCTCCGCCTATTTCTTGAGTGATGGTTCCTTCTCCGCCATAGGCTTTACTCCACGGATTTTGTCTCGAATTAAAATTATCCGGTTTCAGCCACATCGCAACGGTCATATCACCTGCGATCTGAAGATCGGTAGGATTACCTAAGTCTATATAATCATCAGTACCATCGAAATTACCGGATTTACACACTTTTCCATCAGTGGAAGTCGCAGCATTGCCAAATGCTGTACCATGATTTCCATTCCCGGAATTATCAGCAACTTCATTTGAAGCTCCGGTCCATTGAGATTCATCCAAGCGCCATTCAGCAACAAGATTCGTCGGTTCAGGAAGACAAGTTCGGGTACTGCCGTCAGGATTTTTTCCGGCTAAATTATTATTGTAAATAGTTTGTATTTCAGAAGCAGAAAGAGCGCTGCTATAGATGGCAACTTCATCGATTGATCCATCAAATTCGTATCCTGCTGTGCTAAATGCATCTCCTAATGTATTAATAGTCCATGTATCTCCAGTGGCAGAAAGTGCCCCGGAATATGTACTCCCTCCATCAATATAATAATTATAATCTGTTCCATCATAGGTTACAGTCCAAAATTCCCAAACATTAAGCGATACATTTGGCGGTGTCGGAGAAGCATCTCTGTTATTATTACCTGCTCTTACTCTGAACCTATTGTTATTTGCTCTGCCAATAAAATTCTGCGAACCACCATCTCCAATTGGTATTACCCACCCTTCTGAATATGTGTCTGCTTTTACCCATAAACATGCAGTCCAACTTGACAAAGCTAAAGATGTAAAGCTAACACTTGTTCCGTCGTTCCCATCAAAAACGCCGCCCCTGCAGAGCTTAGCGCCGCTTGTGTTTGCATTTCCGAATGATGTACCATGATTTCCATTCCCGGAACTGTCCGCTACTTCATCAGACGTTCCGTCCCAGCTAAGTTCATCAAGACGCCAAAGGGCAACGGGAGATTGTGTTGAAGTAGAATTATATTCGACTACAAACCAGTCGACTTTAGCTTCATGCGCTGTGTTGCTGCGCTCCAAAGTTCATTGATTTGACGTCAATGCCATTGTGACTGACGACACCCCGCTAATATCATCATTAGTATATTTGGAGCTGCCGAGGCTTTGACCCGCCGCCGCCTGAACGGAAGCAAAAGCAACGGATTTATTCAGATCGACTGAAGTTATACTTTCTGTTTCTGTGGCGTCCCCGCTGCTAAACTCGGACTTTTCATGTTGAACCGTTGAACCATCTTTCAATTCTATTACCTGCCAGACGATTTCACTAATAGCAACTCCATCTTTTTCGCGTTCAATTTTAATCTGAGTTGAATTTTTAATTTCGGCTCTAAGCATCGCTTTACCAATTGCATAGCTGCCGCTTGTTCTGAATCCTACCAACAAAAATGAGTTATCTTCGTCAATTGTAGTACCAAGGGTTATTGTTTCATCTTTGGTAGAACTATTCCAGGATGTGGTGCCTTTCTGGACAAAAATTTCTGCAGCGTTCGTATATTCAATAACCTGCCACCAGATAACATGATTGCTGTTATCAACATTCACTCGAAATTGCAGATTACTTGTAGTTGTTAACTCTCCCACAATAGGGTCATCATCACTCCAGGCGCCATCTCCGCTGGACGGTGTCTTAGACCATGTAACATAAGCTTGATTTAAGGAGGAAACAGGGTTAATTGGTACATTAACAGTAGAACTTGATTGATTTACAGATCCACGCTGAACGGTGACTCCGGATTGGAATTCTACAACATACCATTGTATTGATATAGTGGATGATTCATTGGTGACACGCTCAAATTCCACAGTAGTAGAGGATGCAATGCGCCCACGGACCATCGAACCGGGAGGACGGTTACTGTTAGATCGTGTATTAAAAATAAGGAATGACTTGGATAGATCCACAGCGGTGATATTTGCTGTGACAGTGCCATTTCCGCTGCTGGACAGTGTTCCACTTTGCACGTTGTCAACTGCCGCCGCAAAACCACTTGTCGGTAATAAAAACATGAACCACACAATGGTTGTAAGAACCTTTTGATTAGCTAAGCCAGACCAACGCTTATCACTGTTCCTGTCAACAGTTTTTCTTTGGTAACTATCTTGAATACTCATACTATGCTCCTTATGGAAATATTATAATAACAGGTAAAATTATAAGCCATACGATTTCACCTTTTTTTAACCTGTGTATCATTGAATTTTCATGTCAATATTCTGACCCATTATTTTATGGATCAAACTTTTATTCAAATTATTTTTTCTTTCATTTCACAATTTTTGTTTTAATCTTTCCGGGCTTACTAACCTGTATTAGCGGTAGCGTTCATTAGCCACAAATATCATAAAGTGTTTTTATGAAATACTTTTTTTATTCAATTTTTTCAACTCCTTTGATATCAGTATCTCTCTGTGTTCTCTGTGGCTCATTGTCAGTTTTTAGTTTGTTTTAACCCTTTATTAATTCTCTGTGTTCTCTGTGTCTCTGTGGCTGGTGCATTAATCAGGCTAACAGGATGTATCAAATCCACCGCCGCCTCCGCCGCCAGGTGGTGGTGGTGGACTGCCGCTCGGTTGATCGATAAGTTCAAACTCCGTTTTACCATTCTTGGTGCCATACTGCCAAAATTTTGAGGACCCGTTTTTACGGGTATGCGTTATTAACCCCAAGGGTAAATTGTTGTCATAACTCCAGCCATCCGGTAATTCATCAAGGACTAAATCGAACAATTGCCAATCAGCGCAAGGGAAGTTCTTATTCCCCGTGGTTAAATATTGATCTGTGCTATACAAATTTATGCCTGTTTTCAAATTTCCTATGAATGCTTCCTCGGTTGATATCTCAGCTTTTTCGGTAAAATCAAAATACCTGGGGACAACTATCGCTGATAAAATTCCTAATATCACGATTACCATAATTAATTCTATTAACGTGAAACCATGATTGTCTTCATTGAATACTTTCATTGTTATCCTTCTTTTATGATAGTGATACCTAATGGTTTAATTAGTCATTATTTCCATAGAAACGTTCAAATATTTGTTCAATTAGGCTATGTTCTAAAAATGAACTGATTTGAATACTGTTTAAACCTACCTGCCCGCCACCTTCAATATATTTCAGATGGGGCAGGCGGGTGTCGTTCGTGTTTATCTGAATTCCGTTTGTTATAGACATGTAATCTCCCGACATAAAGTACGGGACTGTAAGCCTACGGGATTTCTTTTAATTTTAAAGACTCCGTTAGGAGTCAAATGTCTATAACATCCAATCATAATAGATTGCCAACACCGTAGGTGTTGAATATTTTTATGTCTAATTTAGTAAGTTTGTAGAACATAGCCTTCAATTATTAAATTTCATAATATTATCACCGCAATAATAATGCCATGAAATGATAATGCTGTAACTTACTGATATATATGCGTTTAGATAAATGGCTTCCCATTACATAATATGATTGTGTATCGTTTTGAAACAGCACCTGTAATTTTTTGCTCCAGTCAGTCATTAATTTTATCCACTGTTTTCATTTCTATGAATAAATGATCTGCTATATTCCGAAAATAATTTGATGATTATATCTCCCTTAAACTATGTGATACCACCTGATAATGGATGCCGGAAAAATAATGTAACGGGAAAGAATGGTTTAAATTCATCGCGCCTTTTTCAAACTTGGATTCGGGCTTCAGAATACTTTTCA